>PKWK01000145.1 GCA_003133205.1 Granulicella sp. | reverse complement strand
TCCGGCCCGGTCCCCGCGCCGGCTCCCACAAAAGTGAAGCCGAGGCCTCGGATGATGTTGGTCATGTAGAGCATCGGTTCGCGCAGGTGGCCGCCATCGAAGCTCGGATTTGTGTCGCCTGCGCGCGCCTCGGTGTCGAGCAGGATTGCTTGCACCACTGCCTTCATATTTCCGCGGATGCCGGTGCCGTCGTTTGCGAAGACCGCCGAAATTCGCGCGACATAGGCGGGGCTCGGATTGCTTGTCACCAGGTGTTGGATCAGTTGGCGGCAGACAAACGGGCCGACATTCTGGTGGTTGAAGATGTTGGTCAGGGCGCCGGTCAGGTCCTGGCTCGACGACTGGCCTGCCGGGAGGGTTGTGCCGTTGAGCAGCGTCTTCGCGGCCATGTCGTGTTGGCTCTCTACGGCGGCCATCGGCGAGTCATAATTTGCTGTGTTGTTTGGGAAGCTTGTAGGTATGCCGCCTGTCGCGGTTGCGTACGTCCATCCCGTGTAGACGCGCGCGAAGGCCTGGACCTGCGCCTCCGTATACGTCGGAATCGGGTTGCCGCTCGCGTCCAGTTGTGGTGTTTCATCCTGATTCAGCATGACTAGGCCGATAGTGAATAGCTGCATCAACTCGCGGGCGTAGTTTTCATTGGCAATCTGCGTACCGGTGGGCTTGGCGCTGTTCAGCATGTTCAGATATGCGCCCATGCCAGGCGAGAGCGTGACGTCCTTCATCATCGTGTAGAAGTTGCCGAACGCGTCGTTCAGGAGGATGTTCTGGTAGGGTGTGACCGCGCGCGCGTTTACCGAGTTGCTCGATATTACGGACATCTCGCTCATGGCGAACGCAACCCTTTGGCGTAGCTGGTCCGGAGCGGTGATCGCCGCCTGCCACCATTCCGCCTGTTGGCACGGGATCGTATTCGACGCGCACAACGTTGGCGGTGGGGTGGCAATGTCCGGCTCGGTCGTCGCGGGAAGGGCAAACTGCTCGTTCAAATAGCCCTACAACCCCACCGTTTGTACATGCTGGATGTCGGTGAGCGTCGGGCCGAACGTGGCCTGGTCGAGGAGGCGCGCGGCTGATTGCAAGGATGCCTGAACTTGCGCATTGGCCACGGTCGAGGTCGTCCCGCCCGGATTTGGATTCACCACATCCACCGCAATCGTTCCCCCAACAGTGCCCGCCGGAATCGTCGCCTGCAACTGGGTCGAAGAGACAAACGTCGTTGTCATGGAGGTGCCGGCGGCCTGCACTTGGGATTCCGCCACAAATCCGGTGCCGGTTACCGTCAGGGTCCCCGTCGTGGCCCCATAGTTCTGCGAAACCGTGGCGGTGGTTACGGTCGGCAACGGGTTCCAGATCGTTTCGATCGCCGCTCCGACGAGCGTTGGAACTGCGACACTGACCGCTGTAATCGTGACTGGATTGGTCGCTGGAATCGTAACGGGGGGCGTGTACAGGCCGGTAGCCGAAATCGTTCCCACCGTAGCCGACCCGCCGGTAACCCCATTTACCTGCCATGTTACGGCGGTGTTCGTCTCGTTGGTCACCGTGGCGGTGAATTGCGTCGCCGACCCCAGCCTTACCTGGCTGGTTCCGCTCACCGTCACTAGCGGGGTTGTACTAACACTAGCGGCGGTCGAACTGGAGCCTCCGCATCCGGCGATCCCAAAGATGACACAGAGACATGCAGATCCAAGGAAAAGGCCGTCGAAACCGAGGTGGCCACACGAAGATCGCAGATCGATTCGACGAGCCATGCAGTCCTCCACCAGGAACGTCTGCCTGATGAGCCTCTCGATGAACCCTTTCCACTGGTTGAAGCAGGGCCGACAACTCCTCAGACCTTGGGTGGCGCACTTAGTTGCGAAAAATTTTCACAGATTGTGCGGCTCGTTGAGGAATTTGTTCGTCTACTGGCTGAATACCCTACACTTTTTGAATGTGAGAAGGCAAGGCTCTTGCTCCTGCTCCCTGCGGTGCAGATGCGATAGATACCGAATAGGAAGGGACCCTGGCGTATCCCGAGCACAGGCGATGATGGTGGTCCGTCCACTGCGTTTCTTGAAGCAAGCGTGTGGTCTCAGGAGACTCGTCGAAAACGCAGGGCCTGGTAGGGGCGCCCGCCAAGCTTCAGCTTCGTCCTTCCGCTGAACGTCCCCGATAGCGGGGTACCCTTCATTTCCCAGGGATCGATCAACTCCGCGGTGAATGTTCCTTCGGGCAAGGGGAAGTCATAGTAGATCGGCTGGTGGTAATCCATGTAGTAGAGGATTCCTTCGGTCACTTTGCCGGTTGCGTCCAGCGTGGATGCATTCAGGTAGTACGCCGCAGGTTGCGCCTCAAGTCCAGTACGCTTCGCCTCTTTGCCGGCAGCGGAGGCAGTTTCTTCCACCAGTTTGCGCAGGAAGGCAATGCGCGCCGGACTGGTTCCGTGCAGTTTGCCGCCGTGCGACCACCACAGCGTCGGCGTTGCGTTCTCATCAAAAGGCTGGCTGGGGTCGAGATACGTCTCGCCGTGGGTAACGTAGCAGCCGGCGATTACGCCGAGCCAGAAGCGCCGGGTCATCTCCTCGCCGGAGAGGTTGCCCCAGCGGCTGTTCAGATTGCCTTCATACTGAACTTCGTCGAAGCATATTGGCTTCTGCCATGCCTTCAGCCAATCTTCCGCCGATTCAAATTTAGAGGTCTGCAGGCTCGCATGCGTCACCCACGGATGGGAGTAGTCGTACATCACGTGAGAATAGTGGACGGACCGCAGGTGGCCTGCTGGGTCGTGCTGCTCTACGATGTGAAAGAAGCGGTCGAAGTCCTGCACGGATTTCGCTCTCATGAGGTCCCACTCATTCGCAAGGGACCACCAGATGTTACGGTGCGCCGACAGCCGCGCCAGCACATAACGCAGATAGAGATCGTCCATGTCTGCGGGCATCGTTGCGTATCCCCATCGGTCGTAAGGATGAAACAGGATGAGGTCTGCTTCGATCCCCATTTTGCGCAGATCGGCGATTCGCTGCTCGATGTGGGCGAAGAACGCGGGGTTCGGCCGTGTGAAGTCACTCTTGCCCGCCGCGTCACGCTCGAAGGGATAGAACGGGGGCTCGTTGTGGTTGTATTGATAGCTCTTGGGAAAGACGCACATGCGAATTTTGTTGAAGGGCGCGGTGCGCAGAGTTTCAAGCGTTTGCTGCTGTAGAGTTTCGGACTGATGCATCCAGGCATAGCAGGTCGTACCAAACGGGAAGAATGGGGTCCCGTCGGCGTAGGCGAAGTGATGCGTGTTGCGCACTCCAACCGGCCCGTGTACTCCGGCCGGAGGAGCGGTGCAGGTGAATGTTCCAGTCTTACCGTTGAGTGGTGCGACATTACTGCTGGTCTTGTAACTCCAGGCGCCCTCTGCATCTGGCATGAAGCGGAGTTTATAGGTTCCGCCCCCATCGTAGAAGCCATTAGCGTTGACTGTTCTGTGGCCCAGCGTGAAGGCTGCAGCGACCTGGACTTCTGTGAAGGGATTGCCGGAGGAGGGGCCAGCGAGGGTAAGTTCAAAGACCTCCCATCGAGGGACACTATTGTGCGCGGCATCGGCGACTGACCCCTGGGCAACTCCGGGTACGGCGGGGGCCAGTGTGGCAAGGGTGGCGGAGGTTAGCTTCAGCATTTCGCGACGGTTCATTTGCGCATCATTGTATCCAACGGCCGCGGTCTCGTGTAAAAAGGTAGCGCTGGAGAGGCAACGTAGCCCCAGGGAGCGGCGCAAAGACCTAATGAATGCAACTCAATCAGAAGAGATGTTGATTTTGGAGGACCGCCTGCGCAAAGCCTCCAGGGCGGTGCGGATCCATGCGTTCCAGATGGTGCATCATGCGAAGCTGGGGCATCCGGGCGGAGATTTTTCTTCTGCAGATCTGCTCGTAACCCTCTATCTGGCAGTCATGAAGATTGATCCGAAGAATCCCGCATGGCCGGAGAGGGACCGATTCATCATGAGCAAAGGACACTGTTCCGCGGCTCTGTATGCAACTCTTGTCGCGGCCGGGATGCTCGACGAATCAGCTCTTGCGACGTTCATGGATCCGATGTCGAAGCTGAATGGGCATCCTGACAGAAACAAGGTTGCGGGAGTGGAGGCGAATACGGGTCCGCTGGGGCATGGGCTGCCAATTGCTACGGGGTGTGCGCTCGCGGCCAGGATGCAGGGTTCCGCTTGGCGGACTTTTGTGCTCACCGGGGACGGCGAGTTGCAAGAGGGAAGTAACTGGGAGGCGGCGATGTGTGCCGCGCAGTACGAACTCGACAACCTTGTCCTGATCGTGGACCGGAACCGGATTCAGCAGGGCGATTTTACCGAGAACACGATCAACATGAATCCGCTGGGCGACAAATGGCGCGCGTTCGGCTGGAGTGTGGTGGAAGTTAACGGGCATGACCATGGTGAGTTGCTGAGCGCGCTTGGTTCTGTGCCGGTAACGCGCGGTAAACCGACCTGCGTGATTGCCAACACGATCAAGGGTCATGGCGTGTCGTTTATGGAGAACAAGCCGGAGTGGCATCATGGAGTGCCCTCGGATGCCCAACTGGCGACCGCAATTGATGAGTTGATGAAGGACGGCGTATGAGTATTGAGGTAGCGAAGACGGCAGATACATTCGATTGCCGCGATGCGTTTACATCTACGTTGGACGCGATGGCAATGGAAGATGAGCGTGTGTGCGCGGTTGTGAACGATTCGGTAAGTTCAACCAAGCTGAAGGGGTTTCGAAGCCGTTATCCGCGGCGGTTCGTGAATGTGGGGATTGCGGAACAAAACATGGTTGGTGTCAGTGCCGGACTTGCGAATGGCGGAATGATTCCGTTCTGCTGTGGTGCTTCGTGCTTTCTGACTGCGCGATCGATGGAGCAGGTGAAGGTTGATCTCGGCTATGCGAAGAACAATGTGAAGTTGTGCGGCATGTCGAGTGGCATGGCTTATGGGGAACTCGGCCCGACCCATCATTCGATTGAAGACCTGGCCTGGACGCGGGTTATTCCAAACTTGATGGTGGTCGTGCCGGCCGATCCTGCAGAGACGCGCGCGGCCATGCTGTGGGCCAAGGATTACGTCGGTCCTGTATTCCTTCGCATGAGCCGCATGCCGGTGCCGAAGATATTTCCGGACAGCTTTGTCTTTGAACCAGGTAAGGCGATCATGTTGCGAGAAGGGAACGATGTTGCCTTGCTGGCGAACGGGATTCTAGTGTCGCGTGCTCTGAAGGCTGCGGAATTGCTGCACCAGCGCGGGATCGAGGCGCGAGTATTGAACATGTCCAGCATGGCCCCCATGGATCGCAAAGCTGTGATCGCCGCCGCGAAGGAGACACGCGGCATCGTGACCATCGAAGAGGCCTCGGTCTATGGCGGACTAGGCGGCGCCGTCGCAGAGATTGTGGCGGACGAATATCCCGTGCGAGTGAAGCGGATGGGTGTCCCGGGCGTGTTCGCTCCAACTGGCAGCGCGGAGTTTCTGCTTGAACATTTTGGATTGACCGCGAAGGGCATCGAGACGGCCGCGGTCGAGTTGCTGCAAAAGGTGGCGGCCGGGTGAGCGCGGACTACATACTGGCCATCGACCAAGGCACAACGAACACGAAGGGCCTGCTCGTGGGGCGTCGAGGGCAGCCTGTTTTCAGGACGTCGGTTCCCGTCAAAGTAAGCAGCCCGCGCGCAGGTTGGGTGGAGCAAGACGCCGTCGAACTTTGGAAGAGTGTTGTCGCGGTGGTAAGGGAATGCCTCGCGTGGACCGCGCAGAACCATGGCAGTGTCGACGGGGTTGCGATCTCGAACCAGCGGGAGACGGTGGTGGCTTGGCAGCGGACAACGAGCACTCCGGTTGCACCTGCAATTCTTTGGCAGTGCCGCCGGTCGGCTGCAATCTGTGAGCAACTGGCTGCGGATCATCGTGAACCGATGTTGCGGGAACGCACGGGGCTTGGGGTTGATCCGCTCTTTTCTGCGAGCAAAATACAGTGGCTGCTTGAAAATGTGTCTGGATTGCCGGAGCAGGCGTCGGCGGGAGATGTTTGTTTCGGCACGATCGATAGTTGGCTCATCTGGATGCTGACGGAGGGCAAGGAGCATGCCTGTGATGTGTCCAATGCTTCGCGCACCCAACTGCTCAATCTGGAGTCCGCAGACTGGGATGAAGAGCTTCTCGCGTTGTTTGAAGTGCCGCGGGCTGTACTGCCCACGGTGAAGATGTCGAGTGGAGTATTTGGCGAGTGCTCTGGCATCGAGGGCCTACGTGGAGTTCCGATCGTCAGCGCGATGGGCGATTCGCATGCAGCCATGGCGGGGCATGCGTGTTTTAGTCCGGGAAGCGTTAAGGCAACCTATGGGACTGGCTCTTCTCTGATGACATTGCTGCCAAGGCTGCCGAGGTTAAGGGAGAAGTCGAAACTTGCCACAACCATAGCGTGGGGCTTACCGATAGCTGACGTGCAGTATGCGCTCGAAGGCAATGTCTCAATGACTGGGTCGGCCGTGCAATGGGTAGGCGAGTTTCTGGGGTTGGGGGATCCGGTCAACGATGCCGTTGCGCTCGCCGGTACGGTGAAAGACAGCGGCGGAGTCTACTTTGTGCCGGCCATGCTCGGTCTTGGCGCGCCTTATTGGGACAGTGTTGCGCGCGGCACTGTGACAGGGTTGGGTCGCACGAGTCGCGCTGGACATCTTGCGCTTGCTGCGCTCGAGGCGATTGCATTTCAGGTAAGAGATGTCCTTACGGCAATGGTGGAGGAGTCCGGCTGCAATCTGCCGGCGCTGCATGTGGATGGCGGAGCCACACGGAATGATGCGTTGATGCAATTCCAGGCGGACATCATTGGGCGGCCTGTTGTGCGATCCGGCCATGAAGATCTGTCCGCACTGGGAACTGCGTGGTTTGGCGGCTTGACGCTGGGCTGGTGGAGCACGCTCGCAGATCTCGTGGAGTTGCAGCCTGAAGCGGATACGTTTTATCCGCGGATGCAGACGGCGGAAGCTGAAGCTCGCTATGCGGAGTGGAAGCTTGCGGTACAACGTGCACGACTTCGGGAGGTGCAAGCGTGACAGAAGATATTCAAGACAGCTTGCACCCGGTTGTACTCGAAGCTCTGGGTATGACCAAACAATACGGAGCCCAGCTTGCGCTGAATGACGTGACGTTCCGTGTGCGGCGCGGGGCTGTGAATGTTCTCATTGGCGAGAATGGCGCGGGCAAGTCAACGCTCATGAAGCTGATTGCGGGCGTCGAAGAAGCAACTGCGGGCGAGATATGGATGGAGGGGAAGGCGCTGCGACTTCGCTCGCCCAGAGATGCCACGGCGGCAGGGATAGCAATTGTGCATCAGGAGCTTGCGGTGCTGGACAATCTCAATGTCGCGGAGAACATCTTCGCTGGCCGCGAACTTGTTCGGGCGGGAGTTTTAGTCGACCAACGAAATGAGGAGCAGCAGAGCGGTGTCGCTCTAAAACACATCGGCATGCCAATGGATATCAAGGCGATGCGGATAGCGTCGGGTGACCTCTCCCTTGGTTGCAGGCAATTGGTGGAACTGGCGCGCTCGTTGGCGCATGGTGCAAAGGTGCTCATTCTGGACGAGCCAACCTCCGCGCTGAGTTCCGCTGAGGCTGAGATGCTCTGCCGAGTCATCGAAGACTTGAAGTCGCGAGGTGTTGCAATCGTGTACATCTCACACCGCTTGAGTGAACTGCTGTATTTAGGCGACTACTTTGCCGTTCTCCGTGACGGAAAGATTGTTGGCGAGGGTGTGCGCGGAGGTGTGGATCGCGCCTGGATTGTGGAGCGCATGAGTGGTCGAAGTGGATCCGAAGCCGGTTCGCGTAACGTGCCGTTGCCGTCGGCGGAACTTGCATTGGAAGTTGAAGAACTATGTGTGCGGCAGTCCGGACGTCCATCTGTGGACGGAGTGAGTTTTTCGGTGCGCAAGGGTGAGGTGGTCGGTATCTACGGGTTGCTGGGAAGCGGGCGCACCGAATTGATGGAAGCGCTGGCGGGATTGCAACGGCCCGATGCGGGATTGGTCAAGGTGTGTGGGAAGCCAGTAGCGTTGAACAACGTTGCTGCAGCCATCCGCGCGGGCATCACCCTGGCCCCGGAAGACAGACAGAGGGACAGCCTCGTTCCCGGGCTCTCCATCCGTGAAAATATTAGTCTTGCTTCACTTGCGGATTTCTCTCGCCACGGCTTCCTGGCGCGAGTCGATGAGAGTAAGAGGGTGAAAGAGGTTGCGGCTCAAGTGCAGATATCCGCAGTGGACCTGGAACTCCCCGTGACTACGCTAAGCGGGGGTAACCAGCAGAAAGTGGTGCTGGCTCGGTGCCTTATGAGGCGGCCGTCCGTCCTGCTGCTGGATGAGCCGACGCGGGGTGTTGATGTTCGAGCGAAGGCGGATATTTATCTTGCGCTGCGTGAACTGGCCGCGCAGGGGCTAAGCGTTCTGTTTACGACGTCGGAGATGGAAGAGACGCGGTTGCTTGCAGATCGTGTGCTGGTGATGGCGCGAGGACGTATCGCCGCCGAGTTTCGTGCCGCCGAACTTACGGATGAAGGATTGTTTGCGGCGGCCAGCCCTGCCGTGGGAGTGTCTGCATGACCAAGATGGGATGGGCAGACGGTGTCGTTCTTCTGCTTAAGTTGCGGGCGGTGCTCGTGCTTGTTGCACTGCTGATCCTGTTTTCGGCACTGACACCGAGCTTTTTGACAGCGAATAATTTATCCATTCTCGCCAAGCACGTGGCCATCAGTGCATTACTCGCCGTCGGCATGACCTTCGTGGTGCTCGCTGGCGGAATTGATTTGTCCGTCGGGTCGGTTGCGGGCCTTTCAGGGATGGTGGCAGGTGGTCTGCTGACGGTTGGGCTCTTTGGCCACTCCACGGGCACACTGGCAGCGGTTGTGATCGCGCTGGTGGTTAGTAGCCTGGTTGGCTTGATGAATGGTGTGATGGTGACGCAACTCGGGGTAGCGCCATTTATTGCTACGCTGGGCACGCTCTATATCGCGCGAGGATCTGCGCTTCTGCTATCTCATGGCGCGACGTTCCCGAACCTCGCGGGAAGCGCGGCGAAACAGACTGGCTTTACCTGGATTGGGCAGAGCTTTCTCTTCGGCGTTCCGTCGCCGGTGTGGATGATGGCCGTGATCGGTGCGATTGCTGCCGTCGTAGCGCTTCGTACGCCCTTTGGGCGTCATGTGTACGCGGTCGGCGGAAATGAACGTGCAGCACGGCTGTCTGGCATCCGGGTTGAGCGGGTCAAGATTGTCACCTATGTGTTCTCCAGTATCTGCGCGGGGCTGGTGGGGATCGTAATTGCTTCCCAGTTGGAGTCGGCACACCCCGCCACCGGCGAGAGTTTTGAACTAAACGCCATCGCCGCCGTGGTGCTGGGTGGAACGTCATTGATGGGTGGACGCGGATCAGTCGGCGGATCGTTGATTGGCGCATTCGTTATCGGGGTGCTCGCCGATGGTCTAGTGATGATGGGCGTTTCGGAGTTCTGGCAGATCGTTATCAAGGGCGTTGTGATCGTACTTGCTGTGACGGTGGATCAATTGCAGTTGCGGGTGCAGGCGCGGTTGATGCCGGCTTTGTTGCGTAGCCGGGCAAGTCTGGGGAAGGTGACAGTGTGAGAGTTGCCCGGATATTGATGCTTGGCTGTTCCCTTGTTCTGCTGGCAGGCTGCCGTGCACCGGACAAGCGCCTTCTCGTTGTCATTCTTGTTCCTTCGCAGGACAACCCCTTTTTTAAAGCCGAGGCTGACGCTGCGTCTGCGCGTGCCTCTGAGTTGGGATATCGCGTCCGTGTCGATGCACATGACGATGATGCGTATCGGCAGGACAACCTGATTGACGCTGCAATCGCCAGCAATGCGGCAATATTGATTCTGGACAATGCTGGGACGGACGCGTCGGTCTCGGCAGTTCGTCGTGCAGCCAAGGCGGGTATTAAGTGCTTCTTGATAGACCGGGCCATCAATACGACGGGGCTGGCCAAGGCTCAGATTCAAAGTGACAACGATCAGGGAGCGCAGTTGGTGGCTGCTGAATTTGCCCGAGCGCTTGGCAAGAAGGGCGAGTACGTGGAATTGCTCGGGCGGGAGAGTGACACGAACGCAAGGGTGCGGACGAATGGCTTCCATGCTGTGCTTGACGCGATTCCCGGGATGAAAATGGTGTCCGCACAGAGTGCTAACTGGAGCCAGGCAGAGGCATTTTCAAAGACCGAGACAATGTTGCAGGCGCACGCACAGATTGCGGGCATTATCGCAGGGAACGACACAATGGCTCTGGGAGCCACTGCGGCCGTGAAGGGAGCCGGGCTGAAGGGGATTAAGATCGTGGGCTTTGACGGGAGTCCCGATGCGATAGCGGCCATCAAAGCGGGGGAGTTGCAGGCAACCGCGCTTCAGCCGGCGGTCCTGATAGCTCGCCTAGCGATGGACGAAGCTGATCAGATGATTAAGACGGGTGCGACAAACAAGCCAGAGATCCAGGTGATTCCTTGCGAACTGGTGACGAAAGCAAATGCTGACCGGTATCAGAATTTTGAAAACGTTGACAAGAGCAGGTGAGAAAGACGGAGCCGCCTAACTTAGAGAGAGTGATTTCGTAGGTCAATTAGCTCTGCTCGGCGGGGCTCTATTGTGAGTGCAGTGAAGGAGAGTTGCTATGGTTGGTGCGAAACCGATGACCCTGGGCGTAATTGTTGGAAATCGAGACTTCTTTCCGGACGGACTAGTCTCTGAAGCTCGCCGCGATGTGACGCAGGTGCTGGCAGAGTTAGGCATTGAAATGGTTGCGCTGACGCCAGAGCAGACCAAGCTGGGCGCGGTGGAGACCTGGCGGGATGCCGTGCTTTGCGGTCAGGTCCTGCGTGAGCAGAAGCATCGTATCGACGGGATTCTGGTCTGCCTGCCTAACTTTGGCGATGAGAAGGGCATTGCCGACGCATTGCGACTCAGTGAGTTGAGTTGCCCAATCCTTGTCCATGCTTGTCCCGATGACCTTGACAAGTTTGGGCTTGAACGAAGGCGAGACGCATTCTGCGGAAAGATATCAGTGTGCAATAACCTGCGCCAGTACGGAATGAAGTTCTCACTTACGCGGGATCATACCGTTGCCATTCGATCGGAGCGCTTCAAGGAAGATCTTGTCGAGTTTCTTGCAGTATGCCGCGTTGTGAAGGGGTTGCGGCGTGTTCGGATAGGCGCAGTGGGAGCAAGGCCAAATGCGTTTAACACTACGCGGTATAGCGAGAAGCTATTGGAGGCCGCGGGGATCAGTGTGAATACGATCGATTTATCGGAGGTTTTTGGCAAAGCGGCGGAGATTGAAAACTCTGACAGGCGAGTGCAGGAACGGATCGAATTGATTCGCGCGTATGCCGACAGCTCGGCTGCACCGGACGAAAGTCTGCTGCGCATGGCAAAGTTTGCCGTCGTGCTCGATGGGTGGATGGACGAACTGGGCCTTACGGCCACCGCGATCCAGTGCTGGAGCAGCATGCAGAAGAACTACCACGTGAATGTCTGCACCATTATGAGCATGATGAGCGAACAGATGATGCCGAGCGCGTGCGAGGTGGACATCGCGGGAGTCGTTAGCATGTACGCGCTACAGCTTGCCAGCGATCGTCCCTCGGCACTCGTGGACTGGAACAATAACTATGGGGACCAGGATGATAAATGTGTCTTCTTCCATTGCGGCAACTGGGCAAAGGATTTTCTCCCTGACATCCGGATCGGAACCGCACCCATCCTGGGTACTGTTTTGGGTGAGGCGAATACTGTAGGTGCTCTGGCAGGACGCACACCCGCTGGGCCGGTGACGTTTGGCCGCGTTGGTACGGACGATATTACCGGGAAGATTCGCGCGTATGTTGGAGAGGGACGCTTCACCGATGATCCGCTTGATACGTTCGGAACCAAGGCGGTGGTTCAGGTGCCACGTCTTCCCGAATTGATGCGGTATATCTGCCGCAATGGTTTCGAGCACCACGCGGCGATGACGGGGGCGCATTGCTCAGGCGCATTGGCGGAGGGGTTGGAAAACTATCTGGGGTGGGACATTCTCCGCCACTCGTAACTCACGTGGCTGGTGAGACAATTCCTGGTGTTTCATCCGCACCGCGAGATGCGGAGTTGGGGATTATTGCTGCGTGAATTGATAGAAATGTGTTAGTGCTGATAAGCCCTCCCAGATAAGTCGTTGGACTACAGAGCCAGGATGCGGGGTAATGTTTCACGTCTAGAATGGACGTGTTTTGCCGAGCTGAGCATTGACTCTCACGGCTGCGTGGACCTCAGTAAACCTAAGTGGCAACGAGGGTTGCGCGCGTATCTATCCTCATATTGCGATTTGGTGAAGTTTTGCGCGGACCTGTGTCTGCGATGCACAACGGTCTGCGCGGAGGGGCGTTCCGACACTCGATCTGCCCTGCCGCGAAGTCTTCGCGCGTGGCCAGAAGCAGATTGCAGTCGCGGGACCTCACCTCGAAGAGGAGGCGGGCAAGGTGCATGAGGGCTTTTGGACAAGCTAGGTCGGGATGCCGAGCAGTACAGGGATGTGGAACCAGTTATGCCGACCAAATGGTGGGGACGAAGTCGTCAGATGCACGGGCGGCGAGTGAAACTGGTTTGGACGTGGTGGTGGAATAGCGTTCGGATTGGGAGCGCAGTTCGCGGGGAAGAAGCTTCTGGGCTTCAGGATCGCGGGCGACGACCGTCCACGCGTCCCGGACGTTGCGCAGGCACGAGATGACTTCGGCAAACTGCTTGCTTGAGGCGACGTGAGAGGCTTCGAGCGTCATGGTGAACATGGCTGTGTAGAAATCGGTGAGCGCCGCAGCGGGCTTACCCCCGATGTCGGTGCGCAGGCGCGCCTGCAGGTACATGATGATATCGACGGCGCGCTTGACCGCTGCGCGGCGACCGATCTCGTCGTCTTCTTCGACGCACTGGATAGCGCGGTAGAGAAACCGGATGGCGCCATCGTAGAGCGCGATCACGAGTTCGATGCCATTCGCGCTGAGGAGTGCCTGCTGCTGATATGCCGTTTCCATGATGATCCTAGTGAGATGAACTGGTGTTGTAGCCGGTCATGGCGCTGTAGAGCTGGTTGACTTCGTCTAGTTGCTGGGGGATCGCCTGGAGGATCTCATTGGCGAGGTTGAGTTGCTGGGTGAGGCTTGCCTGCTTGATCGCGATCAGGGCATCCTCGGCCGTAACGTTGCTGTTGAACGTGGTTTCCTGGGTTGAGTTGGCGCGGAGGGCGAGTGTGATGGCGCCTACGGGACTCTGGTTGCCGAGCTGGTCCAGCGAATTTTGAAATTTGAGACCGAAGCTCTCGGCGTTCTGAAGGTAGCCCACGACGTCCTGGTAGTTGGAATTGAGCGCTGAGTCGAGAGTTGTGGAATTGAGAGCGAGTGTCCCATCCTGGTTGACTGAGATCCCCATCTGATACAAGCTTTTGACAGTGCCGCTTGCGGTTCCCGACGTGAGCGCAAGTGAGAGTGAACTTTGCAACTGCGAGATGACCGTGTTTCCGTAGAGTGGCTCTGGATTGCCTGAGGGATCGAGCCCCTCCTGCGTTTTGATGTCCTTGACAACCGCGTTGTATGCACCGACGAAGGTGGAGAATGCGGTCGCCACGGTGATGTTGTCGTTGGCAATCTGCACCTGGATATTGGTGGAGTTATCGGCGGAAAGAAGTTGGAAGGTGACTCCAGGGATTGCGGTGCTGACAGTGTTCGAGGCGCTGTCCACGGAGAGGCCGTCGACCGTGAGCTGTGCGTTTTGGCCCGTCAATCCTGTGTTCATGACTACGGCTGTTCCTGTCGTGCCGACGCTGGTGTCGGTGAGGGCGCTATAGGTGGCGACTGGAGTTGTAGTGGTGAGCGAACTTCCGCTGGTGTCGATGGTGGGTACTCCGGTGGAGCCGGTGATGACAAGCTTGGCTCCGCTGGTGCTGGCAATGAGCCCTGCACCGGAGAAGCCGGTGGCGCTGTTCAACGCCGCTACAGTCGCGGTGAGCGGCAAAGGGGTGGCTCCGAGATCGACCGTGTTCGCGCTTCCGCCGCCGACGGAGTAGCTGAATGTACCTGAAAGCTCGGCTGTCGACGCAGGTAGCGTGAATGTACTTGTTGCAGCGACCGATGAGGTGGAGGCGACGCTTGCCCCGGCGGCTGTCGTCACGGAGGTCTCAGGGGTGGTGCCGCCGCTGGTCACCGTGAGCTGGCCGGCCAGGCCGCTGGTGTTACTGACGAGCGAAAGGCGCGAGCCGGCGGTATCGGAGATGATGCTGGCGGTGACGCCGATGTCCGCGAGATTGATCGCGGTCGCGTAGCTAGTGAGAGTGTCGCTGGTGCCGCTGACAACAGGGATGGTGGTGGGAGTACCGATGCCGACTTGAATGGTGAGGGCACCGCTGAGGACGTCCGAGGCAGGAACGGTGGCGGAGTATTGCGAGGAGGTCTGTGCAAGCTTGGTCACGACTATGGTATGGCTGCCCGCAACTGCGGTGGGGCCGGCGGATGTCAGCGCGAGCAGGTTGGTATCGGAGCTGGAACCCTGTTTGGCCACCATCACTCCCTGAAAGTCGGTGAGCGCGAGAAGGCTTGTGCTGAGGGTGGCGAGGTCGGTGCCCA
The DNA here is from genome assembly GCA_003133205.1 of Granulicella sp. The sequence goes on along the minus strand of PKWK01000145.1, from coordinate 21,012 downwards.
TTGAGGTGAAGGCCGTGTCCTGGGCCTTCAAGGTAGTGAGTTGCGTGGTCCAGGGAGTCTCGACCGCCTTGAGGTTGGCGACCATGCTGGCAACCGTGGTGGTGACGTCGAAGCCACCGCCGCTGGTGGCCGCACCGAAGTTGATTCCCACTGTTCCCATGGATTGCCTTTGGCCGTGGTGCGGCGCTTTCCGTCTGGTCTGGATGGGAGCATGTGTGTTGCCATCTGACCAAGCCAGGGATTAGAAGATTCTATTGAGAAGCCTGCAAAGCCGGAGCAAGAAAGACGGGCGGCCCTGGTTGGGGCCGCCCGATTCTCTAATCGCCTCAGTGATTATTGGAGAAGCTTGAGGACTTCCTGCTGGACGCTGTTGGCCTGGGCCAGAGCGCTGATGCCGGTCTGCGAGAGAATCTGGTATTTGGACAGGTCGGAGGCGGCCTGGCCGTAGTTGGTCGCGCGGATGGATTGTTCCGCGGAGGTGAGGTTGACGCCTTCGGAACTGGCTACGTTTGAGGCGGAGGTGAGCTGGTTGATGTCGGCGCCGATCGTACCGCGCTGGTAGGCGACGTCGGCAACGGCGGCGGTAACGGTGGTGAGAACGGTGGCCGCAGTCGCGAGATACCGTGCCCGCAGTGAAGTCGGCTCCCGCTCCGGGAACGCTGGCGGTGGAATCGGTAACCGTGCCGGTGACCGTAAGCGCTTTGGAGGCGCCGGTGGGACCGGTGAGGGTAACGGTGTTGGCTGAGGAACTGTAGGCTGCCGAGATGCCAGCCGCCACGAAGCTGGCGTTCTGGGTGATCTGGGTGGCCAGGGCCGCTCCGCTTGTGCCGGCTTTGATCGCCATCGTCCCGGTCTTACCGCCGGTGACGGCAACGGTGAGGCTTCCGGACAGCGTATCAGTGGAGTTACCCAGGGTGATGACGCTGGTTCCGGCGGCGATCGCAGCGTTACCTGCTGGCGCCTTGGTTTGGACCAGTGCGGTTGGGTCAAGGGAAGCGGGCGTCGAACTGCTAACGTCGGTTATCCCGGATGGGACGGCGGTGAAAGTCGTTCCATCGGATTTTCCCGTGACGGTGAGTTTCTTGCTGGTTGTGTCGAACGCCGCCGTGATGTCTAACCCGCTCAACACCGTGTCAGCCGTGATGGCAGCTGCTGCGTCGGTGCCACTGAGACCGTCCAGCGTGACTGCCTCGCCCGCGATGGTGACGGTTGAGCCGGTACCGAAGGTATCGGTCGAAGAACCCATCGCCGAGAGGACGTATGTGCCTGCCTTCGGGGCCGTGCCTGCCGTGCCCGCGTTGTCGGTTACGGTCCCGCTCGTACTGGCGGTAGTGTCGGCAAAGCTGCCGGTGATGGTGATGGGTGTCGTGTTGTTGTCTCCAGTGAATTTGAGGATGGGGTTGTCGGAAGTGCCGCCTTCCGTCGCTACGGCGAAGTGAGTGGTGCTCGGTTGCGCCGCGATCGCTGCAGCGATCTGGCCCTGGACAGTCGTCGGATCCGACGCCGCGCCGAGGAGCGAGCCAGCTCCAATGGTGATGTCCAGGGATTCTGACCCTTGTGTCAGGATGATGTGGCCGGCGAATGTATCGGCGCTGGCTGCGCTGGCGACGGTCAATTGTCCCTTGGCAGCTGTTCCAGCGCTGGCCGCTACACCCGCTGCGCCCGTGATGGTGGGAACGGCGACCGAGTCGGTGAGAGCGGTGCCGGTGAACACGACGGTGTTTGCCGCGACATTCGCGCCGGAGGTTGGGCCAGTAATGACCAGCGCTCCCGTGCTCGCGGTGACGCTGGCGGTGAGGCCGGCTCCGGTGAAGGTGCTGTCCGCCATCAACTGCGTCTTCACAGCGGTAGTGTTGCCGGAGGTGACGGCAATGTCGATCTCGGATCCGCTGCCGACCGTGAACGAGAGTTGGCCGGAGAGGGTATCCGTCTTGACGGTCGGCGTGAGCGTGTATTGGCCTGCGACCTTCGTGACCGCGGCGGTGGGCTGCGTGGTGACGGGGGTAAGCGTCGAGGTGGCGATGGCCGTACCCGCAGAGGTGCCGACACTGCTTGTGGACAATGCGCCGACGGTGTCTGCATAGGTGTTGAGGCCGCTTGATGTTCCGTCGGTAACGACGATGTTGGTGGGATTGGAGCTGAAGACGTTCGAGCTGTTGAAGTTGGTAGTCGACCCGATGTTGCCGATCTGCTGCAGGATATTCTGATACTCCTGGTTGGCGGAACTGATTTGGCCTGCAGTCAGTGTGCCGTTGGCCGATTCCGTGGCTAGGGTTACTGCGCGGTCGAGCAGGTTAGTTACCTGGGAGAGAGCGCCGTCCGCAGTCTGCAACAGGCCAATACCGGAGGTTGCGTTCTGGGAAGACTGGGCAAGTGCTGCTTCGTTAGCGTGCAGACCATCTGACACAGCCAGGCCGGCAGCGTCATCGGCGCCAGAGTTGATGCGCGAACCGGAAGAGAGCTGCTGAAGGGTGTTCTGGAGGCTCGCCTGAGTTGAGTTGAGGTTGTTCTGCGCATAGAGTGCCGAGATGTTATTAAGAATGCCCAAGGACATTTGGTGACGCTCCTGTTGATGCAAATTTAGCCGCAAGCGCACTGCCCGCCCCGGTACCGAATCCATCGTTCCGGATACAGTGAGCGGGAGGCTCCGCGTTCCCACACCTCATCGGCGTCGGCCTACCGGCACTTTAGTATGTGCGGCGAAATATCCTGACTACCTATGGAGATCAACACTCGCTCGTTTCTGCCGATAACCAATTGGAAGGAAGCGACCAATCATGATCGAACTCACCCGGCTCAACGGGCAAAAGCTATTCGTGAACTGTGATCTGTTGAAGTTCGCTGAGGCCTCTCCAGACACCGTTTTGACTCTTCTTACAGGCGACAAGATTGTCGTTCGGGAGTCCTGCCAGGAGGTCATGTCGCTCGCGTTGTCCTTCCGTGCGCGCATCCTGGGCGTTGTGTGGCCGGACGCTGCGGTCGCACTTGGCGCGCTGCTCTCGCAATTCGCACTCAGCCCGACGCACAAGGGCAGCCAACTGTAGCGCCCCTAAGGACAGAGGCCTAATTCATGGACATCGCCAGCGTCGGAGGCATCCTGCTCGCGATCATCGGGATTCTTGGCGGCTTGATGATCGAAGGCGGCAGCATCGCCCAGGTCACGCAGCCAACCGCGATGATGATCGTGCTCGGCGGCACGATGGGCGCGGTGATGCTGCAGTTTCCGCTGAACATCTTTGTCGCCGCACTCAAGCAGTTTATGCGGGTCTTCTTGTCCAGCGGCAGGAACAACGAAGAAATCGTTACTCAGCTTGTGTCGTTCGCGGTCAAGGCACGCAAGAGCGGCATTGTCTCACTCGACGCAGATCTCCACATGGTCGAGGACCCATTCCTCAAACAGGCGTTGATGCTTGCAATTGATGGCACCGAACCGTCCGCGGTCCGTCAGATCATGCGCCTCGAACTGGAAAACAAAGCCGAGGGCGAAGAGCGCATTCCGCAGGTCTTCGAATCCGCCGGAGGATTTGCGCCGACGGTCGGCATCATCGGCGCGGTGATCGGCCTGATCCAGGTTATGCAGCGCCTCGACAACATTAATGAGGTCGGGCGCGGCATCGCGATCGCCTTTGTCGCAACGATCTACGGAGTAGGTCTCGCGAACCTGGTCTTCCTGCCAGCCGCGGGCAAGCTCAGAATTCGCCAACAGGAAGAGCAGATGGTCAAGGAGATGATGCTCGAGGGAGTGATCTCCATTCAGGAAGGCATGAATCCGCGAATGATCGAGATCAAACTGCGGACCTTCCTCTTTGAGAGCAAGGGCCGGACGCGGTCGAGGGAGGTGGATGATGCGAAAGAAGAGGCAAGGACGCGTGAGCCATGATCGCTGGCTGGTCTCGTATGCAGACTTCATTACTCTGCTGTTTGCGTTTTTTGTGGTGCTGTTTGCCACCGGCCAGTCCGACAAGCAAAAGAAGGTGGAACTAGCCGCCTCCATTCAATCTGCATTCAACCAGATGGGCATCTTCGAACCGCATCCAGAGTTGCCACCGTCGGCCCGGCTTATAGGAACCGGTGGCTCCGCTGTTCCGCCTGTGCTGGCGACTCCTTTGCCTTCGACGCCAGAGTCGATGCTGATTGTGAAACAGCAGGTCGAGGAGGCTGCGCGACCTGAGATTGACCGCGGCGTAATTGGGGTCCACGAGTCTGCCAACGGCCTGGTGATCTCGCTTCAAGAAGCAGGCTTCTTTGAATCCGGAGCGGCGGGCATCCGTCCGTCTGCGCTGTCCGTGCTGGATCGCATCGCCGCCGCCCTGCCCGACTCCGCTCTGCGTGTCGAAGGGCACACGGACAATGTCCCGATTCACACCACGCAATTTGCGTCGAACTGGGAGCTGTCCAGCTCTCGCGCCAGCAGCATTGCACGGCTTCTACTGCTCCACACCAACGTCCACGCCGAGCAGATGTCTGTCGCCGGCTATGCGGAATTTCATCCCGCGGCGAGCAACGATACGGCGGAGGGCCGGGCCCGCAATCGCCGCGTCGACATCGTCTTATTGACCAGTGCTCATTGAGAGTGCTGCGGGCGTTCTACTCCCACTCGATTGTGCCGGGCGGTTTCGACGTGATGTCATACACCACGCGATTGATCCCACGGACCTCACTCACAATTCGGCTCGATATTGCTCGCAGTACTTCGTAAGGCAGCGGAGCCCAATCCGCGGTCATTCCGTCCTCGGACTGCACTGCCCGCACGCAGCACGTGTAGCCATACGTCCTTTGATCGCCCATCACGCCGACGCTCTTCACGGGCAGAAGCACCGCGAACGATTGCCACACCTTGCGATACAGTCCCGCCGCCTTGATCTCGTCGACGACGATCGCGTCGGCCTCCTGCAGCAGGGCTACGCGCTCCGCCGTCACCTCGCCAAGGATGCGCACCGCGAGCCCTGGGCCCGGAAACGGCTGTCGCTCGATGATGTCTTCCGGCATGCCAAGATCGCGGCCGATGCGCCGCACTTCATCCTTGAACAGATCGCGCAGTGGCTCAATCAGCTTCAGCTTCATGTCCGCGGGAAGTCCACCGACGTTGTGGTGGCTCTTGATCGTCTGCGACGGTCCCTTCACGCTCGAAGACTCGATTACGTCGGGATAGAGCGTGCCCTGCACCAACCACGCAATCTCCTTGCCGCCGGAGTGAGACGAACCTTTCTCCGACTCGAAGATCTTCTTCGCCTCATCGTCGAAGACCGCGATGAATTCGCCGCCGATCACCTTGCGCTTCTGCTCGGGATCGGTCACGCCCGCCAGGCCATCCAGAAACCGCTCGCTCGCATCCACAGCGACTACGCGCAGTCCAAGCTGTTCGCGCATCGTCTTCTGCACCTTGGCAAACTCGTCCTTGCGCAGCACGCCATTGTTGACGAAGATGCACGTTAACCGGTCGCCGATCGCCCGCGCCACGAGCACCGCCGCCACGCTCGAATCGACCCCACCGCTCAAGCCGCAGATCGCATGGCCATCGCCGACCTGGGCTCGCACCTGCTCCACTGTTGTCTGAATAAAGTGTTCGGGCGTCCAGTCGGCCTTCGCGCCGCAGATGTCGAGGACAAAGTTGCGCAGCAGTTCCATGCCCTGGCGAGTGTGCGCCACCTCGGGATGAAACTGCACGGCCCAGATCCGCCGCTTCTCGTCCGCGATGCCGGCCAGCGCATTGGGGGTCTTCGCGGTCAGTTCAAACCCTTCGGGCAGGGTCTTCGCCTCATCCCCGTGGCTCATCCATACATCCAGCAAACGTGGCAGGCCACGGAATAGCGCGGTTTCGGCGACGACCTCTACCTGCGCATGGCCATACTCCCGCGCCGGCGCAGGCTCCACTCGGCCGCCCAGGTGATGCACGATATATTGCAATCCGTAGCAGATGCCGAGGACGGGCAGGCCCATCGCAAGCAAAGCCGGGTCGGCTGCCGGAGCATCCGCGTCATAGACGGAACTCGGGCCGCCCGAGAGAATCAGGCCCAGCGGCGCCAACGCCCGGATCTGCTCGATCGGAGCGGTGCAGGGAAGCACCACCGAGAACACGTTGAACTCGCGGATCCGGCGCGCGATCAGTTGGGTGTATTGCGACCCAAAATCCAGAATGACAATTGTCGAGGTATCCACGAATCTGATTGTAAATGCGGCTCCGAAATCGACTCTGCGACCGGGTCGTTTCTAGCTTGGATCCTTGCTCCGCGTTTTCTGGACGCCAGTCACAATGCCGATGCCAAACAGAATGATGGCGATGGCTATGATGTAGGCCTGCGGAACATGCATCAGGTGGGCGAGGTAGGCCACACCAATGATCAGAATGAGATAGCCGACTGCATAGATTCCAAAGGACATTGCGTTCTCCGGGCGAGGTATGAATAACCTTGCACCTTCAGTGAGATGCGAAATCCATGGCATTGCGAGCGGGAATCTTCCGGAGCCGCCAACGCGGAGCGCAATTTTAGACTCGCCTGCCCTGGCTTGGCGGTGTCAGTAGAGGGGCGGGTCGCCAATGGGGCGTGTCTTCCAGCGGCGATGCATCCACAGCCACTGCGATGGATACTGGCGGATCGCGTCTTCGAGCACCGAGGTGAAGCGGGCGGTATTGTCGACCGTGTCGGCTTCGGAGTCGCCCGTGTCGGCAAGGGCGAGTTCGGGGTAGAAGTGGAGCACATACTGGCGCTCCGACTCCTCCCACAGCAGAAAGCCGGGCAGAACGGCCGCGCCCGTCTTGAGCGCGACCCGGGCGAGGCCGGAGGCGGTGCAGGCGGACACTCCGAAGAAGGGCACGAAGAGGCCCTGGGGAGGCGTCATGTTGGTGTCCATCAGGATGCCGACGGTCTCTCCCGCGCGCATGGCCGCGAGCAGGCCGCGGGCAAAGTCGTCCTTGTGCAGCACGCGGTTGCCGTGGCGGCATCGGATGCGGTTGACCATACGGTCGACCAGCGGATTGTCGAGGCGGCGGATGACCATGCCCATGGGATAGCCGGCGAGCGAGTGATAGAAACTCGATAGCTCCCATGCTCCCAGATGGCCGGTGAGCACCAGAACACCCTTGCCGCGGTCGCGCGCTGCGAGGTAATGCTCGAGGCCCTCGTAGCGGATGAAGCGGCCGGCAAAGGCGGGGGTGTACTTGGACATCTGGCAGAATTCGGCGAGCAGCCAGCCGAGGTTGCGGTACTCCTGCCGCAGAACGTGGGCGCGCTCGGCGGTGGACATCGTTGGGAAAGCGAGTTCGAGGTTGCGCAGGCCGACCCTGCGGAGGCGTCCGAGCGAGGCGTAGGCAATCCGCGCAATCGCAACTCCGGCAGCGCGGGCTGCGCGGCGCGGAAGGATGCGGAGGGCGTGGATGAAGAGCCAGGCGAGGATGAATTCGAAGATCTGGCGGAGCGTAGGCCGGGACGGCGGCTCGGGGTTTGATTGGCGTGCGCGAGTCAAGCTTCCAGTTTAGTGGATGAAACGTTGAGATCGTGCAAAGACAGCAAAAGCCGCCAACGGAGGTTGTCCGGTTGGCGGCTTCTGGCGGTTGCTACAAGCTGTTTCTAGTGGGCGTCGTGAGTCTCGTGAGTCTCATGCTCATCCTTGGAACTGACAAAGTACGAGCGCACTGTGCGAACGAACGGTTTGGCATTGTCGGGGACGGGTTGGTTTCCCTTCAGGACGGTGTCGAAGGGGATGTCCGAGCCGTACTCGGTGCGGGTGTCGTCGCGGTTCTGCGAGAGGACGGTGCCATCGAGATCGAGGCCTGCGAACAGGCCTTTGGACCGCGAGTAGGTAAGGAACTCGGCGTTGAGCTTCCAGTCCGTGCCCGCCTGGGCGTTACGACCGACCGGGCCGGCTGAGGCTGCGGCGTCGGCGCCAAGCTTGACCTTGTTCTTGAGCATGTCCTGTAAGCCGTTCTCGTTCATTGCGATCAGAACGAGGTCAGTGGACTGCCCGCCGATCTGCCAGCCAAAGCTGCCGCCGGCGAGCTGCACGAAGACGGGGGCGCTCCATCCATTGGGCGTCCTGCATGTAGAAACTCCCTGGCCGTACTGGGCCCCGACTACGAAGGCGCCCTTCTTGTAGGCTGGAATGACGGTGACGCAGATCGCGCCGGCGAGGATTCCGCGTGGAATACCCTTATCGGGCGTGGCCATGATTTCATTCATCACGGCCTGAGCGGCGGTGAGGCGCTCGGACAGCTTCTCTTTGTCGCCCTGCGCAAAACCTGAAAGTGTGGTGGTCATCAGGACCATGCCACATAGAATCCCTGATATCTGTTTCATCGGTTTTAGAACCTTTCACCTTGCTATGTTCTGCCCCGTTTGAGGCGCTCTTCTACCTTTATAGACCACGACTTACACTGGAGCAGCAAGTCGCTGCACCCATTCCTACGATGGGTCGAAGTGGTTAATAAGTTGCTCAGAGGAGCAAAGAAAGGGAACAAAGCAGGGCGCGTTCGCGGAGGGGTAGGGAACGGGTTGGTTACCGCTCGTCGGAGCCGGCAAACCGAAAAAATGGGGGCTACAAGAGTCTTGCCGCTAGTGCGGCACCACCTTGCAGCCCCTCTCCCAGGTCTGTGTTGCGCATTCATCATGGGCCATTGGTGTGGTCTGGACAACGGTACGAAGGTCTAGAGCCCTTCGTACCCATACTGTTAACTACTAAGTACACAGGAGAATCGACAACGAGGCGCTCGACTACGGCGTGCGCGAGTGCGCCGACGTTCCCTGGTCCGTCACTTGACTTGCGTGAAGGGGTGGACGGTGAGCGCGATGCGATTGTTCACGCCGACCTTGCGCAGTAGACGGCCGATGTGAGCCTTGACCGTGCCTTCGTCGATGCCGAGAGACAGTGCGATTTCGCGGTTGGGTTGTCCCGCGCGGAGCAGGCTGAGGATCTGGAGTTCGCGCGCAGTGAACCGGGGAAGAGCGGCCGGAGACTTGGCGGCGTTTCGATTGCTGTCGAGCAGGCGCGACAGCACCTTTCGTGGAGCCCAGACGGAACCGTCGCGCACCATCTCGATTGCCATGCGGATCTCCGACTCCTTTGCGGTCAGGGCAAGGTATCCCTTTGCGCCGGCTCCAATGACGCGCTGAATGTAGTCCTGTTCCGTCTCATTGCCGAGCACAAGGAGCTTCAACAGCGGACGTACCTGGCGAAAGGTGGCGATCAGCTCGAACAGATGGCTGGTGCATTCGGCGTCGATCAGGACGAGGCTTAGATGGGCGTCGTCGAGCGCGCCGGGGACAGAGAGATGAACAATCTCAAGCTGCATCGCCTCGCAGATGATGGCCTTGAGGCCAAGTACACGCAACGGGTCGGTCGCGACTACGCCGACGCGATCCGCACGCTTTGGGGGAGCCTCATCCATGGATCTCAAGCCTCGCTAGTTAGAGCTTGGGAAGAACGATGCCCTGCTGATTCTGATACTTTCCTTTGCGGTCTGCATAACTGATTTCGCAAACTTCGTCGGACTGAAAGAAGAGGATCTGACACAGGCCTTCGTTGGCGTAGATGCGCGCGGGCAGAGGCGTTGTGTTGGAGATCTCCAGAGTCACAAAGCCTTCCCATTCGGGCTCGAATGGAGTGACGTTGACAATGATGCCGCAGCGCGCGTAGGTCGACTTGCCAACGCAGATCGTGAGCACGTCGCGGGGAATTTTGAAGTACTCGATGGAGCGGGCAAGCGCGAAGGAGTTGGGCGGAATGATGACGCTCGCAGCCTGCACGGTGACGAAAGATCGCTCGTCGAATGCCTTGGGGTCGATGATGGCGGAGTTGACGTTGGTGAAGATTTTGAACTCGTCGGAGACACGGAGATCGTAGCCGTAGGAGGAGAGTCCGTAAGAGATGACGCCTTCACTGACCTGCTTCTCGCTGAAGGGGACGATCATCTGGTGGTCGATTGCCTGCTGGCGAATCCAGCGGTCGCTCTTGATGGCCATGCTTTGTTTTTGCCTCTTTGGCGGCCTTTCCGGTCTGGTTCCGTGACGCCTTGCAGGCATCCGGGCAAAGGGGAGGGTCCGCATTTCTTCGGATAGAAAAATCTTACGGCAGCGTTGACGCGTTGACAATCTTGGGCTTAGTTCCTAACATCACGATAACGGGGCAGTGTGGAACCGACACGCTGCGAACGAATTACGCAAGAGAGGCGGCCCAACTTGATTAAACAGGACCTTATCCAGAGGGTCGTGGAGCGGACCGGACTTCCGAGGACGAAGGCGGAGGACGCTGTCGACGCTATCTTCGACAGCATGAAGAAGACGCTGATTGCGGGCGATCGTATCGAACTGCGCGGGTTTGGCGTATTCACTGTGAAGCCCCGAAAGACGGGGATCGGGCGGAATCCCAGAACCGGTGCTGAGGTCAGCATTGCGCCAGGCAAGGCGGTTCGTTTCAAGCCAGGCAAAGAACTGCACTTGATGGACGAGCCCGCCGCATAGCGGATCTTCGACGGTCACGGAACTGAAAGTTTTTTCTCTCCTCCCTTAGATAGGTTATGCGGGGCGTAAGTCTTTTTGTTTGTTTTGCCTGGCGGTGGTGATGACCGCCAAATTACTCTAAACAAATGGGTTACGTCCAAAATACTCATAACACGCGGGTTAGGCCCTCCGATTGTAGGTTTGCTTCGTTTGATGCCAGCCAAAATACTCTAAATACATGGGTTACGGCTAAAATCCTCCAATCAAATGGGTTATGGGTTAAGTGCGAAAGGCTGCGTGGTTTGCGCGTGGGCGCTCACCTTGCAGCCTTTTCATCTTTACTAACTACCTTAATGATAGCAGGTTGAGGGTAACTGTTCGGCAAGTATTTTCGCGCGTTGGAAAAGATGCAAGTGATTGTTATGGAATGACTTGAAGTAACAAAATATTCTTTTCTGTGAGCGGAGGGGGTTGACAAACTTTTCTGCCGTCACGGCGTAGTGGCGATTGGTCCCATACTCAAGCCGCACGTATCAAAACCTGCTATTTTTCAGAGGTGATGGATAGCGCACTCGTGGAGAGACTCGGCGCGATTTGAGTGAGGTACAGATATGCTGAGGATCGGTCGAGCGATGGGGGTAGGAATTGTGGGATTGGGAACGGTGATGGCGGCGGCGCAGGGCGGGACTGGCTGGGACTCGAAGAATGGTGACGCTCTGCATATTTGGGTGGGAAACCCGGATGCGGCGCGAGCGAAGGCCTGGGCGGATGCGCATCTGGCGGCGGCACAGGCGCAGGTGGATTTGCTGCTTGCAGTGCAGGGCACGCGGACGACGGAGAACACGCTGCGGCGGTTCGACGAGGCGCAGCGGGAACTGGATCTGGCTGGGAGCGGGGCGAGCCTGCTGACGAATGCGTCGCCGAAGAAAGAGCTGCGCGACGTGGGCGATGAGGTGTCGCAGAAGGTGTCGGCACAGGCGACAGCTCTGTCACTGAATCCTGATGTGTATCACGCGCTTCAGGCGGTGGACGCGACGAAGGCCGATGCGGCGACCAAGTATTACCTTGAACACACGCTGCTGGAGTACAGGTTGAGCGGTATCGACAAGGATGCTGCGACGCGGGAACGCGTGCGCAAACTGAGCGACCAGTTGACCGCGCAGGTTCTGCACTTTCAGCGGAGTATTGCGGAGAGCCAGGGCAAGGTGGTGGTGAAGGACAAGAGCGAGTTGGACGGGCTGCCCGCGGACTTTGTGGCGCGTCATGCAGCGGCTGCTGACGGAACGATTACTCTGACGACGGATGAGCCGGACTATCGGCCGGTGTTGACGTATGCGAAGAGCGACGATCTGCGGAAGCGGTTGTATCTGGCGTACAACGGGCGAGCGTATCCGTCGAACGGGGAGTTGCTGGGGCAGGTATTGAAGACTCGCGCGGAGCTGGCGCGTGAGTTGGGGTTTGCGAACTGGGCGGAACTGGCGACTGCGGACAAGTTGATCAAGAGTCCCGCGAACGTGCGCGCGCTACTGGCCGAGTTGGACAAGGCTGCGAAGCCTGTCGCGACGAAAGAGTATGCGCAGATTTTGAAGTTTGCGCAGGAGCGCGAGCCAGGGCTGACGGTGATTCCGGCGTATAGCGCGTCGTACTGGATGGAGCAGTATCAGCGCGAGGCCTACGGCTTTGATTCGCAGGCGGTGCGTGCTTACTTCCCGTTTCCCGAGGTGCAGCAGGGCGTGCTGGATACGGCGGCGCGACTGTTCCATGTGAAGTTTGTCGAGGTGAAGGGGCTGGAACTTTGGGACCCGTCGGTGACGGTGTCCGACGTGATGGATGCGGCGGACGGCAGCGGGAAGAAGCTGGGGCGGATCTATCTCGACATGCACCCGAGGGCGGGGAAGAACAAGTGGTTCAACGCGGGCACGATGGTGACCGGCGTTGCGGACAGGCAGTTGCCGGAGGCTCGGCTGAATGGGAATTTTGCGGGCGGCGCGGATGGTGATCCGGGGCTGATGCAGTACTCGGATGTGGTGACGTTCTTCCATGAGTTCGGGCACATGATGCATGCGGTGCTGGGCTCGCACCAGGAGTGGGTGGGCGCGTCGTCATTCAACGTGGAGTGGGATTTCGTTGAAGCGCCGTCGCAGATGCTGGAGGAGTTCTTCCGCGATAAGACGATCGTGGACGTCTTTGCGAAGAACTACAAGACGGGCGAAGTGCTGCCGGACGACCTGTTCGCGAAGATGCTGCGGGCCGATGCGTTCGGGCGCGGGATTGGGTACGAGCGGCAGATTGCGCTGGCGAACTATTCGCTGGAACTGCATGATCGCGCGCCGGACAAGGTGGACATTGAGGCAATGTGGAAGCAGGCGTCGATCGACGGTGGGCCATGGCAGTGGGTGGATGGCAACCGCGGATTTACGACGTTCACGCACCTGATGGGCTACTCGTCGAACTACTACACGTACTCGCTGAGCAAGGTGATTGCGCTGGACTTCTTCAACCAGTTCGACAAGAAGAATCTGCTGGATGGGCCGGCGGCGATGCGCTATCGGAAGACGGTGCTGGAGCCGGGCGGATCGAAGTCGGCGAATGATCTGGTGAAGGATTTTCTGGGACGGCCGCAGAGCTATGAGGCGTTCAAAGCGTGGATGAGCGAGGAGTTTGCGCCTGTGAAGCCAAAGGCGGGTGCGGGTGGGAGCTAGAACGCGACGCGAGCTACGTTGCTGGGTGCCTGCGTGCGATTGAGAAGGGCTGCGGTTACGTCGGTGCCGCCCTTGAGGTTTTTGTAGAGGACCTGCGGGGTGTAGATGAATCCCCAGGGAATGCCCCACCAGCCGAGGAGCAACGTGAGAAGCGTGAAGGGAAGGCCCTTGGCGGTCGCGCTCTCGCCGGCGCGGATGAACTTGACGGGCGAGTTGCGTCGGAAGGTGACGACCACCAACGAGACGCAGTACTGGTAGGCGACGAAGCGGCCACCGCGTTGAATCTCGAAGGCAAGCTCCTGAGGGGACATTCCAGAGATTGGGTTGGTGGTGTCCATGAGGCTTCCTTTCGTTTTGGGAAGTGTACTCGATGAGTACGGGATTGCGAGCACGCTAAAAGATCTGGAAGTTGACTTCGACGTTCAATTCGATGGGAACAGGCTTGCCCTGATAGGTGGCGGGCTCGAAGCGGTACTTCTTCACCGCATCGAGTGCTTTCTGGTCAAGCGCTAACGCGACCTTGCGATGCTTCTTGTCTACCGAGTTGGTCATGGAGCGACGGATGTGGACGTTGGTGGAGTTGCCATCCGCGTCCACGATAAGGCCCACGAGGGTCATGCCGGAGATCTTGCTTCTCCGCGCTTCCTCGCTGAATTCCGGATCGACCTGGTAGATGACTTTCGGCGAGGTGACGCCACATCCCACGTGGTAATTGCCTGAGGCGTCCAGGCCGCATGGTCTGGATGGAGCGGCTTGCGGTACGCCGGTGCCGTCGGTCGCTGGCGGCGGGGCGGGCTGTGCTGCTGGCGGTTGGGTAGGCGGTGGCGGAGTCGTGACGGTTGCTTGCGGTGCGAGCAGGGCTAACGAGAGTGCGACAGCGGAAAACATGGGCGTCCTTTGTGACTTCGGAAGAAGGGTAGCACGGGTGGATGAGATTGGCTGTAGTAGGTGGTCTATATAATCGGGGATGATGAGAGGTCTTCAACAGACGCGCCGGTTGCAGGTCATCACAGCGATTGTGATGATGGTCTGTTTTGTGGCGCTTTTGGTTCCTCATGCTGGGAGCGATGGACCTTTTGTTGCGTGCGTCCTGTTCTTCCCGGTGTTTCTGTTTGGGTTGCTGGACCTTCAGCAATTGTTGCGAAATGTGGTGTGTGCGGACGAGACATATCTGCCGCAGGCACCGGTCCTGAGTGCGCTGTTTCAGCGTCCTCCTCCAGCGTTCGACTAAATCCCAACTGTGGTGCGTTGCGATGAGCAACTCGCGCTGGCACTGCCTTGTCTTCCTGGCAATGTAATCGACCGATGTCGGAGATAACCCATGGGATATTTGGGGCTAGTTCTTATTGTTTGGTTTTGCACCCTCTTTGTGCAGCGCATACTTTGGCGGGTAAGAAAGAGAGTAGGGAAGAGCAAGTTGGGGTTTTATCCGAGCGGCGCTGCGCTTGGGAATGCTTTGCTCGCGCTAAACGCGATTGCTCAGCCACAGGCTAAGTACGTTCTTGAAGAGAAACTCGAAGAGCCTGCGGACGAGGACGATGAAGCTGGGCCGAAAGATCCGACGGCTCACCTGATGCGGCAGGCCAAGCGCATCCGAAATGGAGAAAAGATTGATAGGCTGACGGCGTTGCTTCCGCCATAAGCGAGTCATCGCAGGTTGATGTATTGTTTTCTACGAGGAAATTTTGCCAATGATGCGAGTAATGAAGTGTGCGACGGTATTTGGCGTAGCTGTGTGGATGGGCGCGATGGCGGGGCAGGCGCAGCAGGGTGGGGCGCAGCCGGAGGTGGTTGCTCAGCCGCAGGCGCTGGCGACGTTGACGATTCAGGCTGACAAGCCGATGGCGAAGGTGAGTCCGACGCTGTATGGGCTGATGACCGAGGAGATCAACTACTCGTACGACGGCGGGCTGTATGGGGAGTTGGTGCAGGACCGCACGTTCCAGAGCAGCCGGAGCGACACGGAGAATTGGGTTCCGGTCCCGCAGGGGACGGCGCGAGGGATGGTTGCCAGGGATATGACGACTGGGCCGAGTTCTGCGTTGACTTCGAGCTTGAAGATGACGGTGACGCAGGCAGATGCGACGAATACGTATGGGCTGCGCAATCGCGGATGGTGGGGCGTTCCGTTGCGAGCGAACACGACCTACACGGGGTCGGTGTACGCGAAGGGGGATAAGGACGGGATGGCCGCGGGCGTGAAGGTCAGTCTGATTGCGAACCAGACCGGCAAGGTGCTCGCCGTGGCGAAGCTGCCGGCGCTGACTGCCGATTGGAAGCAGTACAACTTCACGATGAAGACGGGCGGCGATGTGGCGGCCTCGGCGGACAACCAGATCGTGGTCAGCGTCGATCATCCGGGAATGGTGTGGCTGCAACTGCTGTCTGTATTTCCTCCGACGTACAAGAATCGCGTGAACGGGAATCGCATCGACCTGATGGAGTTGATGGCGGCGATGCATCCGCAGTTCCTGCGCTTTCCCGGCGGGAATTACCTGGAGGGCGACCACATCAACGAGCGCTTCGACTAGAAGAAGACGATTGGGCCGCTGGTGGACAGGGCAGGGCATCGCAGCCCGTGGAGGTATCAGTCGAGCGACGGGATGGGGTTGCTGGAGTTCCTGGGGTGGTGCGAGGACCTGAAGATGCAGCCGGTGCTGGCGGTGTATGCGGGCTATTCGCTGCAGCAGGAACATGTGAATCCGGGCGCCGACCTGGTGCCGTATGTGCAGGATGCGCTGGACGAGATTGAATATGTAACCGGCGACGCTTCGACCAAGTGGGGCGCAGAGCGGGTGAAGGATGGGCATCCGGCGGCGTTCCCTCTGACGTATGTCGAAATTGGGAATGAGGACTGGTTTGACCGGTCGAAGAGCTACGATGCGCGCTATGCGCAGTTCTACGATGCGATTAAGAAGAAGTATCCCGCGCTGCAACTGATTGCGACGACTCCGGTGAAGGGCCACGTGATGGATGTGGTGGACGACCACTACTACAAGCGCGCGGAGCAGTTCTTTGCGGACACACGCCACTATGACAAGGCCGACCGCAGCGGGCCGAAGATCTTTGTCGGCGAGTGGGCGACGCGCGAAGGGACGCCGACGCCGAACATGGGCGCGGCTCTTGGCGACGCGGCCTGGATGACGGGGATGGAACGGAACAGCGACCTGATTATTCTGTCGAGCTACGCTCCGCTGCTGACAAATGTGAATCCGAATGGGATGCAGTGGCAGTCGGATTTGATTGGCTACGACGCCAACTCGAGCTATGGGAGTCCGAGCTACTATGCGCAGGCAATGTTTGCCAGCCACGTCGGCACCGAGATTCTGGGGTCGGACTTACAGGGCGCGGGCGACCGGTTGTTCTGCTCGGTGACGCGGGATTCGGCAAAGGGCGTGGTGTATTTGAAGCTGGTGAATGCGTCGTCGGCGAAGCAGAATCTGAAGATTTCGCTGGACGGCGCGAAGGATGTGAAGGGTACCGCGAAGCTGATCAGCCTGAGTGCAGGGACGACAGGGGCGACGAACTCCATTTCTGATCCGAAGCGCGTGGTTCCGGTGGAGACTACGGTGAAGGGTGTGGGCAAAGAGTTCACACGCACCGTGCCGGGGTACTCGGTTGAGGTGCTGGAACTTTCGGCTCAGTAGTGCCGATCGCAGTTTGGGAAGTACTTCGGACTGGCGGCGGCGCAAGCAGGCTGTCGCCAGTCACGTTGTTTTGGGGGACTATGAGACGGTGCGGATGGGTTGCTCGTTGTGGCTTGCTGGTTGTGCCGGTTTGTTTCTCCGCAGGGTCCTTGCAGGCGCAGATTCCCGGGCAGACGTTCCCTTTGCAGCCGGTGATCCACGCCGTGAAAGCGGATCGCGGCCTGAATGCGACGCTTGGGAACGAGACGCTGCGCGTGGTGGTGTGTTCGGACTCAATCGTTCACGTCGTGACGCGACCAGACGGGGGGGCGGTCGAGCATCCGCAGCCTTGGCTGCTGCCCGCTGGCGAATCTTGCAAGGGCGCGCCCTTCCAGTACAGCCAGGATGCGAAGAGCGCGGTGCTGAAGACTGCGAAGATTGCGGTGGCGTTCTCGCTGGATCACGGCAATCTTACGTACAGCACGCTGGATGGGAAGCCGTTTCTGCGCGAAGGTGGTTCGGTGCCACGGACGTATGCGCCGGTGACGGTGAATGGTGAGCGGACGACGCATGTTGTGGAGCGCTTCTCCCCGGATTTCACCGAGGCCTTCTACGGGCTGGGACAACACCAGAGCGGCATGTTCAACTATCGCGGATCGACGGTTGAGCTTGGCCAGAACAACACGGATGTTGCGGTGCCATTCCTGGTTTCGAGCAAGGGATATGGGATCATGTGGAACACTGCGGCGTTCACGTATGTGGACAACCGCTTTCCTCTGGAGCTTTCCTTCGACTCGATGGCCAGCGATGGGGTGGACTACTTCGTCGTGTATGGGCCGGAGATGGATGGGATCATCCACGAGTATCGCAACTTGACGGGCCATGCGCCGATGCTGCCGCGATGGTCGTTTGGGTTTATCCAGTCGAAAGACCGATACAAGTCGCTCGACGAGATACTGACGATCGCCAATCGCTATCGCAGCGAGCACATCCCAATGGACGGGATGGTGCAGGACTGGTTCTGGTGGAAGAACGAGGGCGACCCGGTCTTCAACGAGAACTATCACGATGTCGCGGGCGATCTGAAGAAGCTGCACGATGAGCATGTGCATACGATGATTTCGACGTGGGGAATGATGGACCCGGCGGCCGAGACGTACAAGAAGCTGGACGCTGCGGGGATGATGATCTCTGGTGCGCATGTGTATGACGCGTCGAATCCGCAGGCGCAGGATGTGTTCTGGCAGAGCCTGATCCGTCCGCTGTTTGCCGAAGGATGGGACTCTTTCTGGCTGGATAGCGCCGAACCGGAAGAGTACTTTCCGCATCTTGGGGACGCGATTCTGCGAGACAGGAAGCTGGCCATCGGCAACGGCGCGATGTACACGAATGTGTTCCCGCTGCTGCATAACGAGGGCATCCAGAAGCGTTGGAGAGAAACTAGCGACGACAAGCGCGTATTTCTGCTGACTCGATCGGCGTTTCTCGGACAGCAGCGCGTGGGTGCGACGGTGTGGTCAGGCGACGTGTTCAGCAGCTTCTGGGGGCTGAGGCACCAGGTGGCGGCGGGGCTGAACTATGCGCTCTCCGGGCTGCCGTATTGGACGACGGATATTGGCGGCTACTGGCCTACGTACGATGGGCAGATGCAGGATCCGGCTTATCAGGAGCTTTATCTGCGGTGGTTTCAGTTTGGGGTGTTCTGTCCGATCTTCCGGTCGCATGGACATCGGCCGAACAACGAGATGTGGAGCTATCCGAATGTGGAGGCTTCGCTGATTACATTCGACAAGCTGCGTTACCGGATGATGCCGTACATCTATTCGCTGGCGTGGAAGGTTTCGGATGGTGATTACACGATTCAGCGGCCGTTGGTGATGGACTGGCGGAGCGATCCGCAGACGTGGAACATCGGCGATCAGTTCATGTTCGGGCCTGCGGTGCTGGTGAATCCGGTGCTTGAGGCGGGAGCGACCGAGCGGCGAGTCTATCTGCCGAAGGACACGCTTTGGTTCGACTTCTGGACTGGGAAGACGGCTGAGGGCGGCGTGAATGTGCAGGCTGCGGCACCGCTGGAGCGGATTCCGCTGTACGTTCGCGCGGGATCAATTCTGCCACTCGGCCCAGACGAGGAATATGCGGGCGAGAAGCCGGATGGACCGATTGAGCTGCGGGTTTATCGCGGCGCGAACGGAAGCTTCGATCTCTATCAGGATGAAGGCGACAACTACAACTACGAGAAGGGCAAGCGTTCCGTGATTCCGATTGCATGGTCAGAGGCGACGAAGACGCTGACAATCGGGGCGAGAGTTGGAAGCTATGTTGGAATGCCGGAGACGATGGTTTTTCGCGTTGTGTGGGTGCGGACTGGGCGAGGAACAGGGATTGCGGCCGAATCGAGGGTTGATCAGACAGTTTCTTACTCTGGCTCTGCTGTGACGGTGAAGGGGGATTGAGGTAGCGGCTGGCGAAGGTGATGAAGGTGGGGAAGTCGGGGATGGGCGTGTGGCCGCCGGGGTGTTGGCGGAAGCCGAGGTCGCCGGAGATGAGAGCGGTGCCGACGGGTGGGAAGGTGTCGGTGCCTAGGTCGTGCTTCCCGAGGAGCTTGTAGACGGGGCCGGCGGCAACTTCGGCGAGGAAGGTGCCGCGGACATCGGCCCAGCCGTCGCCGCCTTCGGTGGTGCCTCCGCCGATGAAGACGGGGCGGGGCGCGCAGAGGGCAATGAGTTCGTGGGTGTCGACGGGCATGTCGGCGGGGGTGATCTCTTTCGGCGAAAGCTCGGCGTACTTCAGGTAGTTGCCGTCCATCCAGTGATACTCGCCAGTCCCGGCGATGTTTTCGAGTTGCTCGCCGTAGTGGCGGCGGGCGGGGTCGGCTCCGCCTGCGCCTGAGGAGTTGACGTACGCGACGGCGAAGCGCGGATCGTACGCCATGGCGACAAGGGCGGTCTTGCCGAAGCGCGAGTGGCCTTCAATGGCGACGTGGTGCGCGTCGACATCCTTGTTGGTTTCGAAGTAGTCCATGAGGCGCGATGCTCCCCAGGCCCATGCGCGGAGGGCTCCCCAGTCGTCGAGCTTGCGCGGCTGGCCGTGGTTGGCGAGGCCGATGATGCCCTGGGTGAGGCCGGCTCCGTTGTCGGCCTGGAGCGTGGTGGCGTAGAAGAGCGCGTAGCCCCAGCCCTTGGTGAGGACCTGTTGCTTCCAGGTGGGGAGAGGCTCGGGCCTTGCGGGCGGGGGTGGCGGACGATTGGGATTGACGGGGTAGTTCTCGAAGGTGATTTCGAGGATGACCGCGACGGGATGGGGTGCGTTCGCCGGGATCGTGAGCGAGGCCTCGATGTTGACCGTGATGGCGGGGTAGGCGGAGTTGTCGACTTGGCCGATGAGGTGCTTGGTGATGGTGGCGATTCCGCCGTCGGTTCCGGGAGAGGTCGAGACGACCTGCCAGTGGACGGCGGGGACGTTGGCGGGGACGCGACCGAGGACCTCGCGGTCGAAGAGTTCGACGATCTGGGGACGCCGCTGGGTCTGCCAGACTTTGGCGGTCTTGACCGGCTTGCCGTTGTTCAGGACGAGCGGGTTGGGCAGGTTGGGCCAGGGGTTGGCTTTGGACTCGTCGTAGTTGACCGGGTTGGGTGATTTTGCGTTCGGGCTGACGCCGGGGCGGAGCGCGGTGATTTGGAGGAGATCGAGGAGGCGCTGGTGGTCTTCCGCGGCGGTGAGTTGGACCGGAGCGGCGGTTTCCGGCGTTTGGGCGAGCGCGGGCGTGAGCAGCAGGGAGAACGCGAGAGTAAGGAATCTGCGGCGTGTAGAGCTCGGCAATGGGTACCCCTCCCCCCGGTATATACCATACATTCATTCAAAACAGACGGCTTGCAGTTTGGTATATACCGTATTGATATATACCATTCGAGATGCCGCCTTAGTCTTGGATGGGCAGTTCGGGTCCGGCCTGAGGGTACTCAGGCACGACGCTGGGTGCTACTTAGTTCTTCTTTAATTATACGGGCGGTGTCAAGGGGGTTTGGCGGCGTTTCCAGGGCAATCGCATTTGGAATTTCACAGCCTGCGGAATCATCTGTTCCGCGGCACGGTCATGGATCTGAGGCGAGGCAAGCAGATTTCGGAGGGCAGAGATTACTGGCTTGGTTCATTCCGGCGGGGTCTCGGGAGGTTTGGCAATCAAAAGCAATTGCGTTCCAGTCAAAAACACTCCTCCATCTAGGCCAGTTTTCAAATGCGATTGCCCTG
>PKWK01000193.1:8861-11626 GCA_003133205.1 Granulicella sp. | reverse complement strand
AAGATGGTCTGCAACATGATCACCACCGGCGCCATGACCCGTCTCGGCTACGTCTACGACAACCTCATGGTCAACGTGCACATGAAGAACGCCAAGCTGGTCGAGCGTGGCATCCGCGTGCTGATGAAGGTGTGCAACATCGATCGCGATGCCGCTATCCGGACCATCAAGTCCGCAGGCAAATCCATCCCCATCGCCGTGGTCATGCTCAAGGCCAACGTCGACAAGATGGAAGCCGTCCGCCGCCTCGCCAAATCCGACGGCAACGTCCGCCTGGCAATCGACGACTCCAGACTCGAACTCTAAGCCGCGAACTCCACGTAAGATCAGCGAATGAGTTCAGCACCAGCGTGGCGGCTCCGCGATGTACTCGCCGCCGCCGCGCTCTTCGTCGCCACCGCCGCCTTCACCCTCTGGCAGAACGCCCGTGTCGCCGTCCTGTGGGACATCGGCTACCTGCTCGACAGCAGCTACCGCATCAGCCTGGGCCAACTTCCCTACCGCGACTTTCCCTTCGCCCACGCACCCCTCACCTTCCTCCTCCACGCTGCGATCATTCGAGTCCTCGGCCGGGTCTACTTCCCCCACATCCTCTGCGCCGCACTTGAAGCAGGTGCCGCAACCCTCCTCACCTGGCGCATCCTCCTTCGGGTGCCCCATGATCACCGAGCCAAACCGGGGTCCCCAAGGAGCGGTCTGTGCTCCTTGGGGTGGAAGGGCGAGGTTATCGTGGGGACACTCACTTCGCCCCATCTCGACCGCCACAATCAACAGGATCAAAAGCACTTCGCAGACCGCACCTGGCCCCTCGCCACGCTGCTAGCCGCGCCACTTGCAGTCCTCGGAATCTACGGCGTCTACCCCCATCCCATCTACGACAGCGACTGCATCCTCGCTGTCCTCGCCGCCATCTATCTTCTCCAGCGCGCCCAGGACAGCCCAATGCGCAATGCCCTCGCCGGAGCCGCCTGCGTCCTTCCCCTCTTCTTCAAGCAGAACATCGGCCTCCCATTCCTGCTGATCACCCTCGCAGCAGTCGCAGCGATCGCCGTCATTCGCCGATTGCAACACACCACCATCGCCCCGCAACTCTGGCTCGTTGTCGGAGCCGCGGCCACTCTAGCCGCAGCCCTGCTCACTATCCACGCGACCGTCGGCCTGCACAACTACCTCTACTGGACCATCACCTTCGCCGCCCAGCGCCGCCTCCCCGGCCTCAGCCTCATCCTCACCATCTACCACCAAACCTCGCTCCTCTGGACCGTTCCCACAGCCATCGCTGGCGTGGCCCTCCTGCGCAGCGACAGTCTCCGCAGCAAACGCTGGGCACGTCCCACCGCGTTAGCCCTCCTCGCAGCCCCCTTCCTCTGGACGATCGCCGCCCTCGCCCTCACCAACGACCCCGACGACCGTGGCGACCAACTCCTCTCCCTCTGGCCGCACCTCCTCATCCTCGCCGCCGCCCTGACTCTGTACAATCTCCGCCCCCGCAGCCTGCGAACCGGCCCCACCCTCAACACGCTGCTTCCGTTGATCCTGCTCGCCACCATTCACGGCGCATTCCTCTCCCAGCAGCTTTGGGGATCCACTTACGCCATCTGGCCGCTGCTCATGTTGCTGATCGCGGCAATGCTCGCGCAGATCCCCACCATCGCCCGTTCCCTAACCGCCACAATCGCTGCAACCTTCCTCCTCTGCGGCAGCCTCTACGCCACCAGCCACGAACGCGTCAGCTACATCCACCTCGACGGCCCGGAGACCCACGCCACCCTCCCCAAGCTCCGCGGCCTCACCACCCCCGGCCCCTGGATCCCAGCCTTCGAAGAACTCGTCCGCGTCACCAACGCCGAAATCCCCGCCGCCGACGGAATCTTCCTGCTCCCCGGCGAAGACCCCTTCCACTTCGCCACTGGCCGCACCCCGCAGTTCCCCATCCTGCTCTTCGACCCGGCCACCGACCCCTACACCCCGCAGCAGACCCTCGATCAGGTCCGCGCCCACAACATCCGCTGGCTCATCGTCACCCGCAACCTCCAACTCAACGCCCCGCCCAAGCCCGACTTGCCCGAAATCCTCAGCGCCGTGCAGCAGGACTTCGCCCCCTACCGCACCCTAACCAACTACGACATCTACCGCCGCAAATAGAGTTCCCCGCCAACCGCGTCACGCCAGGTAGCGTTCGCGTAGAAGCGCAAAATGATGCGCAGCATGCCCCACTGAGATAAACGCCAGCGCCCGCACCGAAACCACATTCCCACTCGCAACTCCGGTCCGCAGCCACGCCTCATCCGGCATGTTCCGGAACAATGAGATCGTCGCCAGCCGCACCTGCCGAAACTCCTCCACATGCGCCGCCCATCTCACTCGGTCCGCCTGCGCCCCCGCCGCGGCGGTCTGATCGTCAAAGCTGTCCAGAGCGCCCGCGAATCCACGCCCGAACCAGAGCGCCCGAAACGTAAACGCCCGCTCCGTATCGGTTACGTGGTTCAGCGACTGCCGCACGCTCCACTTCTCCGGCGCATAGCGGAACATCGACCGCTCCTCCGATATCCCCGCGAAGAGCGCCATCGCGTCCGGAAGTTGCCGCTCGAGCGCCGCAATCGGATCGTCGCCCTCGACCTTGTCGATGTACTTCCAAAAGAAATTAGCCGCTTCAGATTCCTGTGGTCGACCGCGCATGCCACCACTCTACCCCAGGCTTCGCCTCGCCGTACCACGCAAGCCACGGCTTTCCACCGCAAATCCCCGTAAACTGGAGAGATGGA
>PKWK01000193.1:0-8839 GCA_003133205.1 Granulicella sp. | reverse complement strand
CGAAGTCGTCCTCGAAAACATTCCCCAGGTCCGCGACATCGAGACCGAACGCCGCCTGCTCACCTCGATGGGCGCCGAGGTCGAACTCGGCTACGGCCGCGCGCAACATCGCACCCGCATCAAGTGCGCCATCCTCTCCGACCCCGTCGCCAAGTACGAGATCGTCAAAACCATGCGCGCCAGTTCGCTCGTGCTCGGCCCGCTCATCGCGCGCACCGGCATCGCCCGCGTCGCCATGCCCGGAGGCTGCGCCATCGGTGGCCGTCCCATCGACCTGCACATCAAGGGCCTCGAAGCCATGGGCGCCACCATCACGCAGGACCACGGCTACCTCGAAGCCCGTACCGACCGCCTCAAAGGCGCGCACATCGTCTTCGACAAGATCACCGTTACCGGCACCGAAGACCTGCTGATGGCCGCAACCCTCGCCGATGGCGAAACCCTCTTCGAAAACTGCGCCCGCGAGCCCGAAGTCGAGGATCTTGCCGCACTGCTCATCGCGATGGGCGCGAAGATTGAGGGCGCCGGCACCTCCACCATCAAGGTCAAAGGCGTCGCGAAACTCCACGGCGCGCGTCACCGCATCAACCCCGACCGCATCGAGGCGGGGACATTCCTGCTCGCCGGCGCGATCACCGGCGGCGATCTCAACGTCGATTGCTGCAACCCCGCGCATCTCGGCTCCCTCATCTCCAAGCTCGAACAGTGCGGCGTCCGCATCGAAACCGGCAAGGAGAACGTCCGCGTCCGCAGCGGAGGCAGCCTGAAAGCTGCCGACATCTCCACCGAAGAGTACCCCGGCTTCCCCACCGATATGCAGGCCCAGTTCATGGCGCTCGCGACCCAGGCCGAAGGCACTACGACAGTCACCGAAAACATCTTCGAGAACCGCTTCATGCATGTGCAGGAACTCAACCGCATGGGCGCGAACATCACCGTGCAGGGCCGCACCGCCACCGTCCGCGGCCGCACTCCGCTCGAGTCAGCCGCCGTCATGTGCTCCGACCTGCGCGCCTCCGCATCGCTCGTGCTCGCCGCTCTGGTCGCCGACGGCGAGACCATTCTCGACCGCGTCTACCACCTCGACCGCGGCTACGAACACTTCGAAGAAAAACTCCGCGGCGTAGGCGCACAGATCCGCCGCATGGGCGACGTCTTCGGCAAAAAATAACCGCTATCTTCCTTCAATGCCGTCATCCTGAACGCAGTGAAGGACCCCTGTATTTGTTGTGCACTGTCATTCTGAGCGCAGCTCAGAATGACAGTATTTGTTCCTGAAATCAGTTCGATCGGTGTCATCGGTGTTAAGCCTTTTCCGGCTTACCGCCAGCTCACCGCAAGATGCCAGCGCAGTCCCGCTCGCATCGTCTTGTCGAGCACCTGCGCATACCCCAGCAGTTCGTCCAGCACCTGCGGCCCCTCGGTGCCAAGCTGTTGCGGATCGTCCTGCAACGCCGCCGCCAGCGCACGCACGGTCGCCAGCCCATCGCCCGCCGCGTACCACTGTGGCGGAGGCAGTCGCCGCATCAACTCAGGATTCCCCGCGCCCTCCTCGATCAGCAGCGACATCGAATTCTCATCGGCGGAGAAAAACTCGATCAGCGGCTTCACGCCCAGACGCAGCGCCAGCCGCTCCAGCGCATCCTCATGCCGCGCCAGCGCACGCCCATTGACGAAGATGTCGAATCCCGGATCTTCGCCCTCAACCACGATGTACATCGAAGCAGCCATCTTTCCCCACAGTATAGCGTCACGAGCCGCCAAGGCCCACTGCCACGGGCTGTTCCTCCACGGGCGCGGCTCGCAGCGAAATCACGACCGCACTCAACGCGACGGCAATCGCAACATCCGCACGCCACTCGAGGAACCCGAACACGGCGAACCCGGGAATCACCGCTGCAAGCCACGCCGCCAGCGCGCGCATTCCGAAAGCCCCCAGCGTCACCCGCTGCAGCAGCCAGAACCACAGCACCCACGAGCACGCCACCACAACCGCCTGCAACGCGAGCGGCGCAATCAGTTGCCGCCACTCCAGCGGCTGCCACGATCCACGTTCGCAGAGCAGCGCAAACGCCGCGCTACCCACCGCGCTCAACAGCAGGTAGCATCCCGCCGCGCACTCCGGTGGCGCGCCGTTCAGGCGATCGCGAGCGAAGGCCCACGACGCGACTGCCGCAATCCCCAGCAGCGATTGCACCACGAGCATCGGAATCTGATTCCACGCAACGCTGTACGCATCCACCGGCACCACCAGGCACACCGCTCCGATCCCGGCAATCGCGGCCGCAACGATTGAACGCGGCACCTCAACCCGAACCAGCTCCAGCGCGGAGAGCAAAGCGAGCCAGAGTGGCGCGGCAAGGCTGAGCAACAGCGAAGCGCCCCACCGAATCCCGTGCAGCCAGGGAACCGGAGTGACCAGCGGGCTCAGCGCAATGGAGCACCATTGCGGAATCAGCAGCAGAAGCAGCGCCAGCCACTGCTGCGCTCCAAGGATCCGTTGCCTGTGACTGACACTCAGCGCAATCAGGACTGTGCCCGCGACCGCGGAACTCAGCGCAACTCCGGTGAACGCTCCCAGGCCGATCGCCGGAAGAACCGTGCCTGCGAGATATCCCGTCAAAGGCCCCGCAAACACTGCCAGTGACACAAACGCGAGATAGACCCGCTTCGAAGAGCGGCCGCCTTCCGCCTCCATCACTTCCACTCGTGCGGGGTCGCACCAGCAGGAGCATGCGACGTGATCTCCAGATACACCGTCTCAATGTCCTGTTGGCGCAGGTCCGGCCGGCTATCTGGGAACCACCACTGGTCGGGCTTATCCAGATCGATCTTCATCTCCGCAGGCT
Source organism: Granulicella sp. (assembly GCA_003133205.1). The sequence continues at coordinate 5,990 of PKWK01000193.1, read as the reverse complement.
TCTTCCCCGCATCCACCTGCACCTTCACCGCCGCGTACAGATCGGCTAGGAATCTCTTCTGCCCTTGCAGAATCTCAATGCCGCCAGCATCGCCGTGGCCTGGAAGGACATACACCGGCCCCAGCGCGATGGCCTTGTCCAACGCCTTCGGCCAATTCGCCAGATACGCATCGAGCAGCTTGTTGCGCGGCCCATTCACCGCCGCATCGCCGGTCGCAAGCACGCGCTCCGCAGGCAGCCACACATATCCATCGCCTGGCGTATGGCCCCATCCGAGAAAAAGAAAATCCACCTCGCGCGTTCCATCCTTCAACACCAGCTTGTCCCCAGTGATGGACATCTGCGGCCGCTGGACATCAGTCTCGCCGGTCGCTTGCAGATCGGGTCGCTTCGGAACGGCGTTCCGCCATCGCGTCGGCTCCCAGCGATTCATCTCATCGGTGACACCCTGGAAGGCCATCGTGGTCGCGCCCGCTGCGGTCCACACCGAGTTACCGTACGCATGATCGCCATGCGCATGCGTGTCGAACACATAGCGCACCGGCTTGGGCGAAAGCTGCTTCGTGATGCTCAGCAGTTCCTTCGCGCGACCTGGATAGTTCGCATCGACAACGATCAGGTAGTCCCGCATCTCGATCACAACGGTGTTGCTATAGCCATTCGTGTCGCCCGTAAAAAACCACACGCCCGGCACGATGAGATGCTGCGGCGAACCCTGCGCGCGCAGTGCGAGCGGGATTACGATGACGATCAACAGAAGGAACAGGGATTTCCGTTTCAGTCCGCCCATTGTTGCGCCCTCCCACGCTTGAATCCTAAAGTATCACCAACCCAAATCGATAGCCCAAAGGAAAAGCCCGGCAAGCGCCGGGCTTCTCATCTCAGTTCAATGACCAACTCGGTCAGGTCTTAGCGATTGCCGCCGCCACCCTGGGGTGCGCCACCGGGGCCACCGGGACGCCTTCCACCACCGCCGCGACGCCGACGTCCGCCGGGACGGCGATCGCCACCCGGTCCGCCAGGTCCACGGAATCCGCTCGGGCCTCCGGGTCCGCGTCCCCCAGCCGCGACGACCGGTACAGGCGCGCCATCAGCACGGTTGAAGTTCGGCTCATCGGAATCCGAATCCGGAGCATCGTCCTCGTCGAAGTCCACGCCTCCCTCGACGAGAACAGTCTCGTCGCCGTCAGCAACCTCATCGTCCTCGATCGGCGCCGGGTAAGCGGACGCTGGCTGACCGCCACCTTCGCCAACTTCGGGTAGACCGAGCTTGGCGCGCTGCTCACGCAACACAGCCTTACGCGAAAGCTTGATCCGGTTGCCCTCGATCGAGAGCACCTTCACAAGAATCTGGTCGCCCTCGCGAAGCTCGTCCTTGACCTCCTTGACGCGATGCTCCGCAATCTCGGAGACGTGGAGCAAGCCATCTGTGCCCGGGAAGATTTCGACGAACGCGCCGAATTCAGCAATGCGAACCACCTTGCCCAGGTAGGTCTTGCCGATCTCGGGAACCGCCGTGATATCGGAGATCATTTGGATGGCGCGAGCCAATCCGTCCGCATCGCTCGACGCAACATTGACGCGGCCCGTATCGTCGACATCGATCTTCACGCCAGTAGCGTCGATGATGCCGCGGATGACCTTGCCGCCCGGTCCGATCAGATCGCGAATCTTATCCGTCGGGATCTGAATCGTGTGAATGCGCGGCGCAAACTGCGACTTCTCTTCGCGTGCCGAACCGATCGTCGCGTCCATGATGTCCAGAAGATGCAGTCGGCCCTGCTTGGCCTGCGCGAGCGCCTCACGCATGATCTGCGCAGTGATGCCCATGATCTTGATGTCCATCTGCAGCGCGGTGATGCCCTTCCGCGTGCCGGCGACCTTGAAGTCCATGTCGCCGTAGTGATCCTCGGCTCCGGCGATGTCGGAGAGGACGGCGTAGTTTTCGCCTTCCTTCACCAACCCCATCGCAACGCCTGCGACCGACCCCTTCAGCGAAATGCCGGCCTGCATCAGCGCAAGCGACGCACCGCAAACCGTCGCCATTGACGACGATCCGTTCGACTCGAGAATGTCCGAAACCACCCGCAGCACGTACGGCGATTCATCCTCCGCCGGCAGCACAGCCTCGATCGCGCGCCATGCCAATGCGCCATGTCCGATCTCGCGGCGTCCGACTCCACCCATGCGGCCCACTTCGCCAACCGAGAACGGCGGGAAGTTGTAATGCAGCATGAAGCGGCGCTTCTGCTCGCCCTCGTAGCTCTCCATCCGTTGCGCGTCGTCCGTGGTGCCGAGCGTCGCGCAGACCAGCGCCTGCGTCTCGCCACGCGTAAACAGCGCCGAGCCGTGCACGCGAGGAAGCACGCCGACCTCAACCGTGACTTCGCGGATCTGATCGAACGCGCGATGATCCGGCCGAATGCGCTCATTCAGCACCTGGTCGCGGAAGATCTGTTCGCGCAGCAGTTCATAGTACTTGCTGAACTTCTTCGCAGCCACGGCGTCGCCCTCGGGCAACTCCTTCTTCAGGCCGTCCTTGATCTCCTTCACCAGCGCATAGCTCTCGAACTTGGGGTGCTTCTGCGTGTCGAGCGCATCCTTCAACTTCGCGCCAACCTTGCCCGAAAGTCCATCCAGATATGCCTGATCGATGTCAGCAGCAGCTGGAACGCGCTTCGCCTTACCAGCGCGCGAGACGAGGTCTTCGATGCCAGCGCAGATCTTCTTGATCTCCACATGCGCGAACTCGATGGCGTCGACCACCTGCTCCTCGGAGCATTCTTTCGAGCCGGACTCGACCATCACGATGCCGTCCTTGGTGCCGACGACCATGATGTTGATGAGGCTCTTGGCGCGCTCAGCATACGTCGGATTGACGATGAACACATCGTCGATCAGGCCGATGCGCACTGCGCCGACTGGGCCATGGAACGGAATGTCCGAGAGCGCCAGCGCGCAGCTTGCGCCGTTCATCCCCAGCACGTCGGGATCGTTCTCTTTGTCCGCCGAATACACGAACGCGACCACCTGGGTCTCGTTACGGAACGTCTCCGGGAACAACGGGCGAATCGGCCGGTCGATCTGGCGGCAGGTAAGAATCTCCTTCTCGCTGGGACGGCCTTCACGCTTGATGAAGCCGCCGGGAATACGTCCGCCGGCATACGTGTTCTCACGGTATTCAACGGTGAGCGGGAAGAAGTCGATGCCTTCTTTGGGGTCTGGCGACGCAACTGCCGTGGCCAGAACTACATTGTCGCCGCTGGATGTGAGCGCGGCGCCGGAGGCCTGCTTAGCCACCCGTCCCGTCTCGAACTTGATTTGCTTGCCGCCGACAAGCTGAACTGTTACTTCCTGTTTCATAGTGCGCCTCTTCTCTATTCTTCTTGTCGATTATGGAAATCTGTCGCCGCGTCGCTTATCAACTCGAAAGCACGCAGGCATGCAGCTCGGCCCCAGCGGGAGTGAGGCCGCTGGCGAGCTGCAGATAAATCTGAATTCTGGATTTTGCCCTCGGGATCGAGCGCATGTTGCAAGCGCAAGCCGGGTTCGCTCGCCGCGTGGCCAGCGAATTCCGGACAACGACCTCGCACCCCATCAGCGACTCCAGCGGCAAGGTCCAAAGCGGCCTTGCGCGAAGAGGAAGATGACTGCCGGGTGGGTCGGGTCTTGCCTGCGTCCATGATGACGGGTTGTCCCAGTTGCGTCTACTTGCGGATGCCAAGCTTCCCGATGACCTCGCGGTACCGGTCCGAGTCGCACTTCTTCAGATAGTCGAGGAGACGTCGGCGCTTGCTCACCAGCATCAGAAGGCCGCGGCGGGAGCCATGGTCCTTCTTATGCGTCTTGAAGTGCTCGGTCAATTCGCCAATGCGCTCGCTCAGGAGGGCGATCTGGACCTCCGGACTCCCGGTGTCCGAGTCGTGCGTGCGAAACTTTTGAATAATGTCTGTCTTTTTTACGGATTCCAACACAGCAGTTGTTGCTCCTGATCTCTAGTCCACTCGCGGTCGTAGTGTCTCCATAAAGGATAGCACTGGATTGCAAAATGCGGCAATTCGACATGGCAAGAAAAGAACTTAACACCAAGCACGCCGACAAGCGCCGATCAGAGCAGACCAAAAGCACGTTATCTCCTCTTGATCGGTTTCATCGGTGTTGATCGGTGTTAAGCCTTGCCCTAAGCCAGGTTCGCCTTCAGAAAAGCCAGCGACCGCTGATCCGCCAGCGCCGCCGCGACCGCGTTATAGCTCGGCCGATCCGGATTCGCGAACGCATGGCCCACACCCTCATACAGAAAAATCTCCACCTCCGGATGCGCCGTCCGCACCGCGTCCACCTGGTCCTTGCCAATATGATCATCGGCCGCGCCAAAGTGCAGCATCACCGGGCAAACCGGCTCCTCCGCCGCAACTTTGCCAACGCCGCCAGGATAGTAGCCCACGCAGCAATCCGGCTGCATCCTCAGGTTTTCGCCGCGCGTCGCCGACAGCCACGTCGTCAGCCCTCCATAACAGAAGCCCAGCACCGCGGTTGGCTTGCCCGCCCGCTTCACATAGTGGAACGCCGCGGCAATGTCCACCAGCGATACATTCGGATCGAGCTTCGGATACAGCCCGAACGCCTTCTTCATGTCCGCCTCGCCATATCCCAGTTCAAGATCGCGCTCGAAGCGGTCAAACAGCGCCGGCGCAATCGCCAAAAACCCCTCGCGCGCATAGGCATCCACAACTCCGCGAATCGATGGGTTGACACCGAATATCTCCTGAATCACCACCACCGCGCCAATCGGCTCCTGCGCCGGAGTCGCCACGTACGCGCCCAGCTCGTGTCCATCATCCGCTTTCAGCTTTACCCAGTCACCCATGATTTCGCTCCAATGGTCTTCATTTTGATGTGTTCTACTGCGCCTATTCGTAGGATGCGCCCGACCGATCACTCGCGGCTATCTGCGCTCGCGTACGACCTCATCTCCGAAAGCCATCGCAGGAATCGCAGCAACTGCTTCCGCTCCGAGACCAGAAATCGCCAGAAGTCGCGCGCGCCCACCTCTTCCGCGTGTTTGCCGGTAAAGGTCTCCAACCTCCATTTGAGGTATTCGCTGCGCCACGGCCGCAGCCGGTGCCCGCGCGTTGCTGTCCAGAGAAATCTCAACCCTGCGGTCATGCGCCGTGCCTCGTCCTCGATTATAGGACTGCCTATAGGTCCGCACATAGGCACGGTAGCCGACGTCGCACTCATCCCGCAGGCATTCCATCTACACTGATCCAGGCTGTATTCGGGTTCGGAAGGGTCGGCATGAGTCGAGCGCAACGCTTTGCAGTTTGTCGGATGACGGCAGTCTCTCTTGCAGTTGGAATCCTGGCAGCAGGTTCCTACCTGCCCGCGCAGGACACCCGCACAGTCAACGAGCCGGTCATTCCCCCGGCATGCGTCACCCTTAAAGCCACGCTGACCGCGGCCTCCGCCACCAGCGGCGACATCGAAGCGCGCGCCTACAAGGCCGGCGCCGGGCAGGAAGGGCTGGACACCGCGCGTCTCCAGCAGGCGCTCGACCATTGTGACAAGGGCAACGCCGTCGAACTTGCGCCCGACGGCGGCAACACCGCATTCCTCACCGGGCCCATCGCACTGCGCCCCGGCGTCACGCTGCTGGTGGACAAGGGAGTCACGCTCTACGGCACGCGCAACCCCGAATACTACGCGCTGGCCCCGGGAAGCTGCGGCATCGTGAACGACGATTCCGGCAACGGATGCAGGCCGCTCATCACCGTGAAGAGTGCGACCGGCTCGGGCATCATGGGCGACGGCACAATCGACGGCCAGGGCGGCGCCAGGATCGTGGTCGACGGCAAGACGTCCACGAAAAGCTGGTGGGACCTCGCCGACGACGCGCGCAGCGCCGGCCGCCAGCAGGTCCCGCGCATTATCGACACCGACCTCACCGACGACTTCACCCTCTACCGCATCACGCTGAAGAACTCGCCGAA
>PKWK01000174.1 GCA_003133205.1 Granulicella sp. | reverse complement strand
CCACCGGCTGCACCATCGAGGCGCATAACTTCCAGCGCGACCTGCCCAAGTATGACGCCCTCAACGCAGTCGTGCTCGGCGTTTCGCTCGATACGGTCGAGAGCCACAAGACCTTCTGCACCAAGGATTCGCTCACCTTCAAGCTGCTTGCCGACCCTGACCACAAAGTCATCGACGCTTACGGCGTTCCGATCTCCGCTCGCGGCGACATGAAGTTCGCGGCCCGCGACACGTTCCTGATCTCACCCGCAGGCAAGGTGGTTAAGGTCTGGACCGGCGTCAACCCAAACACCCACAGCGACGACGTCCTCGCAGAGATTGCTGCCGAAAAGAAATAACCCGTCGAGCAGACGCAAAAAGGCCCGGACCTCTCGAGAGGAGCCCGGGCCGTTTTGCTTGCCTGGTTAATACTGCTTACTGACTACTTCTTCTTCGCAACTTTCTTTGCGGCCTTCTTTACGGCCTTCTTTGCAGGAGCCTTCTTGACGGCCTTCTTAACTGCCTTTTTTGCTGCTTTCTTAGTTGCCAAGGTAGTACCTCTCGTATTTGGTTTTTTACTTCTTGAAGTGCCCTTGTTGCCGACCGCTTTTTTCGAAGCGGCCTTACCGCCGCGCAGAGCACTCAACTTCTTCGCGGCAGATTTCAATGTCGATTTTTTGGCGCCCTTCTTGGGAGCCTTCCTTGCAGCCACTTTCTTGACTGCCTTCTTGGCCACGGGCTTCTTCGCCGCAGCTTTCTTCGCTGGGGCCTTCTTCACAACAGCCTTCTTGGCTGCCTTCTTCGCAACGGGCTTCTTTGCTGCTGCCTTCTTCGCGGGAGCTTTCTTCGCGGGAGCCTTCTTGACTGCTTTCTTCGCGGGAGCCTTCTTGACTGCTTTCTTCGCGGGCTTCTTCGCCGGCTTGGCGACGGCACCTGCATCACTCTTCGCAGGAGCCTTCGACGGGGTCGCGGCAGGAGTATAGCCTGCGACCGGCGACGGCAGAGTTGCAGCGATGACTGCAGCTTCGGCGCGCGACGCAGCATCCAGCAGGTCGTCGACGTCTTCCTCCAGCCGATCCAGATCGTCATCGTCATCCGAGGTCATGGTCACGACGACTTCCTCTTCTTCATCATCATCGTCGAAGGAACCGTTGCCCCCATAGCCATCTGCCTCGTCGCCGTTGGCCGCGGCTGCATAGATCCTGGTGTTCTCATCGAGTCCGTCAAATCCACCATGCTCATTGAACTTCATCTTCGCATCCTCTTTACCGCACTCGCATCATGACTTCGCCGTGCGTCTTGTGCATTTGCGCTGCAACAAAAAAACAATTGCATCACGGCACGGATTCTAGCAACAGAATGCATCTGTGCGCCACTGAATAGCAAGCAATCTTTTTATTGAGGTAGCTAATGCGGCAGCTTGGCATCCTTCATTTGGATGCGGCATGCTGCTTCGCCCGCGTCTTCTTCTTCGCCGTCGCACTGGTCGAAGGTGTCTTCGCGGGTGGCTTCGAAGATGTCGCGGGGCCCTTCGCCTTCGTTTTGGACGCGACGTGCACGCTGGTTCCCGCGTGCGACGTCTTCGCTCGCACATGCGTCACCGGCGCCAAATGGACCGGCTGAGCAACATCGAGTGTGCGATGCGGCTTGAGCGTGGTCGACGAGAGATGGTTCCAACGCCTTAGATCCTCGACCGACACATTGAATCGGTCAGCGACCGTGACCAGCGTGTCGCCGATTCGCGTGACGTAGTGCATCGCGTGCGGAGCCGCTACGGCATTCGTCACCGGGACAATCAGTTCATCGCCAGCGTGGATCGTGGCGTCCGCGGTCAGATCATTTGCTGTGGCAATCTCCGACGGACGATCATGGAAGCTGCTCGCGATGCTGTCGAGCGACTCGCCGGGCCGCACCACGTGGAAGCGCCAACTGGTCCGCTTGTCCTCGGGAATATCCTTGATGCGCTTGAGATATACATCCCGCGTTCCCACGGGAAGATGGAGATCGAAGTCCTCATCGCGCGGCGTGGTCATGCGCAGAAGACTCGGATTCAGCCCGACAATTTCGGGCAACGAGGCGTCGGTAACGTCCGCCACAAGGCGCAGATCGACAGCGTAGTCTACGCTCACCGTGTCGGAGACGACCGCAGGATCGGGCACCAGGCCTTCCAGTCCGTACTGTTTCGGATTCTTCGCCATGATGATCGCGGCGATAATGCCGGGCACATAATTCTTCGTCTCCTGGGGCAGCACGTTGCGCCGGTACAGCTCCCAGTAGTCGGCGTAGCCGGTGCGCATGACGGAGCGCTGGACGTATCCCGGACCCCAGTCGTAGGCGGCCATCGCGAGGTACCAGTCTCCAAACTGGTTGTAGAGCGACTTGATGTATCGGGCGTAGGCACGCGAAGATTTCTCCGGATCGAAGCGCTCGTCGACCCATCCATTGCGCGCGAGCCCATACGCGCCTGTCGGCATGAACTGCCACATGCCGCCCGCGCCGGACTTTGCGTTAAGAGCCTGCGGCTGGAAGCCGGACTCCGCGACAGCGAGGTAGATCAGGTCCTGGGGAACGCCCTCCTCGCCGAGGACCTTCGAGATCATGGCCTTGTATTTGCCGGCGCGTTCGAGCGACCGCAACAGGTGCGCATGGCCCGCTTGCGAGCTCGAGAAGTAGCGGATGAACCCGGCGACGTAGTCATTGACCACCAGCGGAAAGTCCGACTGCGTCGTCTTCAGTTCCTCCTTCACCTTTGCGGTGAGGGCTGCGTCGGGCGGGAACGTCACTTCATCGGCAGCATCGAGCGGCGCGGCCTCAATGGGCGCCGAGAAGCCCGTGCCCTGCTTGAGAGCGGCCATCTCGAGCGTGTTGATCTTGTTCAGCAGTTGCTCGAATTCGTCGGAGAGCTGAGGGTCCGTCTTCAGATCCATCCCGCTGGTCAGCATCAGATCCACCGCCCGGTCGAAGTCGGACCGCGCGGCCTCGAGCCTTCCACCGCGATAGTTGTCGACGCCGCTGCGATAGGTGCCCTCAACCTGATTGATGAGCTGCTGTGCCTTGTATGCCTTGGCCGCGAGGTCAACGGATTGTGCCGTCGTTAACGCCGGCGCAGGCGTCGCAGCCGGCGTGGTGATCGCGGGCGCTGTGGACTTCGCGGGTGCGGCTGGAGTTGCCTGCTGCTGCGGACAGCCCGCGAGCAGCACAAGGGGCACGCACGCAGTCGCTGCCGCCCACCGCCGAAACCAACTCAACCCTTGCACCCGTTGGCGTTGCCCATCGTTACTCTAGTCCCATTCTTCGGCCTGCGATCGCAGCGCCAATTGCGCGATTCCGACAATTTGCCTCACTCTTACCAATCAAGCGCCGCAACAGGCCGACCAAGGACCGCAGCCGCGGACGCCTTGTTCATTGTAAGACGTTTCGGGGCCGAGTCGGTCGCACCCCGACATCCTCGGCGACGAGCTGCGCGACCGCTCCAGAGTGATAGCATCGAAGATTGAGGCAGTTCGCACCCCGCATGGATCCGAGTCACATTCGCAACTTCGCGATCATCGCACACATCGACCACGGCAAGTCCACGCTCTCCGACCGATTGCTCGAGCTCACCGGCTCGCTCACGGCGCGGGAGATGCAGGCGCAGGTGCTGGACGCGATGGACCTTGAGCGCGAGCGTGGCATCACCATCAAGGCCCATACCGTGCGCATGATGTACAAGGCGCACGATGGCGAGACCTACCAGCTCAACCTGATCGACACACCCGGACACGTCGACTTCAGCTATGAGGTGTCGCGCTCGCTGGCCTCGTGCGAAGGCGCGCTGCTGGTGGTCGACGCATCGCAGGGTGTCGAGGCGCAGACGCTGGCGAATGCGTATCTCGCCATCAATCACGGCCTCGAGATCATCTCTATCATCAACAAGATCGACCTGCCCTCGGCCGACATCGAACGCACGCGAGAGATGATCGAGAAGGCAGTCGGACTTCCCGCCGACGATGCGCTCGCGGTTTCCGCGAAGACCGGTCAAGGCGTCGCCGACATTCTCGAAGCCGTAGTGCATCGCCTTCCGCCGCCCCGCGGAGACGCCGACGCACCGTTGCAGGCGCTGATCTTCGACTCGTGGTTCGACCCGTATCGCGGCGTCATCGTGCTCGCGCGCATCATCAACGGGCGCCTGCGCCAGGGCATGAAGATCAAGATCATATCGAACGGAAAGCAGTTCGATGTCGAGAGCATGGGCGTGATGACGCCGAAGCCGGTCCCGCTCGCGGAACTCTCGGCCGGCGAGGTTGGCTTCTTCGTTGCGACGATCAAGAACGTCGCGGACACGAAGGTTGGCGACACCATCACCGAGGTCGCACGCCCCTGCGCGGAGGCGTTGCCCGGATTTGAAGACATCAAGAGCATGGTCTTCGCCGGACTCTACACCGTCGACTCGCACGAACATGCGATGCTGCGCGACGCGCTTGAAAAGCTCCGCCTCAACGACGCGAGCTTTTCGTTCGAGCCTGAGTCGTCGGTCGCGCTCGGCTTCGGATTTCGCTGCGGCTTCCTCGGGCTGCTGCACCTTGAGATTATTCAGGAGCGGCTGGAACGCGAGTACGATCTCGACCTGATCACCACCGCGCCGGGCGTGCGCTACAAGATCACCCTGACGGATGGCAAGGTCGTCGAGGTTGATAATCCTTCGCGCTGGCCCGATCCTTCCGAGATCGAGATGGTCGAGGAGCCGGTCATCACGGCGAAGATTCTTACCAACGAAGAGTACGTCGGCGGCATCCTCAAACTGGTTGAGGACAAGCGCGGCCGGCAGAAGAATCTTGAGTACGTTACGGCGACTCGCGTGATGATCACCTACGAACTGCCGCTGAACGAGATCGTGCTCGACTTCTACGATCGGCTCAAGTCGGTCTCGCGCGGATATGCTTCGCTCGACTACAACCTCTCCGGCACCTGGGTTTCGCCGATGGTGAAGATGGACATTCTGATCGGCGGCGAGCCCGTCGATGCGTTGTCGATCATCGTGCATCGCGACTTCGCCTACGACCGTGGGCGCGCGCTGGTCTCGAAGATGCGCGAACTGATTCCGCGGCAGATGTTCGAGGTCGCGATCCAGGCGGCGATCGGCGCGAAGGTCATCGCACGCGAGACGGTCACCGCGATCCGCAAGAACGTCATCGCCAAGTGCTACGGCGGCGACATCAGCCGCAAGCGCAAGCTCCTGGAAAAACAGAAGGAAGGCAAGAAGCGGATGAAGCGCATCGGCAAAGTCGACATTCCGCAGGAGGCTTTCCTCGCCGTCCTGAAGGTTGGCGAAGAGTAAAGCCTGGTGAGCCGAAAAGCGCGATAAACCGACGGGTAAATCGCCTGATTTCGGTGCATTTCAATGGAGGAAATTCGGGGGATCTGGATGCTGGATGGAACGCGATGCGGGTTCGGGGCATCGAGAGCCTGTGGAAAGCCTTTTATTTGCGAAACTTGCGGCAGACATGCAGCGACTTTGGTGAAGTTTCCCTTATGCAGGGCAAAGAACTGAAAACATGTGGCTTGGAGCACAGACAAGATGTGTGCACCAGCGATTGGCATGGCTACGCATCTGAATTGTTAAATTTCTGTGCTGAGGAATCCACAGAATTTTCCACAGAAAAAGAGCGTAGTGATCAATTTTGCACACACGCAAAAAGGAGGCCCGCAGGCCTCCTTTTCAGTTGAATGCAACTGGTCTTACTTGGCTGGCGGTTTTGGCGTGGTGGCTGCCGGCTTTGGAATAGTCGAGCGCGGCGTTGTAGCTGCCGGCTTCGGCCGGGTAGCGGATGGCGCTGCGGGTGGCGGTGCGGCAACGCCGGATGAGGTGTTGTATGCCGCGACGACAGCCTCAGTAATGTCTGCGCTCGGATCTCTCGCGGCCCACATCACGGAACTCTGCTGGCTGCCCACGTCGAGCAGGAGGGTGTAGCCGTTCTTCTCGACGTAGTTCAGCAGCACGGAATTCACCTTCTGGGCAACCTTGCCGTAGGCTTCCTGGAGGTCTGCCTGATAGGCAGTCCGGGCGTCCTCGGTTTCGCGGTCCAGTTGCTTCTGCTTGGAGTCGAGGGTCTTCATGCGCGTGGCGCGGTCCGCGTCGCTGAGGGTAGCGGGGGCGGCCTGCAGCTGCTTCTTGAGGGTGTCGATCTCAGTGTTCAGGCTCTCAAGCTCGGTCTGCTTCGGCTCGTACTTCTTCTTGATATTCTCCATGGCCTGCTGGCCTTCGTTGGTCGCAATGACGGCCTGCTCGAAGGCGACGAGTGCGATCTTCGCAGGGTAGGCCTGGGGGACGACGGGGGCGGGTTGCGCGGCAGCGAGTTGCGCGCCAGCGGCTGGCGCCGCGGGTGCCGCGGCAGGTGCAGCAGCAGGAGCCGCCGGTGGAGGCACCGCCGGAGTCGCCTGAGCAACTGCGAACCCGGGAAGAAGACCCGCGACGAGCGCGGCGAGAAGAACTGACTTGTAATTCATGCGGGGTGAAAGCTCCTTGGAAAACTGTTACGTCTTTAGACGTTGCGACCGCGGCCGCGAAACGGAATGATCGGTTCCTTCTCTCGATCCGATCCAGTGAATCAGCAACTCTACGGCTTGGGAGCCGCTGGCTTGGTTGCTGCCGGACGGGGACGCGCCGCCGACGGCGCGGTTGGTGGTGCGACAACTCCCGGAGTAGTGGCGTTGTAGGCGCTTACGATTGCCTCCGTGATGTCCGTTCCTGGCGCCCACAGAAGGTTCAGCCCGCCTTGCTGCGGCGGCCCGGTGTTGTCCAGCAGCATGGAAAATCCGTTCTGCTGCAGGTATTTGACGATGACCGGCCCGAGCTTCTGCTCAATCTTCTGGATCGCCTCCTGCACGTCGGAGCCATACGCCGTCTGCGCGTCATCTGCATCGCGCTGCAGTTGCTTCTGCTTGGTGTCGATGTTTCTGGCACGCGAGGCCTTCTCGTCGTCGCTCATGGTAGCCGGCGCGTTCTGCAGTTGCTTGGTCAGCGAATCGATGTCCGCCTTGAGCGCGTCCATCTTGGCCTTCGTCGGCTCATATTTCTTCTGGATGTCGGCTACGGCCTTCTGGCCTTCATTGGTCGCGGCAGCTGCATCGATGAGCTCAATGAGCGCAATCCTTGCCGCAACGGCCTGGGGAGCGGGTAGCGGTGCCGGTGCGGTTGCTGGCGCTGTGGCGGGTGCGGGTGTTGCAGGAGCCTGGGGGCTGGCCGTCTGTGCAATGCCGGCGGTGGCTATTCCTCCCGCAGCAAGGGCGGAGACGAGTACGAGCTTGGAAATCATGTGCTGTGTGGTGCTCCTTCAGGATCCTTCGGGATCGTCTGTAACATCGAGCCGGGCGACTGCCCATCCTCATGCCCTGCATCCGCCCATCGGTCGCCAACAAACTCACAACCGGAGAGGGTTCTCACCGCGCTTGCCACCCAGAACCAACATTGTCCGAAGTTGCAGGCAATGAGAATCGGCGGGAGCGAGAGGGCTGCCAGAACAGCATCGATTATATTGTTCGATTCCTGCGGGGTCAAACGCAGTCTCCCGAAATTTGGAGCGCCGCTTGCAAACTCTCCTGTTTTTGGTGAGCCGCCCGTGTGAACCGGCGAGATAGATGGATTTGGCGGAGATATTGCGAGGCGGTCTTTGGCATGCGAATTGCAGGCAGGGGAGTTGCAGCCAGTATTGCGTTCGTGAATTCGAGATGCAATACGCAGTCCGGATAGATGTCTCCATCGCAGAGGCACACCGGAGTTCAGGTTCTGCTCCCGCGAGGGAGCCAATTCAGGAGGCCTTTGACTGGCCATTGCAGTGAGCCGCTCTTTTCCAGGAGCGGCTCTTGCAGTTTTGGCACCCCTTATTTGGCGGAGGCGGTGGGGCAAGGATTGGGGTAATTCCGGTTGGCCCGCCGACATGGGAAGGTTTTTCTTGCTATGGGATGGCATTCGGCGTATGATCAACCTTGCCTTGTGAACCGGCTGTGGGTGCCGAGCACTGTGCGATCGCTAGACTTACCAGATAGCGGAAAATTGCACGGTGATTCTCAGATTTTCGGTGGATATTTAGGATTTCGATGCGCCGGATCAGACTTGACCGGAGGGCTGAATCCGCCAAGAGCCTCCGAATGCGTTGCAAACAGCGGTAAGGGTGAATGAATTGCCGTAACCGGCGATTTGCACTTTGGCGATTTCAGGCAGCTTTTGGCAATCCGGGTTGCTTGTGGCAATCCAGGGATCGCGTAGGAGCAATTTGCCGACTGGTCGCATCGGATCGATGCATTAGGACGCATGTTCGAGTACAACTTGATACGGTTTTCACCGACGCTACAAAACCGGGTTGGTTCCATCTCCGCGAACTCTGCGGGGAGCGAAGAGACCTGCGAGCGTGGGGAAGAAGCACGGATCATTAACCAGCAATAGGAAGTGGAAACATGAGTTCAGAGCAGAATGCACCCGAGGTGCAGGTACACCAGGGGCCACCGGTCGCGCAGATGAGTGGCGAAATGGGACAAAACGGTTCGGCGCAGGATGCCGCACATAACATCCCGCACGGCATGGGGCAGTCCAAGAGCAGCCGCCGGCGTCGGCGCAAACGGAAGAGCAAGTCGCCGGACGCGGCGCAGCAGGGCGCGCAGGGTGGTGCCGGTCAATTCGTGGGAGACGTTCAGGCTAACGGCAATGCTTCACCGGCAGCCCAGCCTCAGGGCCAGGGTGGCGGGGCCCAGCAACAGGCTGGTCCGTCCACCAAGCGATGGAAGAAGAAGTTCCGTGATCGCGACCGTCAACGCCCGTCCGAAAATCCCGGCAACCAGGCCAGCGCAGTCGGCTCGAGCAACGGGAATGGCGCCGGATATCGCGACAGCAACAGTCATCAACCGGGCAACGGCGGCGCTAGCTTCAAGCGCAAGGGCAAGCAACGGGAGCGTGGGCCGCGCAGCTTTGTGGGTCCGATGGACCATAGCTATCGCGCGGTCAACGGCAACTTCGCCGAGACACCTCCTTCTACCATTGAATCGCAAGGCAACTACCAGGGCAGAGGTGGAGGCGGCGGGCGCGGCTATGTGAGCGATACTCAGCCCATCGACTACTCTATCGGCCGCACGATTCCCATCCCGGAAGACGCGCCCACCAAGATATTCTTCTTTATCGAAGACCTTTTCTTCAACGCGAAGATTACGGAGACCGCGCGCAAGCTGGGCGTCAAGGTCGCCTTCATCAAGAACGAGAAGGACGCGATCACGGAGCTCACAAGCGGCGAGGAAGTGGATCGTCCCGGCTTGATCGTCTTCGACCTGAACAATGCGAATGCCAAGCCTTTGACGCTGATACCGAAGCTGAAGGCAAAGCTGAAGAAGAGCACGTCGATCGTCGGCTTCCTCTCGCACCTGCAGGGCGACCTGAAGGCCAAGGCGGTGGAGGCGGGATGCGATACGGTGATGCCGCGTGCTGCCTTCTCGCAGAACCTGCCCAACCTGCTGCGCCGCTACGGGCTGCACGAAGAGGAAGAAGACAACTTCAACCAGTAAGAGATAGTGGTAACTGGAAAGAGACGGCCTGCTTGAGAGCGGGCCGTTTTTCTTTTTAAGAGACTGCTGCGTGGACGGCGAGGAGTTTTTCAAGCAGGGGCTTGAGCTTGTCCAGGCGCAGGGCGTTGGCGCCGTCGGACTTGGCGTGGGTGGGATCGTCGTGCACCTCGAGGAAGATGCCGTCGACGCCCGCGGCGACCGCGGCGCGCGCGAGGACGGCGATGAACTCGGGCTGGCCGCCAGACACTCCATTGGCCGCAGACGGTGTCTGCACGGAGTGGGTTGCGTCGAAGACGACGGGCGCGTATCGGCGCATGATGGGCAGCGAACGCATGTCGACCACGAGATTGTTGTAGCCGAAGCTGGCTCCGCGTTCGGTGAGAAAGACGCGGGCCGGCTTGCTCAGCGTGGCGGCTGTGTCGCGCACCTTCAGAACCGCGTGCTGCATATCGAGCGGAGCGACGAACTGGCCCTTCTTGATGTTGATGGCGCGGCCAGTATGTGCGGCGGCGATCAGGAGGTCGGTCTGGCGGCAGAGGAAGGCAGGGATCTGGATGACCGCCTCGACATCGCCAAGCGCCTTCGAGAGGCGGAGGCAATCCTCGGGCGTGTGAACGTCGGTGAGGATGGGCAGGCCGGTGCTCTGCGCGATGGAGCGCAGGATTCGCGCGCCCTCGATAAGGCCG
Organism: Granulicella sp.; assembly: GCA_003133205.1. The sequence continues at coordinate 20,460 of PKWK01000174.1, read as the reverse complement.
GGGCCGCGGAAGCTGCGAATGCTGGTGCGGTTCGCCTTGTCGTAGCTGGCCTTGAAGACATAGGGAATGCGGAGGTCGCCGGCGATGCGCTGGACCGCGTCGGCGAGCGTGCGGGCATGAGTCTCAGACTCGATGACGCAGGGGCCGGCGATCAGGAAGAGCTTGCCGCGACCGACAGGAACTGGGCCGATATCGAAGGGGTGCGTGGAGTTCATCACCAGAGCTATTCTATGCACGCGCCGCGATGTTGTCGTGTACCCGTGTGGAGTTGTGCGAGCAGACCGATGTTTCGGCCCGGGAGAGTGCATGCTTCGGACGCGGAAATCGGCAGTGATTTTCCTTGCGGCGACGGCTTTGGCGCTGGCCGGCGCGCGGGCGTGGGCGGATGTCGATGTGGGCGAGCGGCTGGCGCGGTGGGCGCTGGCCAAGGACTACGGGCGCAAGGATGTAGCTTACTCGGGGCCGGTCTATCGCGGGATGTACGGTGAGCGACGGCGCGGTGGTGCTGTCGTTTGATCATGCTGAAGGATTGACGACTAAGGATGGTGCAGCGCTGACCTGTTTCACCATCGCCGGCAGTGATAGAAAGTTCGTTCCGGCGAAGGCCGAGATACGCGGACAGACGGTGGTGGTGTCGAGCCCGGAGGTGGCGAATCCGACGATGGTGCGATTTGGCTGGGGAGAGTTTGACCAGCCGAACCTGGTGAACAGTGCGGGACTGCCGGCGGGACCATTCCGCACGGATGGGCCGGTGCTGCCATCCGGCTTATGACCGGCGTTCTGGAATTGCATGGCGAACTTGTAGCTCAGTAACTTAGGTTACGAAGCTTGATTGATTTAAATAATTCCACAATTTATTGAAAAACTACTTGCATTTTTTAGTTACCTATGGGAAAGTATCACCTGCGTAGGAGTTAGCCCGATGAAATCGAACTTCCAAAATTCGATGAGTGGATCGCCAGAGATGAATTATCTCTGCGGTGATCGCCGGGCCGTGCACGTCACCTGGGCGTCACTGTAAGCGGACGATCCTACGCATTCGAACCGCACAATTAGCTTTTGCTGAGTGGCGAAGAGGACAGGTACTTCGACTGTTAATCGATCAATACTCCTGTCTTCGCTTGATCCCTCAGTAACCCTGCTGTCAGTGGCGTACTACGCGGCTACTTCATGGTAGATCCGCAAGGATGGGGTTTCGAAGCCCCGGTGCCGCATGGGATTGTTCCCTGACAGCAATGCGCTCTCTTGTGCAGTCGCGAACCTGGCGGCTGTGCAGGAGATATCAGTGGTGATAGAGACGAGTTACTTCCTCGACACGAAACGCGGGGCCCGAAACCCTGCCGGAGTGGAGATATTGCGGGACGGGGGCGTTGCCCCGAAGCACAAGGTTCCGCAGTGTGCTCGCTCTGAAACTCGCTTCGATTGTTCCCTGGTTTTGCGCAAATGCGAGTTATTTAGTTTGGCCGGTGGCGTAGATAACGGATACTTCGCCTCCTAAGCAGGGGGTCGCAGGTTCAATTCCTGCCGCGGATGCAAATCCGCGTAGCTCAGTGGTAGAGCACCTACAACGTTCTGTTATCGCTTATTCCCCGGCCAATTAATCCTCCAGCGGAATGCTGGTTAGAAAGTAAGAACTGAGATGGGCAAAGGAAATGTGAAGGGCGGAACACCGGTCGGTTCGGAGTCGTTATGCCGGACTTGCACCAGTGCGCATATTATGACGGGTTACCGGGAGTCAGAGATGATCACGATGTGCACAGGCGTCCACCCAAATATAGTGGTGCCGTTCACCATCTACGAGTGTTCGGGGTACTACGACAAGAACAAGCCGAGCTGGCAGGAGATGAAGAAGCTGGCGATCGATGTCACTTCTGCGCCGATGAAGCCGGTTGGCTTCAAGGTGGGCGTTGGATTTCATGAAGCTGCGGTTCCGCGAGTCCCTGAGAAGACGGACGACGACAGCCACGACGAGGATGATGATTAACCAAGGCGCCGGTGGCGCAGAGTACGGATACTTCAACGGTAGAGCGCCGTCAGCAATGACGGAGATTGCAGGTTCGATCCCTGCCGCGGCCGCAAGGTCGGTGTAGCTCACTACAACACTTCCGTAGTCGAATATTCCCCGGCGAATTACTTAGAGCACTTAGAAGGAGGTGCGTGATGAAGCTGAATGTTTTGAAGTTGAGCCACCTGTTGCGTCCGCGGACCCATGAGGGAGCGCCGGCGGTTGCGGTGACTCCGGAGCTGGCGCTGCGGCGCAGCGTGCTGGCGTGCATGCTGTGGGAGGACGAGTTCTACGAGGATGGCGTGGCGATTGCCGGGCGCATTCGCGAACTGGTGCCGAAGGTCGAGGCCGCGAAGGTTGCAGCGCTGGCCGTTGAGGCGCGCACGGCGATGAAGCTGCGTCATGCACCTCTGTTGCTGGTGCGCGAGATGGCGCGTCATGCCACCCACCGCGCACTGGTTGCCGAAACCATGGCTCGCGTGATCCAGCGTGCGGATGAGCTGGCGGAGTTTGTCGCCATCTACTGGAAGGACGGACGCGCGCCGCTGTCGGGACAGGCGAAGAAGGGTCTCGCTGCAGCCTTCCCGAAGTTCGACGAGTATGCGCTGGCGAAGTACGATCGCGCGGGCGCTGTGCGGCTGCGCGACGTGCTGTTCCTGTGCCATGCGAAGCCGCGCGACGCAGAGCAGGCGGCCGTGTGGAAGCGGCTGGTCGATGGCGAACTGGCGACTCCGGACACCTGGGAGGTTGCACTCTCCGCGGGTGGCGACAAGCGCGAGCACTGGGAGCGTCTGCTCTCGGAGCGGAAGCTTGGCGCGCTGGCGTTGCTGCACAACCTTCGCAACATGAAGGACGCGGGCGTTGGCGAGGAGCTGGTAACCTCGGCGCTGGACGCGATGAAGACGGAGCGCGTGCTTCCGTTCCGTTTCCTGGCTGCTGCGCGGTATGCGCCGCAGTGGGAGGCAGAGTTGGAGCGTGCGATGTTCCGTGCAGTCGCGGATCGTGAGCGGCTCGCGGGACACACCGTGATCCTGGTCGACGTGTCCGGGTCGATGGTTGCGCCGCTGGCTAGCCGGTCTGAGATGCTGCGAACCGATGCGGCATACGGACTGGCGGTGCTGCTGCGCGAGGTTGCGGAGAAGGTGAGCGTCTTCACCTTTTCGGACTCTGTGAAGCAGATTCCATCGCGTCGTGGATTCGCACTGCGCGATGCGATGGAGGCGAGCTTGCCGCATGGCGGAACTCGGCTGGGCGCTGCGCTCGATGCGATCACGGAGAAGTACGATCGGATCGTTGTGGTGACCGATGAACAGTCGCATGATCGCGTACCTGCGCCGAAGGGCAAGGGCTACATGATCAATGTGGCCAGCGCGAAGAACGGCGTTGGCTACGGAACGTGGGCGCACATCGACGGCTGGAGCGAAGCGGTGATCGAGTACATCCGCGAGCTTGAGTTGGTCGAGAAGCGATAACAATGGCGGGTTGGAGGAGACTCTAGCCCGCCGTTCTTCTGCGTGCGCGGCTACTGCGTGTTGACCTTCATGGTGGGGAAGGCGGCGGCAAATTCGCGCGCGACCATGGCTCCGAAGTAGGAGTCGCCGGAGAGGACGACGCGCGTCGTCTTCGGCAGAGGAATCGCAGCGGGCGCCGCTGGGGTCGCGGCTACAGGTGGCGCGGGCGCGGTGGAAGGAGCGGCGGTCTGAGCTAAACCAGGGACAGACAGAGCTGATACGGCAATCGCAATCAGAAAGACCTTCATAGTTCCGCTTTCTCCCTTCGTAACTGGCAGCCACTCCGCCGAACAAGCAAGCTACTTACTGGCTACAGCTACTCCGTTCGCCTTGGCCCAGGCTGCGTAGTCGTCGATGGTCTTCTGCTCGGCTCCGCCGTACCAGGCATAGCCGTTGCGCCGCTCGAGCGAGAGGTCGTTCACGTTGTCGTGTAGCGTTTTGTCGCGATCGCCGAAGATCGGCTTCTGCGCGGGGATGCTGTAGTAGCGGGACCAGATCGGGCCTGCGCCTTCCTTCGGCTTCAACTGCCGTCCGCCCTCCACACTGCGCCCGCCGACGTACTCAAACCCATAGATCGCAGCGCCCTTCAGCCAGGTCACTCCTGCCTGGATCGCCGCGACCAGTTCCTTCGATGGATGGGGCACCGACATCAGATACTCCAACAAGTCCGCGCTCTCCGAAGCTGCAAGCGCTCCCGGCTCGTAGTTTCTCGCCGACACCGGCCCCAGGGTCAGCGCATCCTCCTGCTGGGCCCAGATCGTCTTCTTTCCGTCGATCACAATCTGCGACACCAGAATGCACTTCAACGCCTTCGCAACTGCCTCGCTCGCCTGCTTGCGGAGGTCTGCCGGAACGAACTCATAGCCCGGCTTGGCCTCTGCGACATCACTGAGAGTCTCCGCCGACTCCGAGACTGCGTTGTCGTTGAAGGTGATCGCATCGTGGTATCCACCCTCCAGCGGATAGACCTGCGGAAATCCTCCGTTCGGATACTGCGCGGCCAGCAGATAGCGAATGCCCTTGATAAAACTCGCCCGGTACGGATCCCCATCCTTACCCCGTATCGTTGCCTGGACCTTGGCCAGGAAGTGCAGTTCCGTGTTGGTCGCGTCGTTGTCCAGCGTTCCCACGTAGTTCCACTTCGGATCCGCCGGCTTGTCGAAGTCGTTCGGGTCGGGGAACGCGTTGAGGTTGTTGGCCGCGTACGGCTGGCCCGGCAGCCGCAGTGCGCCGGCAAAGCCCATGTTCTTGCTCCACCCTCCGGCGGGAGTCTGGAAGCTGACGATGACATCGGCAATATGTTTCGCGGGAGCCGTCGCGTAGTAAGCATCGTCGTGGCGCAGCGACATGCCGGCGCCAAATCCGCCGCGGCCTTCCGCGGGCTGCGGCGGAGCAACTTCGCCTGGTTTCAACTCTGCCGCGAGCGTTGCGCGGCCGATCTTCATCTGCTCCTGCGACCGCTTCAGGTAGGCCATCCAAGCCGTGCGTTCTTTGGCCGGCGCTTGCTTTTGAATGCGTTCTGCGGTCAGCGACTGCGCGACGACGTTGGTTCCGATGACGTTAGCGGCAAGCGCGCTGCAGGCGGAACTCAGGATCAGAAAGGGTAGTACCAATCGGAAAATTTTCATAGGTGGAAACTCTACACGGTTCGACGTGCAGGTGTCCTTCCAAGTCTCAGGCCGGGGAAATATCCGCTGAAATGCGGGTTTCCCTTCCAGCCGACCGCGAGCCGGAGACATGTGCGATCCCTCAGGTTGTCCGGCCACTCGGTGCTGAATTGGAGCTTGCATGTTCATTTCCTCCGCAGCCGGTAGGCGCGGGTCTGGTCTCGAGGGTCGGCGACGGGATCGACCACGAGGTCTTCGGGGCTGATTTCGGTCGCCTCGCACCAGGTCATTTCGAAGGATTCCGCGAAAGCTCCAGCTTGCTCGGGCTTGCAATAAAGGACTTCGAGGTCGGACGGGTGATCGCGGAAGGCTGCGGCGAGCCGGTCGAGGACACGCTTCATTACCGTCGCACCGAAAGGGTTGAAGAGGAAGATGACGCATGGGCCAGACGGCCAGACGAAATCCGCGGCGTCGCCTTGTTCGATGCGGATGGGGCTGCGCGCCTTGCCGGCTGCGGTCCAAAGGTCCGCGTTGGTCTTTGCGGTGGCGGCGAGCGGGGGGTTGAGTTCGACTCCCACGACTTCGCGGAAGCCGAGTTCGGAGGCCAGCAGGACTGCGCGGCCCTTGCCGCAGCCGACGTCAACGAAGGTGTACTCGGCCAGGGCATGAGGCGGGGCGAGAATGTGGGGCGCGCCGCTCGCCTGCCAGCGGGCAACGATGTCGCAAAATCGGGAGGGCGGGACGGCGGCATAGCCCTCGATGAAGCGGTCGCTGGGATGGCCGGAGGCGAGGTCTGCGCCGGAGATGAGGCCGCCAGTGTCGGTGCCGTGTTCGAGGTCGAACGGGTGCGGTTGGTGCTGGGTCTGAGGCCGCAGATTTCGGCCGATACTCTTTGCCGCTGCTTGCAGCGTGCCGGCGACGCCGCGGTGCTGGATTGACCAACGCAGCTTGCCCAGAACGGTCGTCATGCGCGGCCTTCAGGATCTGAATCGGGAGTGCGGGGCGGGAAGGCGGCCTGGACCAGTGCGAAGGCTTGCTCGCGGGTAGTGGCCGAGCCTTCGAGCTGGGCGTCTTCGGCGAGGGCGAGCATGGGCTTGAACTGCGGCGACGGGCGGTAGCCGGCGGCGATGAGGTCGCTGCCGGTGAGCAGCGGCGGGGGGCGGAGGTCGGCGGGCGGCTCGGCCTCGTATTGGGCGCGGGCGAAGTTGTAAAGCGTGAGGTCGCCGTGGGCGGAGCTGGCGTCGAGGCGGTGCAGTTCGAGGTGTTCGTCGAACTGGGGCAGGCGGAGGAAGCGCTTAAGCGTGGACTGCTTCATCTGCAGAACGTCGGCGAAGCGCATGTGGTTCTTGATGAGGGCGAGGATCTGGGCGCAGTCGTCGTTGGAGAAACGCAGGCGCGCGAGAATCTCTTCGGCGATGCGGACGCCTACCTCGACGTGGCCATTGAAGCGGATGCGGTCGCCGGGAATCTTGGGGTTCGGCGGCTGGTAGGTCGCCGGCTTGCCGATGTCGTGGAGCAGCGCGCCCCAGGCGAGCGTTGGCGAACAGCCGGCGGGCAGCTTTTCCAGCAGCAGCAGGGTGTGGACCCAGACGTCGCCTTCGGGATGGAACTCGGGGGGCTGGGCTACGCCGCGGAGGCGGACGACCTCGGGCAGGACGCGCGCGAGCAGGCCAAGTTGGTAGAGCAGCTCGAAGCCGCGGGCGGCGCCGCCTTCGGTGAGGATGCGGGTGAGTTCGTCACGGATCCGTTCGGCAGAGACCTGGTTGATGTCGGCGGCCTTGCAGCGGATTCCCGTGACGTCGAGGTGGAAGTTGAGGCGCGCGGCGAAGCGGACGGCGCGCAGCAGGCGAAGCTTGTCCTCGGCGTAGCGGAGCTTGGGGTCGCCAATAGCGCGGACGACTCCGCGGGCCAGATCTTCGCGGCCGCCGACGTAGTCGAGCGTGGCGGAGGCTGCGTCGCCGGTTGCGTCGTAGGCAATCGGGTCGAGCAGCATTCCGTTGATGGTGAAGTCGCGGCGGAGGACGTCTTCGCGCGGGTCGGTGGAGAAGCGGACCGCGTCGGGACGGCGGCCGTCGGAGTACGCGCCGTCGTTGCGGAAGGTGGCGACTTCGGTGGCGACGTCTGGCACGTCGGGCTGCGGGGTGCAGACGAGGACTACGCCGAAGTGGGCTCCGACCGTGAAGGTCTTGGGGAAGAGCGTGATGATCTGGTCGGGCGTGGCGGAGGTGGCGACGTCGTAGTCTTTGGGCGTCAGGCCGAGGAGCAGGTCGCGCACGCAGCCGCCGGCGAAGAAGGCTTGGTGGCCGGCCCCGCGCAGGGCGCGGGCGATGGCCAGGGCAGCTCGGTATGGCGCGTTCTCCGGATGCACTTTCCTGCTACCCCCCTCCCCCTATATACTCATACATTATTCAAAACAATATGTTTATAGTTTGGTATATACCGATTGATATATACTATGAGACGATTTCTGGAGATCTTTTTGCAAATTTCCCACTACATCTATTTTACTCCTTTGGCATAACTAAACTGCCAACTCTATCTCTAGGTGTATGTGTGAGTTAGGTCATTTTTGGGCTTGACAACGTTTTGCTTGCTCATAATTCGTTTATAGACGATAATATAGCCGTGTATGAGATCCGCCACTACCTCACCTCGGATGAGAAGGATCTATATCTGGAGTGGCGCCGCAAGCTCCGCGACGCGAATGCCCGGATTGCCATCGACCGGCGCATCAATCGGATTGAGTTAGGGAACTTCGGCGACCACAAGTTTTGCCGCGACGGGGTATGGGAGTTGCGGATCGATGTTGGACCGGGATACAGGGTGTACTACGCAGTCGCCGGAAGCCAGGTGGTCTTGCTGCTGTGCGCAGGCGACAAGCGTAGGCAGGATGCAGATACAACCCGTGCCTGCGAATGCTGGCAGGACTGGCAAAGGAGGGTTTAGCGATGAAGGACAGGGCACACGACGAATCAATGGCCGAGCTGTTTCAGAAAGACCCAGCCTACGCTGTGGAACTGCTGAATAGCATTCTCGAAGATGGCGAACAGGGGGAACTCCTGATCGCGTTGCGCCAGATGACCAAAGCGTTTGGCGGCGTGCAGAGTGTGGCCGAGAAGGCCAACTTGAACCCGACTCAGCTTTATCGCACCTTGTCTCAGGAGGGGAACCCTGCGCTCAGCAGCCTGGCGGCCATCCTCAAAGCCATGGGACTGCGCCTTGCTGTGGAACGGGTGCAGGCAGCCTGATTTCGGGAAACTACAGAGCATTCAGATTGGGTGGGGCGGGCTTTGTCAGCCTGACGAAGGGGTGATGGATGAATAAGCTGGCGCGGTTTGCGGTGGTGATGGCGGTTTGCGGGTGCGGTGTTGGGTTGGCCCAGCAGGGGGTTCCGGCGGAGAAGGCGCAGCCGGCCCAGGCCCCGGCTCAGGCCCAGACCAAGGTCTGGCCGCCGCCTCCGGAGACGACCGTCGCGGCGGACCCGGCGATCTGGCGGGTGAAGGGCGCGCATGGGACGGTCTACCTGTTCGGCTCGGTGCACGTGATGAAGCCGAATGTGAAGTGGGAGAGCGATAAGGTATTGAATGCGCTGGCGGCGAGCGATGTGCTGTATATCGAGATCGCGAACCTTGACGACACCACCGGCGCTGAGCCGATGGTGATGCAGTTTGGGATCGACGTGCAACATCCGCTCTCGACGAAGATATCGAAGGAAGATGTGGCGTTGCTGGAAGGCGCGGCGAAGGGCATGGGGCTGCCGGGCGAACAGATGTTCGAACCGATGCGGCCGTGGCTGGTGTCGCTGACCCTGTCGGTGGCGCCGATGTTGAAGGCGGGGTACCAACCGACCAGCGGCATCGACCTGAAGCTGCTGGCCGAGGTGAAGGCGGAGCAGAAGCCGGTGAAAGGCTTCGAGACGATGCTCGAGCAGATGCACATGCTCGCCGATGTTCCCGAGGCCGAGCAGGTGAAGATGCTGCATAAAGATCTGATCGAGATGGATAAGTCGACTGCGGAGATGAACGATATTGTGGTGGCGTGGGAACACGGCGATGTCGAAAAGATTGGGAAGATGGACAACGACGAGCTGGCGACGAAGTATCCGGAGGAGTACAAGCGGATTGTGGTGGACCGCAACCGCAGGTGGGCGGCGACGATCGATGGGCTATTGAAGGATCCGGCTACGGGGACGGTGTTTGTGGCGGTGGGCGCGGCGCATCTGGCGGGGCCGGATAGCGTGCTGAAGATGCTGGAGAAGGATGGGTATGTGGTGGTGCGGGAGTAGGGGCAGTTGCAGGTTGTTAGTTGCTGATTCTCTCAAAGAGAAGCCACCCAAAGAAGACTAGTGCCAGAGCGAGTGCCGCGAGCCCGATTGTGGCAAGAACCAGACCTATGATCCTGACGGTTTTCGTTACCCATCTGGGCGGTTGCCGCCCGATGCATACGAAACGAGCCACAGACACTGGATGCTCTTTGAGGTACATCCCAGCGAAGAACCAGACGAAGCTGTAAAGCGTGTTGAGCAGAATGTCGATCAGAGGTTGGGTCATGGGCTCAGGAGATAGACGGCGCCTCGCTAGTATAGAGAGATGCGCATTGAGCGACGAGCCGGATTGATTCTGGGGATTGAGAGTTCGTGCGACGAGACGGCGGCGGCGGTGGTGCGCGCGGGCGGCGAGGTGCTGGCGAACGTGGTGGCTTCGCAGATGAAGCTGCATGCGAACTATGGGGGGGTGGTGCCGGAGTTGGCTTCGCGGGAGCATCTGCGGAACATTGTGCCGGTGGTGCGGGCGGCGATGGTGGAGGCCGCGCGAGTTTCGCCGGGGCTGACTTTTGCGGATCTGGATGCGATTGCGGTGACCGAGGGGCCGGGACTGGCCGGGGCTCTGCTGGTGGGGATTACGTATGCGAAGGCTCTGGCGCTGGGAGTGGGAAAACCGCTGGTGGCGGTGAATCATCTGGAGGGGCATATTCATGCGGTGCTGATGGAGGCTCGGGTGCGGCACGAGGTGATGGAGATGCCGCTGCTGGCGCTGGTGGTGAGTGGGGGGCATACGCACCTGTATTTGGCGGAGTTGGGGAACGGCGGTGGTAATCCCACGTCAGGGGAGAATCCGCCTGACGTGGGGCACCCAGGGACGTGGCGGTACCGGAATGTGGGGCGGACGGTGGATGATGCGGCGGGGGAGGCGTTCGATAAGGTGGCGAAGCTGCTGGGGCTGGGGTATCCGGGTGGGCCGTGGATGGATGCGCTGGCCGGGCGGGGGAATCCGCGGGCGGTGGAGTTTCATTTTGGCCAGATCAAGGCGCGGGCGCCGAGGCCGGGGATTGTGAACAAGAAGGCTCCGGGGCTGGCGGCGGATGGGCCGACATTTGATTTTTCGTTCAGCGGGATCAAGACGGCGGTGCTGCGGTATATCCAGACGCATGGGATGGGTGCGGCGATCGAGGCGCGGCGGCGGGCGCTGGTGGAGATTCCGAATGCGAAGGCGGCGGATGCGATTGCGCTGTGCGATGCGCAGACGCTGGATTTGATTGCGTCGTTTCAGTTCGCGGTGGTCGGGAACCTGATGCGGCAGACGTTTGCGGCGGCGGAGGCGTTTGGGGCGCGGGGGATTGTGGTGTCGGGCGGCGTGGCGGCGAATAGCGAGCTGCGGCGGCGGTTTGCGGAGGAGGCGGGGAGGCGAGGGTTGCGGGTGGCGTTTCCTTCGCTGGCGATGTCGACGGATAATGCGGCGATGATTGCGGCGGCGGCCTGGCCGAAGTTTGTGGCGGGGGAGTTTGCGGGCGAGGGTTTGGTGGCGATGCCGCAGTTGAAGCTGGGGTGAGCCGCTGTCCACATCCCCGCCCAACGCGATGAAGCAGTCACGGATGAAGCACCCGGCGCGCTCCGTGCAGAGGTCTATGATGGTTCCGCAGAAACTCTCCTGAGAAAGCCGGTTTCCATGTTCCTCTCGCGTTGCAAAGGCCCTTCAGTATTCAAAGCCTACCGGGTTGTCGCTCTGCTGATCCTCGGCATCGCCGGGGCGCTTCCGGCATTCGCGCAATCGCAAAGCAAGCCGAATGCCGGACCGGGCGTGGCGTCTGCGCATACGGAAGCGGGCAGCGCAAGCAAGCAGACCTTTGAAGTGGCCTCCATCCGGCCAGGCCCGAAGTTCGTTCTGAAGGGTTGGGACTTTCTGGATCCGTTGAATAAGGTAGCGCCAAAGGGCGGATTGTTCTCCTGGAATGTGCCGGTTGGATACCTGATCTACTTCGCCTATGATCTGCGCAGTCAACAGGTGAGGGGCGCAATGTATAAGGAATTGCCGCAGTGGGCAAAAGATGAGTCGTACACCGTGGAAGCCCGTGCGGATGGCGACCCGTCTCGGGAGGATGTGCGGCAGATGGTGCGCTCGCTTCTGGAGGAGCGCTTCAAGCTTGCGGTACACGCCGGAACCCGTGAGGGCCAGGTGAATGGGCTGACGGTCGTCAGGCCGGGAGTAGGACTGAAGCCGCATGCAGAAGGTGCAACCTGCGACATGGTTCTGCCTCCAGCAGATGGAGCTTATCCCGCGTATAAGAACTTCCCTGTCCACTGCGGCATATTCGATCGCGAGCTGGGCAAATACAAACGGCGGATCGAGATGATGAACGTTACGATGGCACAGATCGCGGACAGTCTCAGCGGCCATTCGCCTCTGCCGGTCGTGGATTCCACCGGGCTGACCGGTCACTATGACGGCTTTCTCGACTACGGGCCGGAGTCACTCCCTCCGGACACTGATCTCGCTGCCGAGGTCGGCTCGCAAGTCTCCATTGCATTGCAGAATCAGCTCGGTCTGAAGCTGGTCAAGCAGAACGCCACGGTTGATTATTTTGAGATCGACCATATCGAGAAGCCCTCGGACAACTAGCACCGCGGAGACTCTAAGATAGGACGCCTCACGATCAGGCTCTTTCGGAGGTTTCCGCGGCGGACTGTAGAATCTTAGGGGACTAACTTAGACGGAAAGTGTGGACTGCACGGCGCTTTGCGCTGGATGCGGCTGTGGTGAGCGCGAGTGGCGTCGTTGGAACTCTTCAATACCTTGAGTGGCAAGCTGGAGCGGCTGGAGCCGGTGGGCTCTCCGGCGCTGCGGATGTATGCGTGCGGGCCGACGGTCTATGACTACGGGCACATCGGGAACTTCCGGACGTTCGTCCATGTCGACGTGCTGCGGCGGTTTCTGCGGCAGCAAGGCATGGCCGTCGAGCATGTGATGAACGTGACCGACGTGGACGACAAGATCATCCGCAACGCGCTGGCGGCAGGCAAAGGGATTACGGAGTACACGGCGCGCTTCGAGAAAGCGTTCTTTGAGGATATGGATGCGCTGGGGATCGAGCGGCCGGAGCATCTGCCGCGCGCGACCGAGCACATTCCCGAGATGGTGACGCTGATCGAGCGGCTGGCGGCGAAGGACATCGCCTACCAGACCGAGGATGGGAGCTGGTACTTCCGCATTGCGCGTTTCCCGGAGTACGGGAAGCTTTCGAAGAAGGACTTCGAGGGGATTGAAGACGGCGCGCGCGTGGATGTGGATGAGTACGAGAAAGACGCGGCGCGGGATTTTGCGCTGTGGAAGGCGGTGAAGCGAGGACCCGACGGAGTTGCCGAGCCGAGTTGGGAGACGCACCTGGGCGCGGGGCGGCCGGGGTGGCACATCGAGTGCTCGGCGATGGCGACTTCGCTGCTGGGGGAGAGCTTCGACCTGCATGCGGGCGGCGAGGACCTGATGTTTCCGCATCATGAGAATGAGATTGCGCAGTCGGAGTCGGCGTCTGGCCACACGTTCGCGCGGCACTGGATGCATGTGCGCTTCCTGCTGGTCGAGGGGAAGAAGATGTCGAAGTCGGAGGGGAATTTTTATACGCTGCGCGATCTGCTGCTGAAGGGACATAGGGCGTCGGCGATTCGGTATCTGCTGCTCTCGGTTCCCTATCGCCACCAGATGAACTTCACGTTCGAAGGACTGGCCGGCGCGACCAATGCGATCGATCGGCTGCGGACGTTTCATGCGCGGATACTGCGCGGCGGGTTTGCGGCGGGCGTGGATGAGGCGGTGCGCGCGGCGACGGCGAAGGCTGCGGAGGATTTCACGGCCGCGCTGGCGAATGATTTGAATACGGCCGAGGCGGCGGCGGCGATCTCGGAGATGGTGCGCGCGGCGAACTCGGCTGCGGACGCGGGGACTCTGACTGATGAGAATGCGGACGAGATTCTGCGCGTGCTGACGACGTTCGACGGCGTGTTTGGGGTGCTGGTGGATCGCGATGCGGAGCTGACGCGGGCGGCGTTGACGTGGGCGGAGGCTGAGGGACGGATCGGGGATGCGACTCCGGAGTTGATCGCGCAGATGGGGCTTTCGGATGAAGACGTAGAGGCTCTGGTGGCGGAGCGGACGGCCGCGAAGAAGGCAAGGAACTTCGCGCGGGCGGATGCGATTCGCGTGGAGCTTACGGCGAAGGGCGTGGTGATTGAGGACGCGAAGGACGGGGTGAGGTGGAAGCGGAAGTAGGTATTCGCGTTTTTGGGGAATACACCAAGAAAGGGTAGAATATACACATAGGTATTTTATGCGGACCAATATTGAGATCGACGATCAACTCATGAAGAAGGTCATGCGGGGCAGCGGCGCGCGCACCAAGAAGGCGGCGGTGGAGGCGGCGATGCGGCTCTATGTGCAGTTGCAGGACCAGGCGAAGATCCGCGAACTTCGTGGCAAGGTTAAGTGGGAGGGAGACCTTGAACAGTCTCGTCTTAGCCGCTTTGCGGATTGATACGTGGTAATCGTAGACGCCTCGGTCTGGATCGACTACTTTGCAGGCGCACCTACCATTGAAGCCGCGTGGCTTGAGCGCGAGGTATCGAAACAGGAGATCGGATTGACGGATTTGACCGTTTGCGAAGTGCTGCAAGGCATTCGAGAAGAGGCACTGTTCAAACAAGTTCAAATCCGGCTGATGTCTATGCAACTCTTCCCAGGCGGCGGCGTCGAGATTGCCATCATCGCTGCGCGGAACTATCGACTGCTCCGCGCTAAGGGAGTTACTGTGCGGAAGACGATCGATTGCTTGGTTGCGACGTTCTGCATTGAACACGGTCACTCATTGCTACATCGCGACCGCGATTTCGATCCGTTTGAAACCCATCTTGGGCTACAAGTCATTCACCCATAGCTGGCGCATCACTCTTCGATGGGGACCTCTTGCGTTGCATCGGATGGGATGGGGGCGGGTTTGGTGCGGGAGAGGATTACTGTGGCTACCGCGAAGAGGATGATGACCATGCCGAGGATTTCCGGTGGGGCGAGGCGCTCGTGGAAGATGGCGACGCCCAGCAGGACCGCGATAACCGGGTTGACGAAGGCGTAGGTGGAGACCTTGGTGACCGGCACGTGCTTGAGCAGGTAGACGTACGCGGTGAGGCCGACCACCGAGCCGAAGAGGGCGAGATAGAGCACGGAGAGGACTCCGGCGGCGGTCCAATCGGCGGTCTGGAAGTTGCCGGCGGCGATGGCGATGATGAGGTTGACGACGCTGGCGGCGCTGATCTGCCAGGTGGTGGCGGCGAAGGTGTCGACCTTGAAATGGAAGCGGCGGGAGAGCACCGAGCCGACAGCGAACGAGATCGCGGCGAGAACGAGGATGACGAAGCCGGCGAGGCTGCGGCGTTCGGGCGTCGCTCCGGCGCGGTGCAGCGCGGGCCAGAGCAGCGCGAACATGCCGATGGCTCCGAGCAGCGTGCCGAGCCAGCCGCGCAGGTTGAGCGTTTCGCCGCCGGGCAAGGCGGTTTCCATGAGCGCAACGAGAATCGGGATCATGGCGATGACCAGCGAGGCGTAACCGGAGGGGACCTTGGTCTCGGCCCAGATGAGCAGGACGTTGTTGGCGGACATGAAGAGGACGCCGACCAGGATGAGTTGCCAGGCGGTGCGGCTCGGTACGCGGAGGCTGATGTCGCGCGCGAGGCAGAAGAGGGCGAGGACGCCGGCGGAAATGAGCGTGCGCAGGGCTCCGACCAGCGGCGGCGCAAGATGCAGGCCGGCGATGTGAATGGCACCGTACGTCGAGCCCCAGAAGAAGTACACGCAGGCGAACGCGAGGATGATGCGGGTTTTCTGTGCGGGATGAGGCGGCATCTGTTTCTATGCTAACTGCACGGCGGCAGAGATCAGGGCGAATCATTGCGTCGAATAAGGGTGGTATAAATCAAGGCATCAGGAAACCGGGTGGCCGGAGCCATGCGCGGGAAACGCCTCTTCATCATCGTGGCAATACTTCTGCTGGTTGCGCTGGGCGCGACTGGTTGTGCAACCACTCGGCCCGCGCCTCCTGAAGCTTCGGCCCACCAGGATGAATCTCCCCCAGGTTCCGGCAACGACACGAGTAACCCATTGCCCAGCAGGCCCGTGGAGCGTGAGACTCCTGCCGCTAAACCAACGAAGCGGGCCCACGCGGAAACCGCGCAAGAGAAGGCGGAAGCCGAGTTGTATGCTCGGGCGGTGGCCGCGGCTGAGGCGGCGGGGCGGCAGAATTCGGCGGGGCAATCGCAGACAGCCCGGGATGATTCAATTGCTGAAATTCTTGGCTTGAAGCAGGACCAGCCTGGCTCTACAGCGAGTGCTTCTGCGCCGACGGGTACCGTCGATAGCGCTGGATCCGGCGACGTTGGTGTGCAACCGCCGACTCCCCCACCGCCGGCCGACCGCCCGGGTGGACAACTCGCAGGTTACGGTGACCCTGCGAACGAGCCGATGGCCGACACGTACCCAGTGAGCAGACCCAGTGCCCCTGAGATGAGCGAGGCGGAACGGCAGCAGGGTGCGCAGGCCCAGGCGGAAGCCGCGCGGGCGCAGGCCCAGGCCGCTTATGCGCAGGCGCTGGCCGCGGCGCAATCGGCGCAGCGGCAGATGCAGTCTGCCGAGCAATCGGCGCGGAGTTCGCAGTCAGCCCAGGCTTCATTTGATGACGTGATTCGCGGGACGCAGGGCCAGGCGGGCTCTGCGGCAAAACCTCCGCCGCCGAAGGTCGTTGTTCATAGCGTCAGCCTGGGAGATCCGACTGTGCCACCGATGCCTGCGACGCAACTCGCACCGGTCGAGCGCTATCCGAATATTGAAGCGCCGGACACGGTGACTGCCGGACAGGAGATTGCCGTGCAGGTTTCGCTGACCTCGGAGCAGATCTCTCCGGAGACGAAGATTCTGAGCGGCGTGCAGAGCGCGGGTAAGTTGCAGTTGCAGATGGCTGAGGGCGAGCGGCAGTGGACGCTGACCGTGAACCTGACCGTGCCCGGCATGGACATCACGCGCGGCGGCACGAATACGGCTGAGATATCGATTGAGCGCGACAGCGACTCCGGCGTCGCGCTCTTCTATCTGCGCGCGCAGCCCCTGGATGCGGCGAATGCGGCAGGCAGGCGCGACACGCGCATCCTGGCGACGCTCTGGCACAACGGCGCGCTTCTGGCTCGGCTGAGCCGGCCGCTGACGATTGTTTCCGCGGCACCGGCGGCGTCCGCAAACTCCGCCCAGCCCACGCCTTCTGTCGGAGCCGCTGCGCCATCGGCCATGGCACGTACGATGATCGCGGCCGCGCCGATGCACCCAGTCGCAACGCCTGTGGCTGCAGTGCAGCTCGACCCCGGCCTTGCGGCGCCGGACCTCACCATCATTGAGAACCGGGTTGGAAATTCGCTGCGCCTGGTTTTCTTCAGCGCGACGAGTCCGCCGGTGGAAGCGGACATCGCCGATCCCGATGCGCTGCATGTATGGATCAATTCGCATTTCAAGGAGATGGCCAGCCGTGGGCGCGGTATGACTGCCGAACCTGACCCGGCCGCCGGTGCCGCGCAGTTGCATGCGCAGGATTATCTGAACGGCTTCGGTGCGGAGTTGTATGACAAGTTTGCGCCACAAGCCTTCAAGGACCTCTTCTCCAGAATGCTGGCCCAGAGTCCCGGAGGATTCTCCACGATTCAGATCTATAGCGACGATCCGTCGCTGCCGTGGGAGTTGATGAGGCCCTTGGTCGCAACCAGTAAGCAGCGCATGGATTTTCTGGGGGCGACGTTCAGCATCGCTCGCTGGCCGGTGACGCGGCGCGGCATGATGCGTCCGCCGCAGTCGCTGATGGTGGAGCAGTCTGCGGTGATTGCGCCAAGCTATGAGGGCGGCAAGAATCTGCAGGCCGCGAACCTGGAGTTGACGACGCTCAAGAAGATGCGCGGCTTCACCGAAGTGTCGGGCAACTATGCGGCGGTGCGCCAACTGGCGGGACATCCGCCGCAGGGCTTCGTGCATTTCGCGGGACACGGCGCGGTGATGGATAAGGACGGCGTGCCTCAGTTTGCCATTCTTCTGCAGGATAGCGAGATGGACCCGGCGACGTGGCAGGGGCTGGAGACGGCCGGGACGACCACGCATCCGCTGTTCTTTTTCAACGCGTGCGACGTGGGCGAGTCGCGGCAGTTTATGAACGATGTGGACGGATGGGCGCCGGCCTTGCTGGACGGCGGCGCCAGCGGATACATCGGCGCGCTTTGGCCGGTCTCGGACACCACGGCTGAACTCTTCGCATCGACGTTCTATGACTCGATCGCGAAGGAGTTGGCCCTGGGCGAGCACGCCAGCGTTGCCGGCATTCTGATGCGGACCCGGGAAGATGTGTTCCGCAAGACGCAGGACCCGACCGCGCTGGCGTATGTGTTCTACGGCGACCCGAAGCTTACGCTCGCAAAACCACAGCAGTAGCTCGACCTGTGATTGGGAGCGAGGCAGACGCCACAGGATTGAGGCCCGACGCCTTCGCTGATGCGTCTAAACTGTGAAGTTGGGATAGGTACGCGATGAAGAGACGATTCGCAGTTTGGGGTTGGGTAGTAGCGCTTGCGGTGGGGTGCGTGGGGACGTGTGTGGCGCAGCCGAGGCCGCAGCAGCCGTTGCCGGACGTATCGAAGACCGCGAACGGCGCGCCTCCGCATCGCACGCGGCTGATCCTGAAGGACGGCAGCTATCAACTGGTGATGAGCTACACGGTGAAGGGCAAGATTGTGAGCTACGTCAGCGCCGAGCGCGGCGAGACGGAGGAGCTGCCGGCGGACCTGGTGGACTGGGACGCGACGCACAAGTGGGAGAAGGAGCACTCGCCGATGGATGAAGTCAACGGCGCGCAGGCTCCGGCTCCAGCCATCGATCCGGAGTTGCTGAAGGAGGAGGCGGACCGCAAGGCGCTGACGCCGGAGGTGGCGCCGAACCTGAACCTGCCCGAGCAGGACAGCGTGTTGGCGCTCGACTACTTCCACGGCACACCGGAGCTGGTGCCGCTGGTGCAGTCCGACGGCGAGCTGAACCGGACGACCGGGCACAATATTCTGAAGCTGAGCATCAACCCGCGAGCGGCCTCGCACCAGATTGTGACGTTGAAGGGCGTGGAGTCGCTGGTGCAGATGCATGTGGACACGCCGGTGATCTATCTGCGGGTAGGAGACGATTCGGGAATCTCGCATGGCGGAACTCCGCTGGTGGTGGACACGCATGGGGCAGGAGATGTGCCCGGGGCGAAGCCGGATTCGAGCGGAGGCTCGGCTGACAGCGGGTATGTGATGGTGCGCGCGGATGTGCGGACGGATGCGCGCGTGCTCGCGAGCTTCAACATCGGGATGCTGGGCGGCGGCGTGAAGCAGCAGGAGGACGTGATCGAGACGACCACCGAGATGCTGCCGGGAGGCCACTGGATGAAGGTGACGCCGAAGAAGCCGCTGGACTTCGGCGAATACGCGCTGATGGAGGTGATCTCGGACCGCGAGATCAATCTTGGCGTGTGGGACTTTGGCGTGCATCCGGTGGCGCCGGAGAATCGCGACGTGATCAAGCCGCAGTTGAAACGGCCGCTGACGCTGGAGCGACGGCCGCAGTAGTTCCCAGTAATCCGGAATGCCCGGCTATTGCGCTTGAACTTTCATCTGAACGAGCAGCATGCGAACTGCCGTTGTGGCGGAGATGCCGTGAGGCAGCATCGGTGGCATATAGACAAAGGAGCCTGGCTTGGCGCTGACCTTGTCCTCGCCCAACTGGACCTCGGCCTCTCCTTCGATGAAATAGAGAACCGCTGGTGTGGGGGCTGAATGCGCCGACAATGCTTCGCCGGCCGAGAAGCCAAATAGCGTGACGTTCGCGTGCTCGTCCTTGTGCAGAACCCGGCTCAGGATGCCCTTTTCAGGCAGTGCGAACTCCGTCTGCAGGTTAGCCAGAAATGTATAGTCCATAAAACTTCTCCTTTGAGGCTGAATTGTTCGAAGTGGATCAGGCATTGTTCTCTGGCCAGCAAATGGTGAGCAGGAAAGCACTCTCCTCCAATGCCTCGACGTCGTGCGTAATACAGCGATCGAGTATCAGCAGATGGCCAGCCGGGACTTCAACCGTTTGCTGGGGTAGCTTTAGCCTTACGCGACCCACGATGGTTTGGATCGAGATTCTTCCCTCTGCCCGATGTTCTTTCATCTCCGTGTTTGGTTTCATGGCAACGAGCACAATGCGAAAATCCGGGTACTTCGCCAATGTTTTGGAACTTCGACCCGTCCCTCGTTGCCACGATTCCTCACTTTGCAGATGTTCTATCTCTGCGGCGAGGTCGAACTGCGCCAATGGTTGTGCCAGCTCGGGGAGCCTGGTTAAGCCGCTGCCTTCCTCTGGATGTCGATGCATTTCAATCTCCCGATGGATGCTGTTGCACGCGGTGCCTTCGATGCAAACTCTCCCATCGAAGGCGCCACATGGTGGCGATGGAAACAACTAGCGGCCCGTTACCAACGTTGCGTCTTCCACGGTTGTCCCGGGCAGCGGAGCAGGCTCCCCGTCATCGTAGGAATGGCCGGTCAGTAGTCCGAGAATGAACCACGCGAACAGCAACGCTCCGGTCGCGAAGAGAATGTCTCCGGGAACGCGCATCCAGCGCAGCGTTTGCATTTGACCCGACTGCATGAACTCCGCTGAGCGCGCATACCATGTGCCTTGCTGGATCGAGGCCCACGCTTGCAGGAGGCCAACCGGCAACATGCTGAGGATGACCATGAAGACCAGGCCCAGATTGAGAAACCAGAAGGAAAACTTCAGCGGTCGCTGCTTCCACGGGCGCTCCGGCCCCATGGCTCGCAGGCAGAAGAGCGTGAGACCCAGCCCAAGCATTCCGTACACGCCGAACAGTGCTGTGTGGCCATGTACCGGCGTGGTGTTGAGTCCCTGCATGTAGTAGAGAGCCACGGGTGGATTGATGAGGAAGCCGAACAGACCAGCTCCCACCAGGTTCCAGAAGG
>PKWK01000265.1 GCA_003133205.1 Granulicella sp. | reverse complement strand
CCGGAACGTCGCTGTCTCCTAGGTGGCTCGAGGGAGTGTTCGGATGAGGACCCTTGCGGCGCCCACGAGGAGTGGCGGAAGGTCCGCGCGACTTATGCGGATTTTCTCCAAAGGACGACAATCGCGGAGATTACGCACCGGCGTGGCCGGCAACTGATTCCCATCGACGCGTCAAAGGCTTGAACGTGACAGAGGCAGGAGCCCGTATGAATTCGGGAAACAACCGATCGCCAGCTAGGAATTGGATCAGATTCGTTCTGCTGTGCGGGCTGGCAACGTATGTTGCTGGTTTCCCATTGGTGGCCCAGGAAGCAACGGATTTCTTTCGTCAGAACTGCACCAGTTGTCACACGATCGGCGGCGGGCGGCTGACCGGCCCGGACCTCAAGGGCGTTCTCACGCGCAAAGATCGTGAGTGGCTGACGCGATTCGTTCAGAACCCGCAGGCCATGATGGACCAGGGCGACCCTTACGCCCTGCAACTGCGGCAAGCGGCGCGGGATGTCGTGATGCCCACGATCAATGGGATGAATCGCGCGCGGGCGGAGTCTCTGCTGGCCCTGATCGAGGCTGAATCGAAGCTCGATAAATCGCAGTTCGCCGGCATGCAAATCAGCGACCGGCCGTTCACGGCGGCGGACATCGACCAGGGACGCCAAATATTCATGGGCATCCAACACCTTGCCAACGCTGGGCCTCCGTGCATTTCCTGCCACACGGCGCGAGACTTGGGCGGCCTCAGCGGCGGACGGCTGGGACCCGACCTGACGCTGGTGTTTGAGAGACTTCAGGGCCGCAAGAATCTTGCCGCGTGGCTCACGGCGCCAGCCACCCCAACGATGTCGCCGGTGTTCAAGCGCCACGCCCTGAAGCCCGAGGAAATACTGCCCTTGATCGCGTTCCTCGAAGACGAAGCGCGCAAAGGGGGTGCCGATACCTCTTCGGCTCCACTTACGTTTCTTCTGATCGGACTGGGAGGCGCGGCCCTCGGTCTGGTCCTGTGCGGCCAGGCATGGAAAGACCGATTCCGTTCCGTCCGCAAGGTGCTCGTGTTAAGCAGCATTCACCGAGGTGTAGAATGACGACCGACGGCCCATTGACGTGGATCAAGGATGAAACCGACCCGCAGTTGCGGAGTTGGGAGGAGTTCTACCGGAACCGCTGGCAGCACGACAAGGTCGTCCGCAGCACGCACGGCGTCAACTGCACGGGCGGATGCACGTGGCAGATCTACGTGAAGGACGGGATCGTGACCTGGGAGATGCAGGGGCTCGATTATCCCAGCTTGGAGAGCGGCCTTCCGCCCTACGAACCGCGCGGCTGCCAGCGGGGCATCTCATTCTCCTGGTATCTTTACAGTCCGTTGCGCGTGAAGCACCCCTACGTTCGTGGGGCGCTCCTGGATCTGTGGCGGACCGCGCGGGCCGAGCACACCGACCCCGTGGATGCCTGGAAGTCGTTGGTAGAAGATCCCGAAAAGCGTGCCCGCTGGCAGAAAGCCCGCGGCAAAGGAGGCTTCCGTAGGCTGGACTGGGATGCGGCGGTGGAGCTAGCCGCCGCCAGTTGCATCTACACCATTCAGAAATACGGTCCGGACCGGATTGCGGGATTCTCGCCGATTCCGGCGATGTCGATGATCAGTTATGCGGCGGGCGCGCGGATGCTGCAACTAATGGGCGGCGTGTCTCTATCGTTTTACGACTGGTACTCCGATCTGCCGCCGGCGTCACCCGAGGTATGGGGCGAGCAGACCGACGTTCATGAGTCGGCGGACTGGTACAACGCCAAGCTTTTGGCGGTGGTGGGGTCGAACCTCAACATGACCCGCACGCCGGACTGCCATTTCGCCGCCGAGGCGCGGCACAACGGCTCCAAGATGTGGGTCTTCGCCCCCGATTTCAACCAGGTGGCTAAATACGCCGACGAGTACATCCCCATCCATGCCGGACAGGACGGCGCCTGGTGGATGGCGGCCGGTCACGTGATTCTCAAGGAATGCCACCACGAGCAGAAGATTCCGTATTTCGTGGACTATGCAAAGAAGTACACGGACCTCCCCTACCTGGTGGAACTGGTGGAGCGCGATGGCGTATTCGAGGCCGGCCAATTGCTTCGAGCGAACCGCGTCCCGGGCTATGAGGGCGTCGAAAACGGCGACTGGCAGCTTCTCATGTGGGACACAGCCGAATCCAAGCCGAAAATGCCCATGGGCAGCAGCGGCTGCCGCTGGTCCAAGGACAAGGGCAAATGGAATCTGGCGCTCAAGGACGGACTCACCGGGAGCGGCATCGACCCGGCCCTGACGTTCCTGGAGCCAAGCGGCGAAGTGGTCCAGGTGCGCTTCGACAACTTCGGTGAAGGGACTTCCCACCGCCGGGGTGTTCCGGTCCGGCGCATCGAGACCGTGGGCGGCCAGATTGTCACTTTCACCACTGTGTATGACCTGATGATGGCCCAGTACGGCGTAGCGCGCGGTCTGGCGGGCGAGTATCCGGCCAGCTACGACGATGAGACCGCGCCCTTCACGCCGGCATGGCAGGAGAAGTACACGGGCATGAGCCGCGATACGCTGATCCGTTTCGCGAGGGAGTGGGGTGAGACGGCGCGGCTCACCAAGGGCAAGTGCATCGTCATCATCGGCTCGGGCGTGAACCACTGGTACCACAACAACCTGATGTACCGGTCGGCGATCAATGCGCTGATGTTGTGCGGGTGCGTGGGAGTAAATGGCGGCGGCCTGGCGCACTACACCGGGCAGGAAAAACTGGCGCCGGTCGAATCGTGGTCGTCGATCGCATTCGCCAAGGATTGGTTTGCGGCGTCACGGCTCCAGAACGCGCCTACCTGGCACTACATGCATACCGACCAGTGGCGTTATGAGCGCGACTACGCCGACTACCACACCATGCCGAAAAATCCGTTAATTCGCGACATAACGGGCACGCACACCGCCGACGTGAATGTGCAGGCGGTGCGCAATGGGTGGCTGCCATTCTATCCGCAGTTCGATCGCAGCCCCCTGCAAGTGGTCCGCGACGCACAGACGGCTGGCGCCAAGACGGACGAGGACGTGGTGAATTACGCCGTGGACGAATTGAAATCCCGCAAGCTGCGTTTCTCGGCCGAAGACCCCGACGCGCCGGAGAACTGGCCGCGCGTCTGGTTCATCTGGCGCGGGAACGCGCTGATGTCCAGCGCGAAGGGCCATGAATACTTCCTCCGGCACTACCTGGGCACGCACGACAATGCGATCGCCGAGGAGGTGGCCGAAGGCGCCGTCCATGACGTCGAATTCCACAAGCACGCCCCACAGGGCAAGATGGACCTCGTCGTCGATCTGAACTTCCGCATGGATACTTCGGCGCTGTATTCCGATCTGATCCTGCCGGCCGCCACCTGGTACGAGAAGGCGGACCTCAACACTACGGATATGCACAGTTTCATCCACCCGCTTTCGGCGGCGGTTCCGCCGTGCTGGGAGGCGAAGAGCGACTGGCAGATTTTCCGTACCATTTCAAAGAAGTTCTCCGAACTCGCCGCAAAGCATTTCCCGGAGCCGGTGGCGGACCTCGTGGCGACGCCCCTGATGCACGACACCGCTGCCGAGATCGCTCAGCCCGCGATCCGCGACTGGATGAAAGGTGAAGTGGAAGCCATCCCCGGCAAGTCGATGCCCCTGTTGCGCGTGGTGCGGAGAGACTATAAAAACCTCTATAACCAATTCATCTCATTCGGCCCGATGGTGCCCAAGAACGGGCTGGGCGTGCACGGAACGCACTACCGGGTGGACGATTTCTACGAGGAATCGCTGCTCACGCTGCCTCGCGTGGATTGGGACGGCAACGGCTACCCATCGCTGTACGAAGACGAGAGCGTGTGCAACCTGATCCTCCGCTTCGCCACGGTGACGAACGGCGAGTTGGCCTACCGGTCGTACCAAAGCATCGAGGAGCGAACCGGCCTCTCGCTGGTTCATCTCGCGGAGAAGAACCGTGGGGTCCGAATCACCTATAAGGAACTGCAATCCCGCATTCAGCGCCTCATCAACAGCCCGATATGGTCGGGTCTCACTGAGAACGGTCGCGCCTATTCGCCGTTCACCTATAACGTGGAGACGCTGGTCCCGTGGCGCACTCTCACGGGACGGCAGCACTTCTACCTCGATCATCCAGGCTACATTCAATTCGGCGAGCACCTGCCCACATATAAACCCAAGCCGTTGCCGAAAGACTATGGCGACTTACGCTTCAGCAAGGAAGCCGGCAAGACGCTGATGCTCGCCTATTTGACGCCGCACGGTAAGTGGCACATCCACTCCACCTTCGGCGACAACCAGCGCATGACGACGCTATCGCGAGGCGTCGAGCCGTTCTGGATCAACGACCGGGACGCCACGGAAATCGGCATCGTGGACAACGACTGGGTGGAGGTATATAACGATCACGGCGTGGTGGTGACTCGTGCCGCCGTCAGCGCACGCATCCCGCGAGGCATTTGCATTCAATACCATGCGCCGGAGCGCACACACTCCGTCCCGAAATCGCCACTGCGTGATTACAGGCGTGCTGGCAGCACGAACAGCCTCACGCGCGCGCGGCTTAAACCAAACTTGATGATGGGGGGGTACGGCCAGTTCACATACAATCTCAATTACTGGGGCCCCACCGGGTGCAATCGCGATACGCACATTCTGGTGCGGCGCCTGCCCGACCTGAAGTGGTAGCGGAGAATCAGCGATGAATGTGCGATCTCAAGTGTCGATGGTGTTCCACCTGGACAAGTGCATCGGTTGCCATACGTGCAGCCTCGCCTGCAAAAACATCTGGACGGACCGCAAGGGCGCCGAGTACATGTGGTGGAACAATGTCGAGACCAAGCCCGGCACCGGGTTTCCCACGGCTTGGGAAGACCAGGAAAAGTACAAGGGCGGCTGGAAGTGCGAGGACGACGAACTTCGGCTCAGATCCACAAGTAAGTCGAAGACGGTGGTCAATATTTTCCACCATCCCAACATGCCGACCATGGACGATTATTACGAGCCATGGACGTACGATTACCAGCACCTCTTCAACGCGCCGGAAGGCCCCGATCAGCCGGTCGCCGTCCCGATCTCCGCGGTGACCGGCGAGTTGATCGATATCAAAGCCGGTCCGAACTGGGATGACGACCTGGGCGGATCCCCGATTTACGCGGAGCATGACCCGAACCTCGCCGGATTGACGGAGGAGCAGAAGGAGCAGATGTTCGCCGTGGAGCGGCTGGTGTTCTTCTACTTCCCGCG
>PKWK01000166.1 GCA_003133205.1 Granulicella sp. | reverse complement strand
TCTTCATGGGCCAGACCGAGGCCCCGCTCACCATCCGGCCGTTCCTCGCCGGCGCCACCAACTCCGAACTCATGACCATCATGACCTCCGGCATGGCCCACGTCTCCGGCGGAATCATGGCTGCGTACATCTACATGGGCATCAACGCCAAGGACCTCCTCTCCGCCGTCATCATGACCGCACCCGGTACCATCCTGGTTGCCAAGATGCTCGTCCCCGAAACAGAAGTCCCCGCCACCGCCGGAACCGTTCACATGCCGCCGTCGGAGGAGCACAAGAACGAGAATTTCATCGGAGCGATCGCGCGTGGCACCATCGACGGAGGCCAACTCGCCTTCAACGTCGCCATCATGCTGATCAGCTTCCTCGCGCTGGTCGGCCTGATCAACGCGACCATGACCGGCATCTCGAACTTCGCCTGGGCGCCCCACACCTTCTACTGGTGGCCTCGCCACATCCTCTTCACTAACGACGGCCACATTCCGTTCCCACACACGCTCAACGCGATCCTGGGCTTCTTCGGCGCGCCCGTCGCGTGGCTCATCGGCATTCCGTGGAAGGAGGCCTCCGCTATCGGCAATCTGCTTGGAACGCGCGCCGTGCTGAACGAGTTCGTCGCCTACACGCAGCTTGGTCTGCAGAAGGGTGTACTCTCGCCGCGCACGTTCTCCATCGCCACATTTGCGCTGTGCGGGTTCGCCAACCTCGGTTCGATCGGCATGCAGATCGGTGGCATCGGAGCGCTCGTTCCCAACCGCCGCAACGATCTCGCCCGTCTCGGTTTCCGCGCCATGCTCGCCGGCACGATGGCGAACCTGATGTCCGCGAGCATCGTCTCCATGCTGATCAAGTAGTCATCGGGAAGTTGCCCATCACGCAACCAGTCTACTCCGGGATAACACGGATGAGACTGGACATCAAAACTGTTCAGTGATTACTGAACTTAATGGTGTCGATTAGCTCAGCATCGATCTGGTCGATTGGAGTATTGGCGAGGATGGAGAAGGACAGCAAGCGCATCCCGTAGTGTGCGACTCTCTTCAGTGCTTCGTCCAGCCGTGCATTCCTGCTTCGAAGCTGCGGCGGTCGAGACGGGGCAGTGCGCGCGCCACCTTGTCGGGAAAGAGCGGGTAGTGCCTCGCCGCGATGAGGCACTCCGGGACGCACCAAACGTCTTCCTCTGAGGTCATCCAGTGCCGGCTGTCTAAGCGCGCCAGGTTCACCGGTCTCGAGTAGGAACGCAAAGTGCGTTCGCCGCGCAGGTTGTAGTAGTGTTCAAAGTAGCTGAGTGCCAGTTCGCGCAGCGTACGGTAAATTGGCGCCCGGAAGCGCAGGCCTGCGAAGTTTGACTTGGCAATGCTTCCCCAAAGGCCACATTCGCGGTAGATGGCCACCACGTGGTCGTCGTCATGCACGGCCTCCATATCCATCAGCAGCGGCGGGTGACCGTTGATACGCAGGGCGGCCGCGGCCAGCAGCGCTCCCTCCAGGCAGTGTCCCTTGCGCTCCCGCAACACCCGCTGCGGAGACCACGCCGTGTTCGCGTACTGGTAAGGCAACGCGTCAACGAACTGTTGGATTCGCGCCGGTGTATTCAGCGCGCGCAGCGTGCGCAAATTCCTCGGCGGCAAGCCGAAGCTCTCGTGCCTGCCTCGCCGAATTCCGTTTCTCGACAGTTCCTTACCATTCAAAGGCAAAGCCGCAACTCTTTTGGAAAGTCTCGGGAATTATACAGAAGTGAGTTCAAAGCCCAAACGTCTCAACTCGTGAAGCTAGAGGCAGAAGGGGTTGGGGATCCGCCTCTGGGGTAAATCGTGGTAGGTTTTGGAACGCACCTGTTCGACACTCTAGTTAGGAGGCAGTCCTCCGAGATACATATAACTGAGCGACGGGGCCTGCTTGATCAACGAAGAGATGGTGGGATCGGGAAACCGTTTGACGTAGGCGGCAGCCCAGCCGATCTCTTCCGCAGTCGGAGGTCCATTGGGCGCATCCTGCTTCACTCCCGATTGCTGTTCAAAGTACTTATTGTCGACGAGCCCGGTAGTCGATCGCGTCACTAGCCGTTGCAGTGCATGGTTCCGTTCCGCGTACAGATGGATCCCGTTGTCCTCGCCACACTCGGCAATATAGACAAGAGGCGAGGAGGCATACAAGTGATAGTGCAGCGCTCGCTGCCCCCGGCGCATCTCCTCGGACATGGTTCCCTCCGGAGTGATCTGGTCGATGCCCTCTCGATAGGCCGCCACCGCCCACTCCAGCATTGCGCGGTCATTGGCAGCGATACCGATCGACGCAATCTCCACTCCTGCCCAGTAACGATGGTTATTCTTCTGCCATGTGCCGGTGAAAGCTGTTCTGCCTTCATAGAAATCGAGCGTTTGCTTGGCGACTTCCTTCATCCACGCCACAATCTTCTTGGCTTCATCCGTCGGAATGACTCCGCTGTCTCTCACCTTGAGGTACGAGATGGCCAACGCACCAATCACCCAACCCTGGACAAAATATGCCTGTGTCGAAGACATCTTCCCGGTAAACACGCGGTCGGTTGCGGCCGCGTTGAGCAACTGTCTCACACAAGCCGCGGCTTCTTTGCTTCCCGTCGTCCGGAACGCATCGGCGGCCGCCACGGCCACGTTGCCAAGATCCTTGTAGGGCCCGGAAGACTCGGCATAGGCCTTCATCTTCACCGGATCGATCACTGAGCCTATGCTGTCTGCGTAAAAGCCTTCGGTGGCAAGATCGGGAGAAAGATGCACCGCTTGCGGACAGTGATAAGGCGCGCTCGTCATTCGCACAGGAGTGCCGCTCCATGGAGAATGCAGCGTCGGGCGCTGCGCCGCCGAATAACTCGCGCCGACGACGGCGCAGAACGCAATCGACGCAGCAATACTGATTCGCTTCATAGCCTTACCCGTGTTCATGTTTACTCCGATTCGTGCGGCTGCTTATCGCTTTTACTTACGCCTTCGCGGAGGGCCTGTCGAGCTTCGCACTACCAATGAAGTCCTGACGGAATATTGTTTTCCGACAGCATGTGGATCTTTTGCGGATGACTCCAGGGCCATTACGAACGCTTCGGCCAGTTCGTGACGCGGCAACCGTATTGTTGTCAGTGGCGGGTAGACGATGTCGCTCAACTCAATGTCATCGAATCCCACGATTGAGAAATCCTGAGGCACCGACAACCCTTCCCGGTGAATGACGCGGAGAGCGCCGATCGCGGTCAGGTCGTTCGCAGCGATGATCGCTGTGGGCTGGTCCTTCATCTCCAGTAGCTCGACCATTGCCGTCTCGCCGCCACTGATGCGATAGTTTCCGACCCGCACAAAGTTCGGATCGACCTTCAGTCCGGCTCTTCCGACGGCTTTCACAAAAGCCTGCTCACGATGGTCGGAGATCGTCAGTCCCGCCGATCCTCCGATATATCCAATCTTCCGATGCCGTAGTTGTTTCAGATGCTCGACCGCCTGAATCATTCCACTGACGTAATGAATGGAAACGTCGCTCAATCCACGGCCCACCAATCGCCGGTCCATGGTGACCAACGGGACGCGGTTACGGATCAGCGTTTCGATCGGTCCAGTCTCAATCTCTGAAGCAAGCAGCGCCACACCATCTACCTGACGGACGAGCATTCTGTGAATCGTCTGCTGCATCCTTGAGGCGTGGAAGTCCGTAGTCGCCATCAGCATGTCCTGGTTCTTGCCGACAAGAATTGCTTCAAAGCTTCGAATGAACTCCGGAAAAAATGGGTTCGTGATGTCGGGAATGATCAGCCCGTAGCTGCTGCTTCTTCCATACTTTAGCGTGGTAGCGCTGCCGTTTGGAACAAACTTCAGTTCATCGATAACACGGCGCACGCGCTCCGCGGTTCCCGGTCTCACGAGATTGGACCCATTGATAACACGCGATACCGTTGCACTCGACACCCCGGCGAGCTTCGCTATATCGCGCATGTCCATGGTTCTGTTCCCTCTTACTTGACCGTTGCCTGAATAGACGAGATCGCCGTCCATTTGGCCGTAATTCTATTCAAAGCCTACAGTATGCCACATCCAGCGGCTTTTTCATTGTCAATTGTATACGGATACATTTACTGTATTATACGAATTGAAGACGCCACCTACGCAAGTCGTTTTGATCATGAACCCGTTCCTCAGAGGCCAACCAATGAACAACCACCATCCCGAGCCGGAAACCAACGCCAATTTATTGACAAGGCGCCAATGGCTGAGCCAGCTACCGATTCCTGTAATGGCTGCCACGGCCCTGGGATCGGTTGGCGCAACCGCTCTGCGCGCTGAGACCCCCTTATCCGCGAACTCCGCCAATGACCTGGGCGCGCGTGTCTACAACGTTCGCGACTACGGAGCGAAAGGGGATGGCAGCACACTCGACACAGCTGCGGTCCAGGCGGCCATCGATGCCTGCACGCATGACGGCGGCGGCACCGTCCTGGTTCCCGCAGGAACATTCCAGATTGGCACGGTTGAACTCAAGAGCAATGTGACGCTGCACATTGCAGCCTCGGGAAGGCTTCTCGGCAGCGCCGACGGCAAACAGTATCACGCCGTCGATGCCATTCCGCTCAGCGGCGACACCACCTTGAATGATGGGAATTGGGCTCTACTCTTTGCGGTCGATGCAAAGAACGTGACGCTGGAGGGGCCCGGCCTGATCGATGGGCGGGGCTTTCAGTTCCACTCACCTGTCCGCGGCACTCCTCCGCCAAGCGGCCTGGGCGGAAATAAGCGCCCTTACCATCTGCTCGCCTATCGATGTGAAGGCCTGACCGTGCGCAACATCGACCTACTCGATTGCGCTTATCACAGTCTGCGCATCATCCAGAGCAAGCGCGTCCACATGGATGGTATCTATATCCATAACCGCGTGAACGGGAATAATGACGGCTTTCACTTCATCAGTTCGCAGTACGTCACCGTCACCAACTGCACCGTGCTGTCTCAAGATGACGCCTGCGCCCTGTTCGGCAGTTGCAAGTTCGTAACGATTACAAACAGTGTTTTCAGTACGCGGTGGTCCGTGTTTCGCTTTGGCGGCGGATTGCCGAGAATATCGCAATCTCCAATTGCGTGCTCTACCAAGTCTATGGCTGCCCCATCAAGTTTCAGGGGAATCCTGGATCGCGTTATGAAAACATCTCTTTCTCCAACCTGGTTCTGCAGGATGTTACCGGCCCGATCCACGTCGGTATCGGACCTAGGCCCGCTCGTGCCGCCACGCCGGGAGCGCCGGTGACAGCATCGACGGAGGACTATGATCCTTCGACGGGCGCACCTCGAGGCACGACAACTCCGGCCGTTCTGCGCAATCTATCCTTCAGCAATATCCACGGGACAGTGACTACCGATCCGCCGCAACTCGCTGAAGCGAAGGTCATCAGCACGGCAAACCCAGGGGAGCGTCACTCCTGCATTACGCTGAACTGCGTTGGCGACGCGACCATGGAAAACGTCTCGCTGGAGAATATCCATCTGGTTTTCGGTGGAGGCGGCACCGCTGAAGACGGTGCGCGGCGTGATATTCCCCAAGTCGCAGGCGAGTATTTCATGCTGGGCCCGATGCCTGCGTATGGACTCTATGCACGCGGTGTCAAAGGTCTGACCCTGCAGAATATCCGCCTGCAGGTTGCGACTCCAGATCTTCGTCCGGCAATGATCCTCGATCACGTGCAGGATGCGGCCATCAGCGGCCTGAGCATCGAAGGCAATCCGTCGGCGGAGTCAGCGCTGCGCTTCATCGATAGCAAGGATGTGCTCATGACTGCGCCGCGCCTGCTAACGCCCGCCGCAATCTTCCTGCAGGTGGAAGGCGCGGCCAGCGAGCACATCACGGTTGATGGGGGAGATGTGTCGAAGGCGCACACACAGCTCTCTCTGAAAGACAGGGCATCTGCCAGCGCAGTCAGAATCAGAACCTGAAGTAGCGGCGCCTCTTCACCAAGTGTCTTCTGGGCGGATACGCCCCGACATTGTCCATTTCAAAATACTTGTGTAGTGAGTTCCATGAATAGGCCAACCGGCGAGACATAATGAAAATGTGCATAGAGCTGCCCCTCAGTACTCGAATCGTAGCTGCGAGCAGTTGGTTCAGCGAGGATAAAGCGGGGAGCGCTGGTGAAGCCGTCGATTGGTCGAAGGGTGTCGTTGTCAACGCCATGCATCGCCAACCCGACCCCGCGACCGCGCTTCCCCTTGCGATGGCCACCGAAGTAGCTCTCGTCGACTTCGATCTCGCCAAACAGCGGAGACGCATCTTCGCTCTCCAGGGCGATGATCTCGCGTAGATGATGAAAGTAAAACGCTGCTGTGCTCTTGTTCACTCCAACCAAAGATGCCGCAGTCCGAGCCGTCGACCCGGACACGAAATGCTCAATCAAACGCCGCTGAATTGACCACGACAAACGGCTCTTGCGCATCGCCAGACCATCCTATCCCTACTTCATAGAAAAGTAGTTATCCAGGACAGCCCCTTAATCAATCAGGCCGTGAACAGAGAACTTGTGCAGAAATTCCCTAGGCCGGCACGTAAATGGCATATCCGCGCGGCGGGGCAGGGAACTCGGCGTTGCCGTCGCCGTCAGTGGTGCGCGCGTCCGGCCAGGCGTCGTCGTGCCCGTCCCAGGCGATGGGCACGAACTTCTGGTTGGCCCACCTCGTCTTCACCTGCGTGCCCGACCACTGGTCGCCCAGGTTATTCAGCACATAGATCAGCCCCGGCTGATCGGTCGTGTCGTCCTTCCACCCCACGCGCTGCATGATGTACAGGTCGGGGTCGGCGTGCAGTATCTGCGAGTCGCCTCCGGCATATTTGTGGTGCGCATGGATTAGCGCGTCGATGCCGTTCGGCGTTAGCGGGCGCGCCAACCCGTTATTGTAGTAGTCATACCAGAACACGCAAGGATAGCCCTCATGCACCATGATGAAGGAGTACGCCATCAGCTTGTCGTTGACGATCGTATTGTCGCCCATGTCGTGATTGTCGACAAACGTCGCTGCGTGCATTGGCCGCTTCATCACCACCGAGCCACCGTCGGTCAGATTACGCAGGTCGTAGTGCAGCGAGTCGCAAACGTCCTTCAGCTTGTAACGCAGCGGAAAATCGAACGCCGCAATCTGACTGTCCGTAAAGCTGCTCACCTGGTCCAGCCAGCCTTCGATGTCGTCGCCCCCCGACCAGTATTCCCCTACCACGTAAGGCTGGAAGTCCTTGCCATTCTTCATGTACTGGTACTTCGCCAGTAGTCCGATCATCCACGCGCCGAACCCCTTGACGTAATCGAAACGGAAACCGTCGAAACCCAACTCTTCGATCAGCATCCGCGCGTACTTGTACATCGCCGCATACACCTCGGGATTGCGATGGCACAGGTGCGGAAAGCCTGCGTAGTTTTCGCCTTCGATCATCACCCGCTCGTACCGGCTGGGATGGAAGTGGTTATAGTCGCGCGGAAAGATCCCGCTCTTCGGGTTGAACTTCGTCCAGCGCTTCTGCCCGTCGAGCGGATTCACCTCTTCCTCGTCCGCGCCCGAGTTGTGATTGATAACCATGTCGGCGTACAGCCCGATGCCGTTCTTATGCGCCTTCGCGATCAACGCCTCCAACTCAACCCTGTTCCCGTACCAGGTCTTGGTCCCACCCTTCTGGTCGAAATCTCCCAGATCGAAGTAGTCGTATGGGTCGTAGCCCATCGAGGTGTTGCTCGACCCCTTGTTCACCGGCGGCAGCCACAGCGCGTTGAAACCCGCCTTACCCAGGTCTTCAACCTTTTCGGCGACGAAGTTCCACCACTCGTATTCCTTTTTCTCGTGCTTCGGCGCGTCCCAGTAGAAAGCCTGCATCATCACTGCCATATACCTTGGTCGGATGCCGAAGACGATCCCGCAGTTGGTTGGACATGCGCCAGAGCACCGCAGCCAGGCGCGATCTCTCATCCATCCAGACGGAATCGCGTCTCGGCCAGCCGATACAGCCGCCGCCACACCAGCCGATTCGTAGTCACCACCATCAGCGAGATCAGGATTGTACCCAGCAGAATGATCGGGAATTGCCCGTTCGCAGTTGCCGCGTTGATTTGTTCTCCCAGGCCCAGCGTGGTCAGCGTCTTGCCGTTGAGCGTGAAGTACTCGGCGAAGATGCTAGCGTTCCATGCGCCGCCCGAGGCCGTCACCATCCCGGTAATCAGAAAAGGAAAGATGCCGGGCAGGATCAACTTTCTCCAGCGCTCCACGTTCGAGAACCGGAAGAGCGTTGCCACTTCCTTCAGGTCTGTCGGAATCGCCATCGCGCCTGCAATGACGTTGAACAGGATGTACCACTGCGTTCCCAGCAGCATCAGGGCGATCGATCCAATGCCCAGTCCGCCGCCCAGCCGGATCAACAAAAGCAGCACCACCGGGAACAGCGCGGTCGCCGGAACCGAAGCCGCAATCTGCGCCAGCGGCTGCGCCACCCTCGCGAGCCGAGGATGGGACCCGATCGCCACCCCGACAGGAATCGTCCACGCTGCCGCCAGCGCGAGCGAAAAGTTAACGCGAAGAAACGTCGCTCCCGCACCTTTCAACAGCTCAAGATACTGCGCCCCGACAACGGGCCGCACTAACTCGACAGCGCGCTGGGCCGCGAACAGCACGCCGATGCCGAGCAGAGCAAGCAGCACCCACGTCGCAACCTTTCCGCCACGGCCCGCGTGCGTCTCCGGATGCGCCGCCAGCCGCGCGACCTGCTCCCTGCGCCGGTTTGCCAGCTTGATGTAGATTGCTTCGTTGAGCGGCTCGGTCGTGTGTCGCGCAATCGCGGCCAGCGCATTGGAGCGCGTGAAGAGGTGCACCAGCGGAGAACTCACATGTTGCGAACTTTCCACCTGCTCGAACTTGAACTTGTCGCTCCAGCCAATCAGGGGTCGCCAAATCAACTGGTCGATCGCCACGATGATCGCAATCATCGTGACCAGTCCCCACGCGATTGCCTTCCCGTCCTTGAGGTCCGCCGCGGTCTGCAGATACGAGCCCAACCCCGGTAGCCGAAAGTCCTTCGACCCGAAGTGAAACATCTCGCAGGCCATCAGGGTGAACCATGCCCCAGCGACCGACATGATCGAATTCCAAACCAGCCCGATGGCCGCATACGGCAGCTCCAGTTGCACCAGCCGCTGCAGCCACGAGAAGCGGTTGATGTCAGCGGCCTCGCGCAACTCGCGCGGAATGCTCTTGATCGACGAGTAGAAGCTGAACGCCAGGTTCCACACCTGGCCGGTAAAGATGAGCAGGATGATGCCCAACTCGATGCCCATCTGGTGGCCGGGAACCAGCGCCACCATGGCCAGGACGACCGGAGGCAGGAAGCTGAGGACGGGGATGGATTGAAGAATGTCGAGGACCGCAACCATCCATGGCTCGATGCGGGGATTGTAGGCGGCGGTGTAGCCGTAGGCGATGGCAAAGACCAGGCTGAGCAGGTAAGCGATCGCCATGCGCACGAGAGAGTAGAAAGCGTACGCCGGTAGAGCGCTGATCGAACTCGAAATGGGCACCACCGGGATGGGCTTGCCGAGCCAATAGACGCCCGTGCTGATGATGGCCGTGAAGATTGAGAGAGCGCAGACGGCCACTCCCAGGTCGATGAGGAAGGGCCAGGTGCGGGCGGTGACCAGCGGGCGTCCGAGGGTGTTTTGGATTTTCACTCGGCATCCTCGCTGGCGGCAATCTCCTCATCCTGGGCGTCGGGCAGCACAAAGCGGCGGCGGCCGGCGTCGAAGTCGAAGAGTTCGGCATAACGGCCCCAGGCAACGGCGGTCTCCATCTGGCGGAGGCACTCCTCTTCGCTGAATTGCTCGTCGAGCATGTCCAGGAAGAAGTCTTCAGGCACGGTGTGGTCGCTCTTGGATTCGAGAGCGCGGCGAATCTGGCGGAGCAGCAGGACATGGGCGACCGCGGCGTCACGGAAGAGTTCCTTCTGGCGCAGAATCTCGGAGTTGGCGAACTGGGTGCCGCTTTCGGTGATGGCCGCGTCGCCTTCCTCGATCTGGAGGAAGCCGAGCAACTGGGCGGCGTCCACGATGGGGAGCAGGTCGTCGATCTCGAAGG
>PKWK01000397.1 GCA_003133205.1 Granulicella sp. | reverse complement strand
CACTATCTACAACTGTAGTACTAGAGAGCATCTTTGAAGCGTGTGATGGTGCTTGAAACATGAGCGAGGCTTTCTACCGGATAGCCTCGCCCTGGTCCCGTATCCGACTCTAGCGGGTTCTCGTACCCGGACGTTGAAGCCGCTGCGCCTGCCATTGACCATCGAGCGAGAACGTGACCTTTCAACCTCTGGAACCTGCCTTCCGGACACCGCACCACTCTCACTCTTCGGATTAGCATGGGGCTTTCAGTGGGCGCTGAAAAAGTCCCGTTTTGCTTAAGGGCACGGGTTCACCCGTGCCGTAAAACGCCGACTTTGCAATACGGCTTCAGCCGCTGAGGTATGCCTTTTGGCTCCGCCTCGACTTTTTCTGCAGCCTCTTCAGGCCCCCACAAATTAGCTACAGCGACCTATCCGGCCGCCACAACATGCCATCCCCATAGTTTGTCATTCTGAGCAGAGCGAAGAATCCCCGTATTTCACCCGTTCCGCCAGGAACTGCCGGGTGCCCCACATCTCGCCTCTGAGATGCGGGTTTCTAAAACCACTCACCCGCCCCGAGCCAAAAGGGCCGAAGGCCCGCCTCATCCTAGCCCAGGGCAACGCCCTGGGTCAGCAAACCGCCAACCAAGCCGAGCGCTGAAGGCGCGACCTATCCACTCTAGCGGGCATCTCGCCTCTGAGATGTGGGCTCGCTCGCTTAGTCCCCATTTCACGCTGGCGCCTTTTCTTACCACTTACCACTGACCAGTTACCACTCAAACTCTGTCAACCCCCGCCGCTCACAACAAGAAATATTTCAGAGCAACAAGCCATTCCATACCAACGACTTCCACGTTCTCCACCCCGCGAAAATAGTTGGCATAGTAGTTATGCTCAATCTGGTATCCTTAAGGTAGTAAGTAGATAAAAGGCTCAGCCCCGCGGCTGGGCCTTTTCGCATTTAGCCCATGGTCTAGACCAAACATAGGACCGGTCTAGACCTAACACCTTTAGAATAGATATCTTAGGACTTAAGTACGGGGGGTACGGGGGTACGGGGGTACGACGCCAGCCGCAACCGAAACTGCCGACCCGAAACGCCGCTACCTCCGCCGTGGAGTCTAGAATACTGCCCATCATGCCGCTAAGCCACATCGAATCAAATATTTGACTATAACGCACATAGAATCAAATATTTACGGAGAGCACTTTTGGCATGTCATTGCAAACATGACGCTTAAGACCATCACCCCCCGGGGTGTCCACCTCACCGGAGGCCGCACGCGGGGCGCGACCTGTCAAAGGGCGGCGCAGCCACCTTCGATGTCCGAGGAAGTCATCAAGTCAAACCGGCATCCTCCAGAAGATCGGAGGATGCCGGTTTTGATCGAAGCGTTGAAGTGGGGGTTTAGGGTTTCGCGCCGACCGTACCGTTCTTCAGGGCCAGCGAGATGGGCGTCACCGTGGGCGCCGCCGCGCCTACGAGCTCGAAAACTGAATTGTTGTTCGCACTCGCTTCCCAGACATTGCCGGATGGATCGACCGCGATGCTGACGACCGTGTTGCCTAGGGGATTTGTGCTGAGGCCTTCGTGAACATAGCCTGGATTGGTTACGGTCGCGTCGGGGGTGATCGGTGAGAGGATTGCGCCCGAGCTCGACAACTCGGAGATCGAACCTCCGGGCGTCGGGTTCGAGCCGGTGGGAGTGAAGTTCATGTTCGAGATCCAGAGATTGCCTGCGCCGTCGGTTGCAACGTACCTTGGCAGTGTGAAGCTGGTTGTGCTGCCAACGTTGTTTTCACTGGTTGGAGTCGAATATGGCACAATGCTGACGCTGTTTCCGGTGAGTGCGTCGGCGATAAACATGGAACTGGTGCCGGCAGAAAGCCCCGACGCACCGGTGATGGAGCCAAGGTTGTACTTGGTGTAGGTGTTCGAACTCACACTGGTCGTGAGGGCGCAGGGGTAAGTGCCAGTGCAACCCGTGATGATGGTCGAGGCCGGCGCGATATTGGTAAGTGCGACGGTAAAGGTGGAGGCGGCAACTCCGCCTGTCATCCACAGATTGCCGCTCGTATCGAATGCCATGTACTCCGGCGCGATGAAGGTGTTGGAGCCGCTGGTTCCGGCGACTCCGGGGGTAGCTGATGCGATGGGGTACGTGACGGGCTTCGTCAGATCACCGCCGGGGAACTCATAAAGCTCCACTGTGGCAGTGCCGCTTTGCTCCCCGACGAAGACGTTGTTTGAGCCGTCGATGGCCAGGCCGAAGGCAGATTTTGCGGTGGGATACCCAGCAGAGCTGGTCGATGAATATTCGAAGACCGCGCCGTTGGCTTTGACATTATTGGCGTCCGCCGCCGAGGACGAACTCTGGGTGAACCAAACATTGTTCGCCGTATCGATCGCAAGATTGCGAGGAGTGATGGAGACCGTTGTGTAGAGGAACGAAGTTTGTACCCCACCGGACAGAACATTCAATTTCGTAGGAGCATCCATCGGTACGCCGGTCGGGCTGATCTCCACCAGAGCACCGAGACCGCTGTTGTTGCTGAGGACCCAGACGTTGCCGTTACCATCCACGGCAACGTTCTGCGGTTTCGGAAACAACGCAGGGGTGGTCGCGGTATCGGTGTACTTGATGCCGATGGTCCAGTCGGTAGGCTGCGCACTCACTCCAACATACGGAGCGCTGCCAGTCACCAGGGCAAACAAAGCGGCAAGATTTGTGGTGGATCCGGTGGCATTATTGCTGGTGGGGTTCAGGCTCATGTAGACGGCGGCTTGCAGGGTGTCGGTCGGCTTGGTGCCGGAAGTGGTGACAACGCTGTTGAAGAGCGTAGTGCAGGTCCCCAGGGGATCACCGACGCCGGTGGAATTCACACAGGCGGCCAGAATATTGGCTACGGTGTTCAGTTTGGCCGCCTCGGGGGTTGCAGTAATGGTGAGACTGTTATTGGTCAGCGTGGCGGATGTCACAGCGTTTCCGGTAGCGGAGTTGCCGCAGACCGCATTGGTGGAGACGCCGCAGACCAGGTTGTTCACCGTGGCGAACGCATTCGTGATGCCGGTCTGGGCCTGGGTCGTATTGGGCGCGCCGAAGCTGTCCGCAGAACTGGAGCCGCCAACGGCGGGAGTGAAGTACTGCCCAAGCGCGTACGCGGTGGCCGCGGTGGTGACCTCATCCATAAAGATGAAGGTGCTGGGGGACAGAGTGCTACAAGGCCCCAGTGCCGCTGCCAGCATGATGTTGGGATTGGCGCTGCCAAGGCCCGGATTTCCTCCGGACGCCGTGATGTAGGTCAGCGTGTTCGGCGTGGGGCAGGTGTAGGCGCCGAGCGAAAAGTTGCCGTTGGAATCGGAGGCAACCGAGGAACCGAGTTTGGTGGCCGCGGAGCCGTAGCCGCTCGCTCCCACCGCCCACAGTTGGACCGAGGCCCCGGTTATGGGCTGCTGGCCGCCATGCACCTTGCCTCGCATTGCCGCAGCAAGGATGGGCGAATTGTCGGCTACGCTCAAAAATTGGCTGGACGTACAACCGGTTACCAAAGCGGATACACAACAGAGCAGGACGGCGGCTGCCGCCTTGACCGGGGTCAACTCAACGGATCTATTCATTCTTGGTCACTCCATGATCTAGGGATACATCTCGGCAAATCAATGGTCTGACCAATATTTGCCCGAAAACCCTGCGGCGAAAGTCTACACCGATGGATATGCGGAGTGATACCAAAAAAAATGACTTAACAATTTCGCGCCAGATTCGGGGGACGGACGCCGGTTTTCAGCCAGGGAAGAAGGTTCCAGGGCGATGCTTTTTATGGCTCCTGAGGTAGGACTCGAACCTACAACNNCATTGAGCTACTCAGGAACAGTCCATGCCGCGTCTTGTTACTTCGCCGCACAACTCCTTAGTTATAACAAACCCCGCAGCCAGGGTCAAAGGATTCCGCTCGAGCACCTCCAATCCCAAGAGCCCCAACACGCGGCCTTGCGAAGGGCATGCGCGTGATCCGCGTCACAGCTTGATGATCCGCGTGCGCATTGTCCCATCCGCAATGACCACCCTCGCAAGAGTCACTGAAAGCTCGAAGCGGCGCGGCCCGGCGCTCCCCGGATTCAGGTAGAGCACGCCGTGGCGAACCTGCATGTCCGCGCGGTGCGAGTGGCCAGTTACAACGACTGCGACGCCCGCGGCCACAGGATCGATGTCGAGGTCCTGCAGGGAATGCACCAGGTAGAACAGAAGGCCGCCGAGTTCTACCGCCTCGGTAGCCGGAAGTCCTCCGCAGACGCCGGACACATCCACGTTGCCGCGGATCGCCGTCAATGGAGCGATCGCGCGCAGCCTGTCCAGAATGCGGGGATCGCCCACGTCTCCCGCATGCAGGATATGGTCGACGCCCGCCAACGCCTCGACTGCCTCCGGCCGCAGCAGACCATGCGTGTCGGAGATTACGCCGATGGTGAAATTAGTCATTGCGGAGCCCGTCACAGGCCTGTTGTGAGCCGCGCCCGTGGATCGAGGAAATCGCGCAGCGCATCGCCGATGAAGTTAAACGAGAGCACTGCCAGCATGACCGCCATCGCCGGAAACAGCACGAGGTGCGGCGAATCGAACAAGTGCGAGCGCGCGTCGTTGAGCATCGCGCCCCAACTTGCAGCCGGCGGCGGCACGCCCAGTCCGAGGAAGCTCAGCGTGGCCTCGGCCAGCACCGCGGCGGCCATGCCAATTGCAGCCTGGACAATCAGCGGTTGCACAATGTTGGGCAGAATATGCCGGCACAGCACGCGAAGATCGGACGCACCGAGCGCACGCGCCGCCTCCACAAACTCGCGCTCTTTGACGGCCATTACTTGCGCCCGCACCAGCCGCGCGTAGCCCACCCAGCCCGAGATGGATAGCGCAAGGATCAAGTTGAAGAGTCCCGGACCCAGGAACGCGACGAACGCGATCGCAAGCAATATGCCGGGCAGCGCGAGGAACGCATTCGTCACGTACACATTGAGCACGGTGTCGGTCCAGCCGCCGTAGAACCCCGCCGCCAGGCCTGCCACGAGTCCAATCGCCAGGGAGAGCGAGACCACTGAAACCGCAACGATCAGCGAGATCCGTGCGCCGTAGAGTGTGCGCGACAGGATGTCTCGGCCAAGAGCGTCGGTGCCGAACCAGTGGCCGTATCCCGGGGGCAACAATCGGCCTCCGAGATCGAGACGCGCAGGGTCTTGCGGCGCGAGCCATGGCGCGAATACCGCACACAGAACGAAGCCCGCCAGCAGCATCACGCCGATCGCCGCCAGCGGCTGCTGCGCGATGCGTGTTACCCAAGTAAGACGAGTTTGCGGCGGTTGAATGTTCATTGACCTCCATCCTGTTTATCATAGGGAGTTGATTCGTGGCATAGCATAAGAGTTGACGCGCGGCGTCGCGGCCAATGAAAGGCACGTTTGCGAATTCTGATCTACGGACTCAACTACGCTCCGGAACTCACGGGCATTGGCAAGTACACCGGGGAGATGGCGGCCTGGCTCGCAGAACGCGGCCACGAGGTACGCGTGATCACCGCCCCGCCCTACTATCCTGCGTGGCGTATCCGTGACGACTATCGCGGCGCGTGGTATCGCACGGAACGAGTTCCGGGCCAACCGGTGGTGTATCGCACCCCGCTCTACGTCCCGGAGCGGCCGACCGGCATCAAGCGAATCGTGCATCTCGCCTCTTTCATGCTGGGAAGCCTTCCCGTGATGTTGCGCCAGATGTTCTGGCAACCCCAGGTCGTGTTTACGGTCGAGCCTACATTTTTCTGCGTGCCGCTCACTCTCTTCGTGGGCAGGAGCGCCGGCGCCGCCTGCTGGCTGCATGTGCAGGACTTCGAAGTTGACGCAGCCTTTGAACTCGGTCTGCTTCCAGCACAGGGACCGATCCATGATGCCGCGCTGCGCATAGAGAAATTCTTCACCTACGCCTTCGATCGGGTGTCTGGGATCTCTCCCATGATGGTCGACCGAGCGCGCGCCAAAGGCATCCCTGCCAACCGTGCAGTCCACTTTCCAAACTGGGTCGATGTCGACGCGATCTATCCCCTCGACCCGATCGCGAACCGTTGCAATCCGTTCCGCCGTGAACTTGCCACCGGGATACCGGACATAGACTCCAGGATCATCCTGCTTTACTCAGGCAACATGGGCGCGAAGCAGGGCGTCGAACTACTCGCCCCGCTGGCTGATTCGTTTGCGAGCGACCCGCGGGTTCACTTCATCTTCTGCGGCGACGGGGCCTTCCGGACGCGCCTCGAAGTCCTTGTGGCCCACTGCCCCAACGTGACCCTGCTTCCCCTGCAGCCGCTCGATCGCCTCAATGATCTGCTGAACGCGGCCGACATCCATCTACTTCCGCAACGCGCAAGCGCCGCCGACCTGGTGATGCCCTCCCGGCTCAGCGCCATGCTCGCAAGCGGTCGCCCGGTGATCGCCACCGTGCACCCGGGAACCCAGGTGGCCGAGGTGGTGGAAGGCCGGGGTCTGGTGGTTCCGCCAGAGGATGCCGGCGCGCTGCACGCCGCAGTTTTGCAACTGGCCGAGGATAAGGAACTGCGCCTCCGCCTGGGCCGTGCCGCACGCGAGTATGCCGTGGGACACCTCGGGAAGCAGCAGGTCCTCGAACAATTTGAGCTTGATCTCAAGACTATGGCAGCGACCCCGTAGTATCCCCATTCCCCGGCACAGCCAGAGCCCATGGTTATCGTTCCAGTTGCCTTTATCATGGAAACGGCCTGAGTCGAGTAACATAGTTGAGAATTGGACGCGGGATTGGAAACGGGCAGGCGGGCGTTATCCACAGCCTGCGCATAGTCGACGCGAGCAGAGCGGGACCCGACCGAGGCGCCGCTCGCAACACTCAAGGAGATCGAAGTTTGAAGAAGGCGCTTATCACAGGAGTAACGGGGCAGGACGGCGCGTATCTTGCCGCATTCCTGCTGGCCAAGGGGTACGAGGTCCACGGGATCAAGCGGCGCACGTCGCTGTTCAATACCGCGCGCATCGACAACATCTACGAGGACCCGCACCTACCGTCGCGCCACTTCATCCTGCACTACGGCGATATGACCGACTCGACGTCGCTGATTCACATCGTGCAGAAGGTCCAGCCGGACGAGATNNGGCGTGCTGCGGCTGCTGGAAGCGATTCGCATCCTCGGCCTGGAGAAGAAGACGAAGTTTTACCAGGCGAGCACCTCTGAACTTTACGGTCTGGTGCAGGAGATTCCGCAGAAGGAGACGACGCCCTTCTACCCGCGCTCGCCGTACGCGGTGGCCAAGCTGTACGGCTACTGGATCGTGGTCAACTACCGCGAGGCCTACGGCATGTACGCGTGCAACGGGATCCTGTTCAACCATGA
>PKWK01000410.1 GCA_003133205.1 Granulicella sp. | reverse complement strand
CTAGGAGACAGCGACGTTCC
This sequence comes from Granulicella sp., assembly GCA_003133205.1. Next base: position 5,134 of record PKWK01000410.1, on the reverse strand, counting down.
GGCTTCTGGCGATCGAACAGTTCCACCACTTCACTCAAACGGATTTCCGCCGCCTTGCGCCGTAAACGGTACCCGCCACCGCTCCCTCTCGTTGCATCGATGATCTCCGCATTGCCAAGCACCCACAGCACCTTCGAAAGGTAGTTCGCGGGGATTCCCGCACGGAGCGCCAAGTCCTTGCCCAGTATCGACTCCGTTTCACCAAGCGCCGCCATCTCGCTCAACGCTCGCAGTGCATGTTCGGCCGTCGTGGATAGCATAGAAGAGTTGCTTATGAAGAAGTATACAACTCGGGCTGCGAGTGTCAAGACAAAAATGGCCGGAGCAAAGCGGAGCTGCAGTCGCAGTCACCGAGCGCAGCCGTTATTCTCCAAGGGCGTGACTTCAGTCACAGGCACGGCTGGGCGGGTGCGTCATTCTGGAGGTATGAAGCAACTGGATATTGAGACCTTCCACGATTTCAGCGGCGATGAGATCTCCCGGCGGATACTGATGGAGGATCCCGTCATGCGCGTGGTGCTGGTGTCCATGCGCGCCGGCCAGAAACTCCCCGAACACGCGGCGAATGGCTTGGTGACGGTCTACGCAGTGAGTGGGCACGTCCTTTTCTTTGAGGGTGACGAGTCCTGCGACATGGTTCCGGGAAAGTTGATCGGGCTGGCGCCGGGCCGGCCGCACCGTCTGGAGGCGATGCAGGATTCACGCCTGCTGGTGACCATGATCAAACAGAGCGACGCCGCTGCCTGGTCCGCACTGGCTCCGCAAGGGCGGACCATCGATCTGCGGCAGACACCGCACGAGCGCAGGCACAGCACGATCTTCTATGCTTTCGATCGCCTGGCTGTTGGCGAGTCGTTCTTGCTCGTCAACGATCACGACCCGAAGCCCCTACATGCCCAGATGGAACAACTACGCCCCGGCGAACTCTCATGGGAATATGAAGTGCAAGGTCCGCACGAGTTTCGGATTAAGATTTCCCGGGTTGCGATCTCGGCAACGCCTCAACCGGAAACCGTGCTCGCCGGTAGTAGTCATTGATTGCGGGCTCACTGAGATGAAACTGAGACTACAGGGCAACTCGTTGCGCCTTCGCCTTACCCGGTCCGAAGTAGTGCGACTGGACGGCCACGGTACGGTGGAGGAAGCCGCCTCGTTCGGGTCCGGCGGCAGGCTCACTTACAGAATTCAGAGCCGCACCGGCACCGAGCCACTCCATGCCGACTTCAGTGGCGGGGCAATTACCGTACTTGTACCAACCGAGACAGTGCGGGTTTGGGCGTCCGGCGACGAAGTTGGACTGTATGCGCAAGACGGAGCCCTGAGAATTGCGATAGAGAAGGACTTTCGCTGCTTGACGCGCGCCGGGGAGGAGCCCGATGCCTATCCTCATCCGGCCGAATGATTTTGGACGGGAGGCGAGCAATGCCAATAACGATCGGCGCCAAACGGGAGAGTGATTTTACAGATCCGATTGGGATGCTGGGGGACTGCCACCGTCGAATCGAGCGGTTTCTAAATGTGCAGGTGACCCTGGCCACCCGGGAGAAGGGCCGCCCTCTCACCGAAGAGCACAGGGCAGCTTTGGAGACCAGCCTGCGCTACTTCCGCGAAGCCGCCCCAAAGCACACCGCGGATGAGGAAGAGAGCCTATTCCCGCGCCTCCGCCGAATCGACCTTGCCAAAACGCAAGCCATACTGGCGCGAATCGATTCCCTGGAGCAGGATCACGAATGCGCCGGGAAGGCCCACGACGAGGTGGACCGATTGGGACAACGTTGGCTCACCAGTGGCCGGCTTTCACGCGAAGACGCATCCCGGCTCTCCACCGTGCTTGACCAGTTGACAAAGCTGTATCGCAATCACATCGCCATCGAAGACACAGAAGTCTTCCCCTTCGCCGCGAGCATTCTCGCTGCCTCCGACCGTGAGTCCGTGGGTGTCGAAATGGCGGCCAGGCGCGGTGCGGGAGCGGCCACCCCAACGATCAAATCGAGGTGATCCGGCCCTGCACCGCGCTCATCGCGGCAGCCAGGCTCTCCTGCTCTTCCGCGGTGAGCCGGTCCTCGGCCAACCGTAGGAGTTGGTCTTCTTCGTCCACGATGTGGTGCTGGATCCGGTCGTGAAACTCGATGCCAAACGAGCGCAGTTCGTTCAGCCAGCGGGAATCCGGCGGTTGCGGCGGCTCCGCCAGCAACTCCGCGAGATACCGCTCCACCTCGCGAACCTCCTCATGTTGCACGTCCATGCGATCCAGTACATCGGAAAGCAGCGGCCGGACCTTCGGGTAGAAGATCGTCTCCTCCTTCTCGAAATGGATGGCGGCAAGGTCCTGAAGCGCGCGAACGGTCGCTTGGATTTCGGGGATGAGCTCGGGAGTGAGTCGCAGAAGCGCGGCTAAGAGGACGTCCAGGCGCTCCTCGATGACTCGATGGTCCTTGCGGAGATGCTCACAAGCTGGTGCGGATTCAGGCATGGTGATAGTGGAGGCTCCCTCCCAGATAGGGATCGTTCAACGGCCCGGGTGCAGATTCGCGGACGCCGCGATAGAATGCTAACACTAAAAGCTCAGCGGATTTCGCAAGTCGAGTCTCCGGGCAAAGTGGTTTCAGACTGACCTGCCCGTGATCGGTTGCGACGAGGCGTAAACCTAGGCATCCGGCTTCGTCGAGGCTTTTGAGCAGCAAGTGGAGAAAGATTAGGCCACCATAACTCTTCCACACAACTGTCCGGCTATAGCTCGCACAGAATCAATTGGTTGGCGGAATCAAGTAAATCGTCTTGGGAGTAATGTGGCTGAAGTGCCTGTAGAATGGGCGTTTTCTCAAAAAGCATTACACTCAACATCTGTAGAATCTGGTAAACGCTGATCTCCAGGCCCAAGCGCTTCCGGACGATGGCGACGGGCACATAAACCGACACGGCGATCCAGATCTGGGTCTTCACAGCGTTCTCGCTGGTGCCATAGAAAGACTTGATTCGCAGATTCAAGGCCTTACCCGATTCTGCAAAGTACTTTACTGGACACTAGTGACAATGGATAAAAGCTTCGGTGTGACAGGGCGGAATTACGGGAACGTATCGGCCGATCGCACGCCCGAAGATATTGAATTGCGGCGCCGGGATCGTTGGAATGTGCTTTTCATCGCAGCCATGTGGTTCCAGGATCTGTTTAACTACGATTTCCGGCGTACGGAGCAGTGCATTTTTCCTTACGCGACCAGGAGGGCGAGATATCGTTTTGCGCATACAATACGGGCATCGGCTGGCGCCAACTCGTCGAGAAAATGCACATGACGGCTACACTCACAAAGTGGTACGACGAGCGTGGCAGGCACGAGATCTTCGCCGGGGATAAGCGGGTGTCGATTGGGAAACCGGAGCACACGCTGGCACTAAAGGACGAACTGGTCACAACAGACGTCCAGCATGATCTCGACCAATTAGGGGTGGCGAAGAACGCCCGCGAAGAGAAGATGCGTGCACGCGACGCTGAGATGGCCAAGTTGTATCGGAAGCACGTCTTGCAGGAGCCCGAGGGCGCGGAACTCATAACTCTTTCCGCAATCACGCCGGCATTGAAACCTCGGGCCGACAGGCCCGAAAGAGATGAGACGGAAGTCGACTCCTTCGGCGACTAGTCCGCCCCTCCGCCGTGGCGGGCCAGCCGAGCGGTGCCTGGACGCGGGCTAATACACAACTCTGACAGTCGGGAGCGGCAAGCCATGAAACAATTCAATCAGTCATGAGCACTTATCCCAAGATCATTCAAGGCGGCATGGGAGCGGGCGTTTCCAATTGGCGCCTGGCGCGGGCCGTGTCCACCCACGGGCAACTTGGTGTTGTATCCGGAACGGCGCTGGACCAGATCTTCGCTAGGCGGCTGCAGGACGGCGATCCCGACGGCAACATGCGCCGCGGCCTCGATCGCTTTCCCTTTCCCAGGATGGCCGAACGCATCTGGAAGTCTTATTTCGTTCCAGGAGGCAAACCGCCTGGGGGCCCATATAAGACACTGCCGATGCAGGCGAAGAGCAGCCCTCGCGAACTCCAGGAGTTGTGCATCGCAGCGAACTTTGTCGAAGTCTTCCTCGCTCGCGAAGGGCATGCTGCTCTCGTGGGAATCAACTACCTGGAAAAGGTTCAGATTCCTCACTTGCCCTCCCTCTACGGTGCAATGCTTGCCGGAGTTGCGTACGTCCTGATGGGAGCCGGCATTCCCGTAAGAATACCTGGCGTTCTCGATAGTCTCACTCATCACCAACCAGCCAGCTATCCTCTGCAGGTAACTGGCGCACAGGAGGGTGATGACACGACCATGACATTCATCCCCCGCGATTTCATGGAACACGATCTTCTGCCGCTGAACCGTCCGAAGTTTCTGGCCATCATTGCTTCCAATATTCTGGCAGCCACCATGCTCAAGAGGGCCAACGGCAGCGTGGACGGGTTCGTCGTCGAAGGCCCCACCGCCGGCGGGCACAATGCGCCGCCTCGTGGCAAATTGCAGCTCAACCCAGCGGGTGAACCGATTTATGGGGAACGCGACAAGGTTGATCTGGTTAAATTGCGGGAGTTGGGGCTGCCCTTCTGGCTCGCGGCCGAGTATGGCAGTCCGGAGAAGGTCCGAGAAGCCTTGGCGGATGGGGCGACGGGTGTTCAGGTGGGAACGCCATTTGCTTTCTGCGTCGAATCGGGACTGGCGCAAGATTACAGGCAGACGATCCTGGCAAGTGTTGCTTCCGGGACGGTCGAGGTGCTTACGGATCCACTAGCTTCCCCAACGCACTTTCCGTTTAAGATTGTCCAAATGGAAGGCTCACTTTCTGAGTATGAAGTCTATTCGAGCAGACGTCGCATCTGCGACCTCGGCTATCTCCGTGAAGCCTACCGAACGCCGGAGGGAGCGATAGGTTATCGGTGCGCGGCGGAGCCAGTGGCGACTTATGTCGCAAAGGGAGGGGATCTGGAGAATACGGTGGGCAGGAAGTGCCTCTGCAACGCACTGCTTGCGAACATTGGCCTTCCGCAGGTGCGGAGCGACGGGCGCGTTGAGAACGGCCTGATAACCGCCGGAAACGGCCTCGTGGAGATTGCGCGCTTTCTACCGGCAAACGGATGGGACTACAGCGCCGCA
>PKWK01000165.1 GCA_003133205.1 Granulicella sp. | reverse complement strand
TACCACTGAGCTACTCCCGCTCTCACAGATTGAAGTATAGCGGCCCAACTACTCACGGGTCAACGCTTGCAGCATCATTTCGCAGCTCCACGCGATGAACGCGTCGCCAATTCACTGACTCGTGTGCACCGGAATGCGCGGCCCGGCGACCAGATCGGAGCGCCGCCGCACAATATGCGGCGTTACGATCACCACAAGTTGGCTGGAGTCTTTCTGAATGTTGGCTTGCAGNNGGCATCTGGAAGCCCGGTAATTCGCTCAATCCCGGAATCCCAGTCATCGCAGCCGCTTCGTTTCGGGTCACGTTGCTCACCATCAGCGCGCTCTCTCCATCCGCGACCGTAAGGTCTGACGCGAACTGCCGGTTCTCGAGGACCGGAATGCCGTTTGCCGAGCCGCCGCCAAGGGCTTCAATCTTGAGATCGAGAAGCAGGTTGATCCGTCCCGAATTCTGAATTACGGGCGTCGCCTTCAGGGTAACGCCAAGGTCTTCGTAGGTGACCTGGGGAATGGTTGTGCTGGTTCCGCCCGCGAACTGCGACAGCAGGCTGGCAACGCTGACGCCATTGATGGACGCATTACTCAATGCGGATGCCGCGGTTGACAAGCCGGAGCTATAGGTCGATGTCGTGATCGGGTATCGGGTTCCTTCGCGGAAGATCGCCGGCTGACGGTCGCCCACACGAATCTGCACGTCGTCGAGCGCCCTCGTATCGCTCGAATTCAGGCCAAAGTTGAACGACGCGCCACCCATCTCCGTTAACCCGGTCGTGAAAACTCCGCCGCCAAAGGTGCCAAGCAAGCTCGACAGCAGGCTGCTCTTCACTAGTCCTGAAGCTAGTAGCGCCAGGGCTATTGTGATGTTGCTGTCCGTCGACTTGATAAACCCTTGCGCGATCGCCTGTTGCACCAGCGCCTGGTTGGCGTTGACCAGCGACGTTGCCGCAGCTTCAAAGTTGACCACGCCGAACTGCGTGGGGATCGTCNNTACATCTTCACCTCGACCATCAACTCGCCGGGGCTATCGATCAGATCTTGCAGCGCGCGGTTCATCGGTTCGAGAACGTTCTCCGGGGCGCGCACCACAATATTTCCGAGACTCGGCTGGACGGTCGCCTGCTTCACATCGAAGACGGTCCGCACAACATTCGCCAGCTCGTTAATCTGCTCCGTCGTGGACCCCGGCATGTAGATCGTCTCTTCGATCTGCCGTTCCAGCCGCTGTCGGTTCGGCGAATCGTCCTTCGCAACCAGCACGCTCGTCTCATCCACGGGCACCGCGAAGACATGCGCCATGCTCATCAGCGCTGACATTGCCTGCTGGTAGTTCACATCCTCCAGGTCGAAGCGCAAAGTCTTCCGCTCCACGGAGTCATCGATGATCGCGCGAATGCCGTAGGCCAACGCTACCTCGCGAAGCACATCCGGGGACGTCCCGCGCGTGTGAAAGCTCTTCACCGTGTCCGCCGGAGTAAGCCGTATCGCGCCTGCCAGTGATGGCGCCTCAATCCTCCACGGTTCGTTCGCCTTGGTGCTCAGCAGCATCTGCGTCCTGTCCGCGAGCGGCTTCATCGTCCCCGCCCCAGTGTCTTTGGGAAGCGCGCCCTGGCCTGAAGCAGCGGAGATCCGCTGAGGCCCGCTCGCACTGCCGACCAGGAACGGTCCACTATGCTCGGTAACAATGGGATTCTGGGGATCGATCGCCCGCGCTTCGGCGAGCAAGGTCTCCGCCTTCTGCGACTCGCCCGCCTGCCTGGCTTTGCTCGCCTGCTGAACCAATTCTGTCAGCCGGTGCTGGCGCGTAACCGAAATCGCAACCGCATAATTGCGATTCTCCGGATCCAGTTTCAACGCGCGTATAAACTGCTGTTCGGCGGCATCCAGATCGTCGTGCTCAAGCTTCTTCGCGCCGGCCAGATACGCGTTCTCAGCTTCATGGAGTTGGCGTTTGCTGGGCGTCGACTCCACCATGTGCGCACCCACAACCGCAGTCGTCGTCCCCTGGCCATCCTCTGGCTTTGCGGCCGCATCCTGAGCCGGCGCTGCAGAGGTTTGCGGCGCCGGACTTTCAACAGCCGGAACATCCGTCGCCCGAGTCTGCGCCGAGGTCACCTGTCCGCTCGCGGCGAGTAGAAGGCAGCAGAGGAAACACGCGCTAAGTCGTCGACCGCTCAGCGCTGCGCGAAGATGGTTTGGTCGGATCATCCACTGCTATCTTAGACGCGCCGCGCGGCAAATAGCGTTCTATCCGAGACGCCGCCCGTTCACCGCAACTTGCATGCGCGACCGCGGCTCCACAATCGAACGCTGGCCCAGCAGCGGTCGTTCGCTCATGACAGGACGACGCATCCCTTTGCGGATCTGTGCCGTGTCCATCTCGAGTTCAGCGAGCGTGCGGCTGAGCGTGTTGCGATGCATCCCCAACTCGGTTGCGGCTTTGCACTGGTTGCCCTTGTGATGAGCCAGCACTTCCAGAATGTAGCGCTTCTTGAACTGCCGTATGGCATCCGTGTAAGAAATGCCGGCACTGTGCATCTGCGTTATTAATGCGTCCAATTCGCGCTTCAAGGGCTTCCTCGCTTGCGGGTCGTGATTAGATGAATCCCTACTGTAGAACACTCAATGCCAATTGATCCAGTGGGGCGGACTCTGTTTCAAATTGAAGGCGCCATCCAACATCAGACGTTGGAGATATTGAGGTACGAGGAAGGATACATCATGCGTGACGGCAAATAAATAGGGACTTAAAACCGACGTCGTAATAATCGGCGACCGCGGTGCGAAGGTGGTTGTAATCAGCAGTAGACCGATTCCTATCAAGCAGCCCCTGGCAAAGCCAAACGCCAGTCCGAGCGTGCGATCCAGAAAGGTCAAGCCAACCGTGCGGAGTACCTTCTGCACAAGTCGGCCGAGCAGTTCGAAAGCCGCTGCCACAGCCACCACAATCAAGAGAAAACCGATAATACGCGCCGTGGACGGCGCTATGGTCAGGCGGCTGGTATTGATCCAGTCGCCGACTACATCGTAGTTCAAGGCCGCGAGCGCAAACCCCCCGATGAATCCCAACATCCCGAATAACGCACTCACAAACCCGCGCCGGAACGCCATCACCATCGAGAAAGCCACAATCAAAATCAGAAGCCAGTCAAACCAATTGAAGTCTGCCACGCTCATCAAAGCACCTCGAGAGGTTCCACTTGCCAGGCCGGTCTCTCAATCCGGATCCAGATCACCGTGCCCTGTCAAAAGCCGAAACGCTTCCATGTACTTCTGTCGTGTAGCCGACACAACATTCTCCGGCAGTCCAGGTGCCGGCGCCTGCTTGTTCCATCGAATCGATTCCAGATAGTCGCGCACATACTGCTTGTCGAAGCTCGGCTGCGGCCCGCCCGGTGCATAGCCTACCGCTGGCCAGTAGCGCGACGAGTCAGGAGTCAGCACCTCATCCGCCAGCACAATCCCCACGTCATCGATCCATCCGAATTCAAACTTTGTGTCGGCCAGAATCAAGCTCTTCTCGGCGGCATAGCCCGACGCCTTCGCATAGATAGCAAGCGTCAGCCGCCGCAGGTTGTCCGCAGTCTCCGCGCCGACCATCTGCTCCACCTGTTCGTACGAAATGTTCTCGTCGTGACCGCCCGTGTTCACCTTCGCCGCCGGGGTGAAGATTGGTTCCGGCAAGCGCTCCGACTCGCGCAGCCCCGCCGGCAGCCGAATCCCGCAAACGGCTCCCGTCGCCTGATAATCCTTCCAGCCCGACCCCGAAAGGTAGCCTCGCACCACGCACTCCACGGGAAACATCTTCGCCCGTCGCACGATCATGCCGCGGCCCGCAATCTGCTGCTGAAATATCCGCTCCGAAACCAATCGGCCGGCAGGTATGCGCTCGCCAAATAGTCCTTCCGAGAAGGGAGCAAGCAGCTTGGCCATCTCGCGCGGCTCTGTAGCCAGAAGGTGGTTCGCTACGGTGTCCTTGAGATATTCGAACCAGAACGCGGATATCTGGGTGAGTATCCTGCCCTTATCCGGGATGCCTGACCCAAGCACGTGGTCGAACGCGGAGATTCGGTCGGTTGCGATAAACAGCAGTTCATCGCCCAACGCGTAGATGTCGCGGACCTTGCCCCGCGCGACGAGAGGCAAACCGCTGAGATCAGTGGTGAGGAGGGCTTCTGTCATATGAAAACGGTACCACTCTCCCTCCTCAGTTTGCGCCCGCATAGCCCGGGGTCCGCAATACAACTTTCGTTAGGCGGCGTGCAGGTGGGCGGCAAGCGCGGTAACCAGCCCGCTGATGGTGGATTCAGCGGCTTCAAGATGGGGCGGCAGACCGAGATCGCGTAGCGCGCGCGAAGTGATAGGGCCGATGGAGGCGCGAATGACCGTGGCGGGCAGCGTCAGGCCAGCAGCCTCCAATAGCGCCATCAGGTTGCCAGCGGTGGAGGCGCTGGTGAACGTCACGGCGTCAGGATAGTTCGCTGGCTCAGCGAAGAGTGCGGTGACGGCCGAGAGGGAAGTCGTAGGGATCCGATTGCAATAAGCCGCAGCCACGGTCACGTGGGCGCCGCCCGCAATGAGTGCGGTCTCAAGGGTAGCGGGTGCCTGCTCCGCCAGGACGAGCAGCATTCTGCGGCCCGGTGCCTCGGGAAGCAGCGTCTGCGCCAGCGACTCGGCAGTGAATGTCGTTGGAGCGACATCCACGCGCAGGCCCATCGACTCCACCGCGCGTGCCGTTGCAGGTCCAACGACGGCAATGCGGTTCGGGGCGGGCCTAAGCCCCAGCACCTCGGCGCGCTCACGGAACGCGTGGACGGCGTTCGCGCTGGTGAATGCCACCAGGTCAAAGTCAGACAGAGATGCAAGCGCCGCGTCGAGTGCAGCGAACGATGTGGGCGGGCCAATCTCGATCGTCGGGATCAGAATAGGCGTCGCGCCCAGCCCGCTCAGGCGGTCGGCGAGTTCCGAGGCCTGGTGCGGCGCACGCGTAATCAGAATGCGCTTACCGGCCAGTGGCAGCGCAGCGGGACCACCGTCCTCCGAGATGGGCATAGACGTCAAGGCAGCGTCTTGAGCAGGAAAGTCCGGTACTCGATCTTCATCGGCGGGCCCACGTGGACCTGCACGCCAATCAGGCCGGAGAACTTCCGATTCGCAGTATCGTCGTCGACGACCTCGCACATCACGTGGCCGTTCAGGATGTGGATCAGCACGTTGCCGCGAACGATCAGGTGGTACTCGTTCCAGTCACCATTCTTGATGAACGCCTTCAGGTCATCGGCGGAGCCAAGCGAGGCGACAACGGCAGGCTTCTCGCCGGTGGCAACATAGGTGATCGTTCCGCGCGGCGCCAGGAAGGTCCGGCCGCGCTCCTCATAGTTCTGGCCGGTGTATTTGTTGGCGCCGTCGATGTCGGCCTGGTAGCCGCGCATCAGCCACTTGGTGCCGGGCATCTCGACGCTTCGGTAGTTGATGCCACTGTTTCCCTGCGGAGATATGCGGAACTCGGCTTTCAGTTCGAAGTTGGCCGGTGCGCCCCCACGCCAGATCAGGAAGTTGTTCTGTTTCAGCAGTGTGGCAGGCGTAACTTCGCCGACGATCTCGTGGTCTTCCACACGCCAGTAGCGCGGGTCGCCGTCCCATCCATCCAGCGACGTCCCATTGAAGATCGAGATGAAGCCGTCGTTCGAGTCGCTGAGCGGCGTTGGATTGATCTGCGGGCCCGGCGGCGGAGCCAGCGGGAACGGTGACGCAGCCGCAGGCTGGGCTGCTGCCTGCGGCGTGGGCGGTTGCGCCATCGCGGTGGCAAGCAGGCCGGCGAGGGCGAAGACAACGAGGGCGAATCTGGCGGACACAATAGGTCGCATGGCTTCTCCGGGGACTGATTCTATCAGTGCCGCCTACACTACTTCGCACAAGGAATCGTCTAACCAGCGTAGGCAACACGCAGAGATCGATTCCGGTCATGCCGAGGCGTACGATGTCATCCATGAAACCCCTGATCGCACTTGTGCTGATGGTTGGTGGAGTTGCTTTTCCGGCGTTCGCCCAGCGCGGTGGAGCGCGCGGCGGCTCGATCGGCCACGGCGGCGGTTTTGCGATTCACAGCGCGCCTCCGTCTCGGGGTAGTTTTCCATCCGTGGGACGCACTCCATTCATGGGCGCGCCGCAATTGCGCTATGGTGGCGCCCCGACCAACCTGCGGCTCCCTGCACGCGGTCCGATCGCGAGCGATTTCCACCGCCGCCCGGGCTATCCCGGGGTCTATCGCAATCGTCGGCCCTACATCCCCTTCTATGGTGTGGGAGTTTCCTACGTATATCCGGGATACTTCGGTCCCGGCTTTCTGGATTACCCGGATACCGGCCCGTATGACAATTCCGCCTACGTCGCCCCGCAGCCAACGGCCAGCTACACAACCAACGAATCCGAAGCGCCCGTCGAACAGGCCGACGTAGCACCTGCTACCGCCTACCGGCCAGCCTACCTGAGGCCGCAGTCTTCCGCAGAGCCCGAAGCAGAGACCCCCGTGACGTTGATCTTCAAAGACGGGCGTTCACCCGAGCAGATTCAGAACTACATGCTCACCCGGACGACCCTCTACGTGCAGGAGACGCGTCTCCGCGAGATTCCTGTGGACCAGCTCGACCTTCCCGCAACGCAGAAGGTCAACAAGGACGCCGGCGTTGATTTTCAACTGCCCGGCGCTCGCAAGTAGAAACTCGCCACCAAAATCACACTTAAATTAATGACCGCGCAGCAGCGCTGATCAGCACATCGCAACATTCCTTTTATATTGGGACGATAGGGTTGCTATATCGATTGAGGATGGTGCGCATGAAGCGGATGGTTGCGGTGTGGGTGTGTGGGTGGGCGCTGCTTGCGGCGTCCGTGAGCGGTTCCGCGCAGACGATGAAGCCTGCCAAACCCGCGGGTGCTCCGCCAAAGGTTGCGTACTACATCGATCCGATGGTACTCGATCTCTCCCGCCTGATTTCCGACCCGCCAGCGGTCGACTCGGCGACGAACAAGGCGGAGTTGGCGGAGCTGCATCGCATCAAATCTGCGCGAACACCGGACCAGGTGGCCGCCGCAAAGGCAGACGAGGCCGAAGAAGACTTGTTCGCCTACAAGACGGTGCTGGGCGCGGGTTTCACTCCTGAGGCGCTACCCATAACGGCAGACCTGGGCACGCACGTGAAGAACGAGCAGAGCATCGCGGGCGGAGCGCTGAAGACCGTATTCGCCCGCCCCCGGCCTTACCAGGCGGACAAGACGCTGCATCCGGCGTGCGCGCTGACCGAGGCCCCAAACTCGTATCCCAGCGGCCACGCGCTGACCGGCTATCTGGAAGGATTGACGCTGGCGGAGTTGGTTCCCGAGAAGCGCACGGAGATTCTGGCGCGAGCCGATGATTATGCGCACAACCGTCTGGTCTGCGGCGTGCATTATCCGAGCGATGTCGAGGCGAGCCGCAGGGTAGCGTATGTGGTCTTCGGATACATGATGGCGGCGCCGCGGTTTCAGCAGGACCTGGCCGCGGCCAGGGCAGAGATGCGCACGAAGCTGGTCCCAGCGACGAAGTAGGGGAAGTTGACCATCAGCGACAGGGCTCAGCCACGAAGCTGCTGTTGACTCAACTTCGAGCTTGAAGTAGGCTCGTGGCTCTCCGCGCCAGTCAGGAATCCGCGTACGTATAAGGGCATGGCCGGGATGAGTTCAAGGAGCTATTAATGGCAACGTTTTGTACAAAGTGCGGTGCTTCACTCACCTCCGATACAGGATTCTGTCCCTCCTGCGGCGCGCCGATCGGCACCCAAGCTGTGACGTCGCAGCCGGAATCCGCATCGGCCACTCCAATGCAAGCGCCTCCACCTGCACCCGCGTATAGTCAGCCTGCGGCCGCGTATCCTGCGGTCCCACCGAAGAGTTCGGGCGGCGGGGTGTTAAAGGTTGTCCTGATCGTGATTGCGATCGTGGTTGGGTTGGGCGTGCTGGGTGTCGGAATCCTGGGGTATGGAGTCTGGAAGGTAGCGCACTCGGCCCACGTCAACGCCAACGGTAACGGCGTGACGTTGTCGGTACCCGGCGGCCCGACGATTTCAGCCGGGGACACTACAGCGAGCGAGTCGGACCTTGGCGTGCCGACATATCCTGGAGCCGTGCAGGAAAAGGGTGGCCTGAACATGAACTCAGGCGCAGCGTCGATGGTAATGGCGCACTTCTCGACGAGCGATTCCATGAGCCAGGTGGTGGATTTCTACAAAGGCAAGATGGGCGATGGCGCGGTTGCTGTCTCGACCGGGAACGGAACTGTGATCAACTCAGGCGGACCGGATACGGACAGGATCATGGTGACTGTCGGTCCGGGCAGCGGAGACGACGCCGGCAAGACGACGATCGTCATCATGCACACGAAGAAGAAGTGAATCTTCCCATCGCATCGGCCTGTGAGCAATCGCAGGCCGACGCGCGCAGTGTGACTTCAGACCGGAAGCTCGGGGGCGAGCAGTTCGAGGGCGCCGCGGGATTTGAGTTCTTCCGCGACCTGAAGTCCGAGGTCGCTTGCGGGAATGCTGGCGAGAGCATCAGTTGAAAGAGCTATCATGCGTTCGCCATCGGGCGCGAGCACCTGGGCGTGGACGCGCCATCCGATCAGATCGCTTTCGTCGTGCAGTGGCGCGCAGTGGACGCCGATCGGAATCTGGCAGCCGCCGCCAAGGGCATCGAGGACCGTCCGCTCGACTTCGATTGCGAAGCGAGTCTCGCGGTGGTCGAGTGCAGCAACGGCACGCCGGACGTAGTCGTCGCGGTCGGGTTCGGCGAAGATGGCATAGCTGGCCGCCCGTGTCTCCAGCGCCAGCGCGCCCTGCCCCGGAGCCGGACAGAGTTCGTCGATGGCAAACCGCTGATGCACCGACTCTGCGCGAGCCAAACGGTCAAGTCCCGCCGAGGCCAGCACAAGCGCGTCGCATTCCCCAGCCGCAAGCTTGCGCAGGCGCGTATCGACGTTGCCCCGCAGTTCAACGAAGTGCAGGTCCGGACGCAAGGCCAGAAGTTGTGCGCGGCGCCGCGGACTCGTAGTCCCAACGCGGCCGCCCGTGGGCAGCGTGTGCAGTGCCCAGTACTGCTCGCATACCCAGGCGTCGCGCGGGTCGGCGCGCGGCGGAATAGCGGCCAGCGTAAAGCGCGGATCAAGCTCAGTCGGAAGGTCCTTGAGCGAGTGCACGGCCAGATCGATGCGGCCCTCGGCGAGCGCCTCTTCGATCTCCTTGATGAAGATTCCCTTGCCGCCGGGCAGCGGAGCCAGGGCGGGCAGGCCGTCAGTTTCGGGCGCGGCACCGTCGGGTTGCTGCATGCGGTCGCCCGTGGTGCGAATGATTTCGATCCCGACGGCGTGGCCGGCGTCGCGGAGAGTGGCGGCGATATGGTTGGCCTGCCAGAGAGCGAGTTGGGAGCCTCGCGAGCCGATGCGGATGGGTTCGGTCATGGTCTGCTCCAAGGATACGGGAAAGCGGGCGGCAGTTGTCAGTTTTGGGCTGCCCGAATTATCAGATGTGGATTGCGGCTCCAATGGGTAGACTGCACGCGCCAAATGGACCGTAGAATTGGGAGGAACTGAAAACCAATGAGGTAGAGGGCCAGATGAGCAACGGGAGATTCTTCAGGATGGCGACGATGATGATGGCGGGCGCAGTTGCGCTGGGTGTCGGAGGGGCCGCAGCGGCAGGGCAGACGGCGTTTGTGCCGAGCAATCCGTTTTACGCGGCGAGCACGCTGCCCTACCAGGCGCCGCCATTCAATCGCATCAAGGACACGGACTATCAACCCGCGCTCGAGGCCGGCATGGCTGAGCAACTGAAGGAGATTCAGGCGATCACGGACAACCCCGCCGCGCCGACGTTTGAGAACACGCTGGTGGCGCTGGAGAAGAGTGGGCAACTCTACAACCGCGTGCAGCAGGTATTCGACGGGGTGGTGCAGGCGAACTCGAACCCGACGCTCGCCAAGGTGGACGAGATCGAGTCACCGAAGCGGGCGGCACACGACGATGCTATCTTCCTGAACGAGAAGCTGTTCAAGCGGGTTGCCGCGATCTACAAACAGATGGATTCCCTCGGGCTGGATGCGGAATCGCGCCGCCTGGTCGACGTCTACTACAAGCATTTTGTCCATCAGGGCGCGAACCTCTCGCCGGAGGACAAGGCGAAGCTGCGCAAGCTGAATGAAGAGGGGTCGACGCTCGAGAACAGCTTCAAGACCAAGCTGCTGGCAGGGACGAAGGATGCTGCGTACTCGACCAAGGACAAGAATGCGTTGAAGGGGCTGACCGACGCGGAGCTGAAAGCTGCGGTGGAGGCGGCCAAGGAGCGCAAGGTCGCGGGTTACGTGCTCCCGCTGCAGAACACCACGCAGCAGCCAATTCTGATCTCACTGCAGGACAGGGCGACGCGGCAGGCGGTGTTCGAAGACTCCTGGAATCGCACCGAGCGCGCCGGAGCGAACGATACGCGCGACGTCATTACGCGGATGGCGAAGTTGCGCGCTGAGAAGGGCAAGCTGCTCGGCTTCCCGAACTTCGCGGCGTGGAACCTCGAAGACCAGATGGCGAAGACGCCGGAAGCGGCGGTGAAGTTTATGGATGCGCTGGCGCCCGCGACGGCGGCGAAGGCTACCGCAGAGGGCAAGGACATCCAGGCGTTGATCGACTCGCAGAAGGGCGGTTTCCAGTTGCAGCCTTGGGACTGGGAGTTCTACTCCGAGCAGGTGCGCAAGGCGAAGTACGATCTCGACGAGGCCCAGGTTAAGCCGTACTTCGAACTGAACAACGTGCTGCAGAACGGTGTTTTTTATGCGGCCACCCAGCTCTACGGAATCACGTTCAAAGAGCGCAAGGACATTCCGGTGTATGACCCGGACGTGCGCGTGTTCGAGGTGTTTGAGGCAGACGGCAAGCCCCTGGCGCTGTGGTACTGCGACTACTTCAAGCGTGACAACAAGAACGGCGGCGCATGGATGAGCAACTTCGTCCAGCAATCGAAGCTGCTGGGCACTCTGCCCGTCGTCTACAACGTGGCCAACTTTCCCAAGCCCGCGGCAGGAGAGCCGACGCTGATCAGCTTTACCGATGTGACGACCATGTTCCACGAGTTCGGCCATGGGCTTCACGGAATGTTCGCCAACACGCAGTATCCGATGCTTTCGGGTACCAGCGTGCCGCGTGATTTCGTCGAGTTTCCGTCGCAGTTCAACGAGCACTGGGCAAGCTACCCTGCGGTCTTCGATCACTTCGCGAAGCATTACAAGACCGGCGAGCCCATGCCGGCAGAGCTGGCTGCGAAGATTCACAAGGCAGAGAAGTTTAACCAGGGATACATTGTGGCGGAACTGCTGGCCGCGGCGGAACTCGACATGCAGTGGCACACCCTTCCAGCCGACGCCCCGGTGCAAAAAGCGGACGAGTTCGAAAAGGCGGCTCTGGAACGGAAGCACCTCGCGCTGGCAGCGGTCCCTCCGCGCTACCGGTCGACCTACTTCCTGCACATCTGGGCCAACGGGTATCAGGCCGGATACTATGCGTATCTCTGGAGCGAGATGCTGGACGACGACGCGTACCAGTGGTTCGAAGACCACGGCGGCCTCACGCGCGCGAACGGCGACCGCTTCCGCACGATGGTGCTGTCGAGGGGTAACACCGAGGAACTTGGGAAGATGTATTCGACGTGGCGCGGAGCCGAGCCGGGCACAGGCCCGATGCTGAAGGACCGCGGCCTGGTGGACGAGGGAACGGGGAAGTAAGCCGACAGCCCTCGCTACGAGAGGAGGGCTGCGCTTATTCCTTGACAGGCTCGCTCGCAGGCGCTGCGTCGAGGGCCTCGATGAAGAGGCCTGCCCAGCGCGCGACTGGCTCCGCGTGGGCTCCAGTAACCGGATCGCGGCTGCCTTCCAGCGTCGCAAGCTGCACCGCAAAGTTGCCCACGGTGGAGCTTTCAGGCGATCCGCGGAAGACCTCGAGCTTGGTAGCCTCCTGCGTCAGCCGATTGAGATAAGCATTCTGATTTGCGCCGCCCACGATGAAGAGCCGCTTCAGCCGCTTGCCGGTCAGAAAAGCAACGCGGTCGAGCACCTTGGCGTAGCGCGCAGCCAGTGAGTGAAAGATCAGGCTGGCAAACTCGGGTGCATTCGCGGGACTCTCGTCGAGCGGCGCGAGGCCGCGCTTGACGCGCTGCGCATTGATGCGCTGGGGCATGCGCTCAGGCAGCAGCAGATCGGGGTCGTCAACGTCGAGCAGGCCCTCAGGGCAGGGGACCAGTTCGGAGGCAGCGACCAGCTCTGCCACAGGCCACACCTTGCCATCGAGCGCCCACTGGTCCGTGCATTGACGGATCAACCACATGCCATTGACGTTCTTATGGAAGCAGATGCGGTCGCCGACGGCGCCGAGGTTGGTGAAATTTTCAGCGGCTGCGGCTGCACCATTGCGGGGCTGCTCAATCAGCGTGCCCACCAGCGACCACGTCCCCGAGCTGATGTAGGCCCAATCATTGCCCGTAGTAGGAATGCCGGCGATCGCTGACGCGGTGTCGTGGCAAGCGGGAGCGATCAAAGTTGTGTCGGCGAAAGCTGGCAGCTCTGCGAGCGGCCCCGTCAGTTTGCCGATGTCCGTACCCGGCGGCACCAGCTTGGGCGCGCTCGCCAGATCGAGGCGCAGCGCGTTGAATATCTCGCGACACCACTGCTTCTTGTAGAGCTCGACCAATTGGGTGTGGGTCGCGTTGGTGTACTCCGCCACACGCGCGCCGCCCCAATGAGACAGCAGATACTCAGGCAGGTTCAGCCATTGCTGACCCTCCGGCAGACCGGCCATCGCGTCGGCGTGCAACTGGTAGACGGTATTGAGCGACAGGATCTGGACGCCCGTCAGCTCGCGCATGCGCTCCTGGCTGCATTTGCGATGCGCCGATCGCTCCGCCTTGACGGTGCGCGGGTCGCGATAACAGAACGGGTCGGCGAGCGGCTCGCCATTAGCATCCACACGCACATAGTCCACGGCCCAGCCGTCCACGGCGATGGAGCGAATGCCCTCGGGCGCAAGCTCGGCGCATTTGCGCAAGCCCTCCTCCACTCCCGAGACAATGCAGTTGAGGTCCCAGTGCAGTCCGCCGTCGATCTCGCGTGGGTTGTTCGGGAAGCGATGGACCAGCTCGATCGACGGCCGTCCATTCTTCCAGCGCAGCAAGGAGACGCGACAGCTTTCCGCGCCCAGGTCTACTGCAATCGAGGCTCTCTGGTCGTTGGGCTTCAGTGGTCTTGTGGAACTCTTCATCGTGTCTTTCTCATCGCAAGAAGGCCTCGGTCAATCCTCCATCGACGGGGAAGATGTGGCCCGTCGTGCAGGGTGTCAACGGCCCGGCGAGGAATAAGATCGCCTGGGCACAATCACTGGGATCGATGGGCTGGCCGGTGAGCGTTCGCCTGGCGTAGAACCTTGCCAGCTCGTTGCGAAGCTCATCGTCGCTGGACTTCTCATCGTAGACCAGGTTGTACTTAGTCAGGCTGGCGATCACACGGTCGCGCGGAAACATCGTCGACCCTTTCACCACCGTCGCCGGGCTGATGCCGTTGACGCGAATCTTCGGCGAGTAAGTGATCGCCAGTTCGCGCACCAGGTGGCTGAGCGCCGCCTTGCTGACGTCGTACGCCTCGGTGCCACGCTTGGCCACAACCGCATTCGCCGAGCTGGTCAGCACGATGCTCGCATCGATACCCTGCGCAGCGAAGACCGGCTCCGCCTCATCTGTCAGCATGAAATTCGCGGTCACGTTGATCTCAAGCGTCACGCCCCACATCGCATCGGTAATGACGCCATCGGGCGACGCCGGAAAAATCGCTGCCGTATTGATCAGGATATCGAGCCCACCGAACTGGCTGATCGTCGCATCCAGCGCCGCGCGGATCGTCTTCCGATCGCGAATGTCGATTTTGACGAAGCTCACTGCCTCTTTGCCGGCAATGGCCTTCGCCTCTTCGCACACATTCTCCGCGCCCTTGATGTCGCGGTCCGCCACCATGATGTGTGCGCCACGCTGGGCCGCGAGCAGCGCCACCTCGCGACCAATGCCGCTGCCTCCGCCGACGATCATCATGATCCGCCGGCTCAGCTCCTTCTCCGGCGGCTGGCGGCGGATCTTCGCCTCTTCCAGCTTCCAGTACTCAATCCGGAAGGCCTCGCTGGCGGGCAGCGCGACATAGTTCGCGAAGGTCTGGAACTCGCTCGCCGCTGCGGCCGGCCCAGCCTGCGGAATGTCGGTACAGCCGACGCCCGCGCCCAGCGCTCCAGCGCCCTGCATCACGCCAATCGCGTTGGTGTAGAACTCGCCGGTAATGCGCGACTCCGTCTTATTCTTCCCGAAGCTGAACATGCCAACCCCGGGAACGAGGACGACGGTCGGACTCGCATCCCGAATCGCCGGCGAATCAGGCAGCGCGTGCGCCTTGTAATACTGCGCATACTCCGCGCGATAGGTCTCAAGCGCCATGTCGATCCGCTCATCCAACTCTCCAGCGTCGTTGGCCGGATCCCACTCCACAAACATGGGCCGAATCTTGGTCCGGATAAAGTGGTCGGGACAACTCGTGCCAAGATGCGCAAGCTGTTTCGCCTGCACCGAGTTCACAAAGTCGAGCACATGCTGCGTGTCGGTAAAGCTGCCGATCACGCGCTGCTTCCGCGAGACGCCGCCGCGCAGGTGCGGCATGATCTTCAGCGCAATGGCCCGGCGAACTTCGGGCTCCCGGCTCTTCACCTTGGCGCCGCCGAAGTGTTTGTGGCCCGCGGTTTCGGCATGGACGGCGATGAACTGGCCCAACTGGTCGATGATCGTAATCGTCGACAGGTAGCTCTCGCGCTGCGTATTGCCCCACGTAAACAGCCCATGGCCGCCGAGCACCACCCCATCGCATCCCGGCGTATCCTGAACAATCTTGCGCAGCATCATCCCGAGTTCGAAACCCGGGCGCTGCCACGGCAGCCAGGCCAGCTTGTGGCCGAACTCCGTATTAAATTCGTCCATTTTGATCTTGCCGTTGGCCGAGGCCGCCAGCGCGATCCCCCAGTCCGGGTGCAGGTGGTCCACATGCGGAAAGGGCAGGTACCCATGCAGCGGCGTATCAATGGACGGAGCCACAGGATTATTGCCAAACGTGCATTGCGAGTACAGGTCCACCATCTCGTCTTCGGACTCGACCCCGCGGTAGACCTTCTCAAGCTCCAACAGCTCGTCCAGCCGCAGCGTCGCAAACCCCGACCGCTTGATGCTCCCAAGGTCGCCGCCGCTGCCTTTCACCCACAGAATCTTCCGCGTCACGCCATCCAGCGGATCGACCTGGTCCAGCTTGGAACTGGTGTTGCCACCGCCGAAGTTGGTGATTCTAAGGTCCGATCCCAGCAGGTTCGACCTGTATCGCAACAGCTCGGGCGGATCCAGCTTCGCAGCTATCGCATCGTCCCACTTATCGTCCAGAAATCGCAGTTTCGAATTCGCTGCCATGATGCTGACCTCAACCTTCGGTAGCTGACATTGCCCCGACCATCATTCCACATGCGGCGACGCTACGGCAATTTTGTCGACGAAAAACGCCCGCAGGGATGAAGTCTGGAATAAGGAGGGCCTAATCGGCAGCTATGGCATCCTTCGCGTAGCGCATCATCAGCGCCTCAGGGATCACGCCGCTGACCGTATGAAGCACTCTGCCCGACCGGCTGATATAGAGCGTAGTGGGCAGTAACACAACATGACCGAACGTCGACCGCACCGATCCGGAAGCCCGCACCAGCGGATACGAGATGCCCGTCTGCGCAGCGAGAATCCCAGCGTTCCGATACTCATCCGGATCGTCCTCAACGCCGATCACAACAAGCTCCGGATGCTCCAGTTGCAACCGCTGAAGCCACGGAAGTTCCGCGCGGCAAGGCCCACACCACGGAGCCCAGAAGTTCACCAGAATCGCTTTGCCTTGCGTCGTCTGCGCGGGAAGCGGCGAGCCGTCCAGATTCTGCAAGGGCAGGCTACTCATCTGCACATGGCTGGGCGCCGAGTACGAAACCGTCCGGAAGTAGAAGTAGGAGGCGAAGATCAGGAAACCGACAGCCGCAAGCCGATTCAGCCAGATAGAACGAGCGGAGGCTGGGGTCGGGTCGCTCATCGGGTTTGACGCAAGACAATTCAGAAATGGTGGAGGCGGTGGGAGTCGAACCCACGTCCGAAACTACCTTCAACAGAGAGCATTCATGCTTTTCCACGTTCATTTTTGTCTCGTCATCAGCGCTAGGAACGGGCGAAGAAACGATGACGACCAGTCTGATCAGTCTCGTCCGACCCGCTCAGACGGAGCAGGGAAGACCAGCCTACTGTGCGACGATCGGTACCGGCCCGTAGGCGAAGCTGGAGCGATCGGCTGTCTAACTAATTAGGCAGCAAGAGCGAACTGAGGTTCGGCACTTATGATTTTGTGAGCGATTACGGGTGTCCACACCCCGGCATGCCTCTCTGCCGCTAGCAATCCCGTCGAAGCCGTGACGCCCCCCATTTGTGGGCTGGCAACTACATTGCATTCGGCACTCAAAGAACTACTTTCAGTATACCAAGCTTCCTCATTCACCGATCACCTGCGCCTGCCGATGAAAAGCCCATTGTGATAGGATGCCGCTTTCGCGGGGTTCCGCAGCTTTGTGCGGTCTGAACAGGGCTGGTGCGCCGCGGTAGGCCACTCCGCCCGAATCGCGGCGATGGCTTGAACAGGACACGGATGGCTGGCGCCAGGATGGATGCGTCGAAGGGTTGGCCGTGGAGCGCAGGTAGAAGGCGCCCAACAATCCCAGTGCGTTCGACCCTGACTCGCAAGGCCCCCGACCCTTGATCGTGCCCCCTGATTGACCTATGCGTGACCCATCAGTGACCGGTGCGTTGCGTCACACCATCGCTCGAAACCTTCCTATAACATTCGGTGCATTGTTTCAGGGAACCAAGAGGAGTCGGCTATGAAAAATTATCTCGGACAGGACATCCGCAACGTCGCTGTAGTGGGCCACGCGCACAGTGGCAAGACGACATTGATCGCAGCCCTGCTGCAGGCGGCGAAGATGACGGCTACCCGGGGGCGCGTGGAGGATGGATCAGCAGTAACTGCCTACGACGAAGAAGAGGTAGCCCGGCGCACCACGATGGCCAATGCGGCCGCGTTCGTCGAATGGAGTGGAGTCAAGATCAACTTCCTCGACACTCCCGGCTTCCACATGTTCCTGTATGAAACTCGCGCCGCGATGTTGCCGGTTGAGGCAGCGCTGGTTGTGGTGAACGCGCAGACCGGCATCGAAGCCGTGACCGACCGCGTCTGGAAGTATGCGACCGAGGTGAATCTTCCCCGTGTGATCGTCATCGATCAGGTCGACCACCCCAAGGCCGACACCAGGGTGGGACGCCAGCGAATGATCGAGTTGATGCAGGAAAGATGGGGCCGCCAGGTGGTCCCGGTGCAGTTGCCCATCGTCGATCAGCATGGCTTTCACGGCGTTGTCGACCTGGTCACGATGAAGGCGTTTCTGTACGAGCCGGATGGCGATGGCCACGGCGAAGTGGCAAAGATTCCCGACGCAGTGATGTCGGACGCGAAGGCCGCGCACGAGGCGCTGGTGGAGATTGTCGCCGAAGGCAAGGATGAGTTGATGGAGGAGTACTTCCGCGAGGGAACCATCCCCGAGGCGCATCTGATCACCGCACTGCACGAAGCAATTCGCGAGGACAGGCTCTTTCCGGTGCTGTACGTCAGCGGTCTGAGAAACGTGGGCACCGACCATCTGCTGGACTTCCTGAAGGTCTATGCCCCGGCTGCGGCCGAGCGCGAGCCGATTGCGGCAAAAGGAAGGATGAAGGCTGCGTCGTCCAACGGCACCAATGGCACAAATGCGGAGGAGCAGGAAGAGATTGTGATGCGGCAGGTGGACGATGCGGCGCCCCTCGCGCTCTTCGTCTACAAAACGATGACCGACCCGTTCACCGGTAGGGTTACCTTCTTCAAGGTAATCAGCGGCAAGATGAAGACCGACACCACGGTGCAGAACTATACGCGGCAGGAGTCCGAGTCCATTTCACACCTCTACATCATGCAAGGCCGCAAGCCCGTCGAGGTTCAGGAACTTCACGCCGGCGATCTGGGTGCGGCTGTCAAACTACGTGTTGCGTTGACCGGGGACACTCTCGGCGACAAGGCGCACGAGCTGTTTTTCGACCAGGTATCAATGCCCGAACCGGCGATGACCTATGCCATCGAGCCGAAGACCCGAGCCGACGAGGACAAGCTTGCGCCTGCGCTGCACAAGTTGATGGAAGACGATCCGATGGTGAGGTTCTTCCGCGATCCGCAGACCAACGAGTTTCTGGTGGCGGGCGCCGGGCAGCCGCACATTGAGGCGCTGGTCTCGAAGCTGAGCCGCCGCTATCACACCAACGTCATTCTGCACGCGCCGAAAGTGCCTTACCTGGAGACAGTGAGGGGACGCGCCGAGGCCCAGGGCCGCCACAAGAAGCAGACCGGAGGCCACGGCCAGTTTGGCGACTGCAAGCTCCGCATCGAGCCTATGCCGCGAGGCGCGGGCTTCGTCTTCGCCAACGAGATCTTCGGCGGGGCAATTCCACGGCAGTATGTTCCGGCAGTGGAGAAGGGCGTCCGCGAATCGGCTGCTCGCGGATACCTGGCGGGATATCCCGTGGTGGATTTCAAAATCACGGTGGTCGACGGCAGCTACCACGACGTCGACTCGAGCGAGATGGCGTTCAAGCTGGCGGCGCGGATCGGCTTCCGCAAGTGTATGGAGCAGGCGAAGCCGGCCCTGCTGGAACCCGTAATGAAGATCGAGATTGAAGCGCCCGACGAGTTTGCCGGGGCGCTGATGGGCGACCTCAGCGGGCGTCGCGGACGCGTGCAGGGCATGGAGAGCACCGATACAGGGACCGTCATTCGCGCCGAGGTTCCCATGGCCGAGATCCTCACCTACGGCACTGCGCTAACCTCAATGACCCAGGGCCGCGGCAGCTTCCGCATGGAGATGGACCACTACGATGTAGTGCCGCAAATGATCGCGGAAAAAATCCTGGCCGCAGCCAAACAACCCGTCCACGACGAAGAGGAATAAACGACACCAAAACTGGGTGGCCCATCCTTTCGGCTTCATCGAAAGGGTGGGTTGCCTTGTCACCGAAGACCCCGCAAAATAATTTCTGCGGATTTGCTCAGCAAAATCTCGTGTCAAGCCCCCAAATGACCTAACTCCATGACCCAAAATGGAATAGAGTTGGCATACTAGTTATGCTCCACCTGCTACAATTAAGAGTAGTAGCAAATTGAAAGAGAGAAAAACCCGGCCAAAAGCCGGGATTTTTGTGCTCCGCAAACCACATGAAATCAAATATTTACCTGTAACAAACATGAAATCAAATATTTACGATGGTATATACCAAACGTCAAGGAGTCAACACATCCGCTAACCATCATGGAATCTGATGTTTGCAAGCAAGCAAGAGCCTAGGTGGCGTCCGTTAAACCCAGTAGAATGAAATATTTGACTATAACGCCCATGGAATCAAATATTTGCAGGAGAACTTTTGACATCTTGTTGCAAACACGGTACTTACCACCACCCCCCCCCCGGGGGGGGGTATAGCCTGGTAGGAATTGAATCCAACCCGGCCCGCATCTCGCATACACTAGCTTGAACCGAAATGCAGGAGCAGCCATGGTAGATCTCTTCAGCAAAGCGCAGGAAGCCGTCGATCATATCTTCACGCTGGTCGGCCTCCCCCCAAGCATCGGCATCATCCTCGGCTCTGGTCTGGGCGGATTCGCCTCCCAGGTCGCGGACGCCGTCACGATCCCCTATGCGGAGATTCCGCACTTCCCGCAATCCACGGTCGCGGGCCACTCGGGAATGCTGGTGCTGGGAACAATCGGCGGCGTGCCTGTCGCCGTGATGCAGGGCCGCGTGCATGCCTACGAAGGCTACCCGATGGATCAGGTCACGTTTCCCCCTCGCGTGCTAGGCCTGCTGGGATGTCGGACGCTGATCGTCACCAACGCCGCCGGCGGCATCCGCGCGAATATTCCGCAAGGCTCGCTGGTTGCCATCTCCGACCACATCAACCTGACCGGAACCAACGCCGCACTGGGGCCGAACGATCCTCGCTTTGCCTGCACGCCCGGTGCTGGACAGCGTTTCTTCGATATGTCGACCGCCTACTCGCCGGCGTTGCGCAAACTCGCCCAGGCTGAAGCTGCGCGCCAGAACATTCCGCTCAGCGAGGGAGTCTATCTCGGGGTGCTCGGCCCAAGCTTCGAGACGCCTGCCGAGATTCGCGCGTTCCGCACATTGGGCGCGGACCTCGTCGGCATGTCCACGGTGCACGAGGTAATCGTCGCCCGCCACATGGGAATCGAAGTCCTCGGGCTCTCGCTGGTCACGAACATGGCCGCGGGCGTCACCGGCGAGACCATCCACCACGAAGATGTGATGGAGATTGGCCGCCGCGTGGAGCAGCAGTTCACCGGCTTACTCACCGCACTTGTGCCGCAGATCGCCGCCCAATAGCATGCCTCGAATGGAGACCGCAAAGCAGCGCCGCCCACTTGTGCTTGGAATCGCCGGTTGCTCCGGCTCGGGCAAGACCACGCTCGCCGCCGAGTTGGCCACGCAACTCGACGCGACGCTGTTTCCGCTTGACCTGTACTACCGCGACCTCTCGCAGTTTCCGCTGGACTCGCGGCACAAGCGCAACTTCGACCACCCCGACTCGCTGGAGTCCGAGCTGATCATCGAGCACGTCCGCGCGCTGGCCAAAGGCGAGACGATTCAGCGACCCGTGTATGACTTCAAGACGCACTCCCGGGTCGCGGGCGCCTTCGACAGCATCGTGCCGATGGGTGTCGTGATTGTGGAAGGGATTCTAGCGCTGCATTTCGCGGAGTTGGTGCCGTGCTATGACTTCTCGATCTACGTGAACGCGCCGCACGACGTTTGCCTCGTGCGCCGCATCCACCGCGACGTTCGCGAGCGTGGCCGCACGGAAGAGTCGGTACGCGAGCAGTTCCAGGCCACTGCGCGCCCAATGGCCGACCTCTACGTCGTCCCATCCGCCGCCCGCGCCTCGGTAACGGTGGAAGGCACAGACTCGCTGGACTGGTCGGTCGAGCAGGTTTTACAGCGTCTGCATCAGGCCAAATTAATGCCGCCGGTCGGGCCTGCCGCGATCTAAACTGCCGTGACGGCATCGCGGACGCCGCCGAGTTCCATTACGGCTGCGCGCGCCTCGATCGCGGCCTGTTTGCGGTGCAGCGCGTCCGCGGTAAATGCGATGGGCTTTTCGCCAATCCGCATATTCACCTCGACGCCACGCAACGCCAGCAGTCCGAAGATGTGCCGGAACAGACTGACATCGTCGCCCCAGTAGCACACGTCGTTCTCAATCGTCACTCCCGGCCCGTTGTCTTCCGTGAGCCGATACGTCACATACGCGGCAGTGATCTGCTGACCGGCCTCCAACACCTGGCCAAGCAAACCGCTATGAAACTTCAGCACCGTGCTGCCGTTGCTGGTTGTGCCCTCGGGAAAGATCACGATGGGCAGTCCCGCGTCGGCTGCGGCCTGTATTTCGCCCCTCGCCCGCAGCGCGGATCCGCCGCGGCCCCGCTCCACGTAGACGGTCCCCGCCATCGTCGTCATCCAGCCCAGCAACGGCACGTCGGCCATCTCGGACTTCGACACGAACACGCACCTCTGGGACGCCGCGAAGGTCATGATGTCGAGGTAACCCGTGTGATTTGAGATCACCACCCCGCGTTCGGGAAACGTTCCCTCCACGCGCATCGCAATGCCGGAACCGCGCATCGCCCGGGCAGCGAATTGGTGGAGCCATTCCGCCCTCTGCTCGCGGGTCGCTGGTCGCTTGACTATTAGCTCCAGCGCACCAAGCAAGAATATCGTCGTCGCTTTTACAGCCCTGCCGAGCGACCTCAAGAATCGAACCACTTCCAATCTCTCCAATGCGCGGAATTCCGCGAACTCTATGCGCACAGTCTATCCTGTTCCTGTGCCTCATTCCGCCATGACCGCGCACCATAGCTGGATCTACCGCCGAGGCGTCCTGCCGATCCTGGCGCTGCTGCGCATGGGAGCAACGCCCCGCTCGCTGGCCTGGAGCATTGCCGCTGGCCTGCTGATCGGGATCAACCCGCTGATCGGCACCACTACTGTCCTCTGTCTGGCCGCGTCGTTTTCATTTCGCTTGAATGTGGTTGCATCGCAGATTGCGAACCACGCCATGTTTCCGCTTGAACTCGCGCTGGTGATTCCTTTCATTCGGCTCGGCTCGCGCGTATTCCACACCTCCGCGATGCCGCTCTCACCACGACTGTTCTTTCAGGCCGCGCGAACCGCGCCAATCGCGCTCACCCGCCAGCTCTGGAGGTGGGAATGGCACGCCCTTGTGCTCTGGGCCGCAATCTCTGTGGTTGCCGCGCCGCTGATTGCATTAGCGCTGACCCCACCGCTACAGCGGCTGCACACGCGCATCCAGCGCCATCAGTACCCGATTGTCCCGATCGTCCCGATCGTGATCGATTAGTAACCAGGCGACAGCGGTTTCAACTCCCGCGATAGGGCGGAACTGGCTCCGCCGACTTCAGCCACGCGGTATAGATCATGTTGCGCAGCTCAATCGCGCCCGCTGCCAATTGCTGGTCTACGAATGCCTTGCCTTCCGGCGTTCCGGCACCTACGAAACCGCCCGCCTTCTCCAGTTGGTAGGTCTGCTCGACCAGCGAGTTCGAGTGGCGAAGGTACGCCATGTAATCGTTGAACACATCGCCCAATGGGACGGGCTTTGACGCATTGACGAGCGGGGCGACATCCGCCAACTTCACGTTTGCGTGGACGAATTCGCTCTCGAACAGGGCATGAATGTGGTGCTCGGTTGTGTAGCCATTTGGGTTCGGCCCCGTCCACCCGTTGTACTGGATTGAGGTGTGCAGCGGCATCGATCCGTCCGCTACGTAATGCCCCAGCCATCCTGCGAGGAACGTGATCTCGGCCTCGGACGGCTTGGTGTCCTGCTTGGCAGCGAGCAACGCGCGGTAGTCGCGGAATGCGCTTTGCAAGCGTTCGTAGACCTCGGTCGTGACGTACGGCTGCAAGCCTACCTTGTCTGGCGTCAGCACCATATCCGGATGCTTCGCCTGCGCTATGGCGAGCGCTCGGATGTAGTCGTAGCGCCGCCGTGGCAGAGGGCCGGCGAGGTCCGCCCACTCAAGATCGAGGAAGTGCTCGGGGGCCTGGGCCGCATTCAGTTCCGGCTCGGCTGGCGAGCGCCAACGGTCCGGCTCCGGGCCGTAGTAGGCCAGCGCATCGAGCGCTGCGGGGGTGCGGAGAAATGCAGGCACATCCGCAGGCAACGCGGCGCCGGCGAGCCGGTTGATCAGCATGTGGCCATCCATGCCCCACGCAAAGCTCTGCTGCACCAACATCACTGGCAGCAAACAGACCGCCGCCGCAAACCGTAAGAGTCTCTGGGTTTCTTTCATGGCGCCTAGTATATCCACCCCTCATTACGGGGCGACAGATTTCGTGATCAGGCGACGGAGGACCGTCTACTAGACCAGCACCTCTGTGGCGCCCACGGCGACTGTTCCAAAGACGCGGCGATAGCGCTCGACTTCATCCTCGGGGCCGGTGGCTTTGCGTGGGTTGTCGCTGAGCTTCACGGCAGGCCTGCCGTCGACCGTCATCAGCTTGCAGACCAGGCTGATTGGCTCGAGGTCGCGGTCGCCGCGTGGATGGCAGCCGCGAAAGTCGTTGGTCAGCAGTGTACCCCAGCCGGCTGAGAACCGGATGCGGCCGTGGAAGTATTCATGCAGGCGGAGAATCTCGTCGACATCGAGGCCGTCGGAGGCGATCAGCCGCTTGCGCCGCGGATCGCGCCCGCGTGACAGCAGCCAGCGGATGTACTCATCTCCGGCCACAAACGGGTCTTTCGAGTCCACGCGCTGGCCGGTCCAGTCGGCCACCCAGTCTGGAGCGCCCTCGAGAAACTGCGTGGTGCCAAAGGTGTCGGGAAGGAGGATCAGAAGCTCACCGCCGTAGCTCTTCTGCCAGAGTTCCAATACGTGGTACTGCGACGCGTACAGCGCCTCGTCGTCGTCGCCCGTGAGCGCTGCCATGGCCATTGGCAACTCATGCGCGTTGGTGCCCATCGCCTCGAGATCGTGCTTGTAGGCGAGGAAGGTGTTGGACGAGCCCGATAAACTTTCACCCAGCGTCGCCCGCATGGTCTGGATCACATACTCCTGCCACAGAAAACTATGCCGACGGCGAGTTCCGAACTCGGAAATACGGACCTCGGGAACCGCACCCAGGCGCTGGATCTTGTCCCACAGCAGGGTCTTCGCGTGGGCATAGAGAATGTCCAATTCCATCTCGTTGAGCCGGGCGAGCGCGGCGCGGGTGCGCATCTCGCTGACCAGGGCCAGCGCGTAGACCTCCCACATGGTGACTTCGGTCCAGAGGCCCGAGAAGCGCAGGGAGAGTTGCCCATCCTGCTGTGTGACCTCATAGTTCGATAGGCGGAAATCGGACTCCAGCCACGCCAGGAACGCGGGTTCGAAGATCTGGCGCGTGCCGTAGAAGGTGTTGCCAGCTAGCCAGATCAATTCGGACCGGCGGAACTTGATCTCACGCAGATGCTCCATCTGGGCGATCAACGCATGAGCGTCGACCTCGTCGGCAAGTTGGACTCTTGTTGTCCGGTTTACGACCTCGCTGGTGACGTGAACTGCCGGAAAGTTCTTCCAGATGAACTGCAGCATCAGCAGTTTGTAGAAGTCCGTGTCGAGCAGGGAGCGCACGATCGGGTCGAGCTTCCAGTTGTGGTTATGCGCGCGCTCGGCAAAGTTCACGTTCATACGCTCAAGCGTAACAACGACCGGGGGAGGGCCCAAGCATTTCGCAAAAATAAGTGACAAGTCCCCTTGACATGACAAGGAAGCTTGACGTAAAGTGTCCTTGTCATCGAGCAAAGGAGACCGACATGAAAACCCCCGCAACGCGCATCTATCAAAGGCGAAGCTTCGCTGTTATGGCGAGCTACTTCGTCATCTTCAGCGGCACCGACTACTTTGTCTATCGAACGCATCCCGTGGGCTGGGAACTCTATGCCTGTGCGGCGCTGCCATTCCTGCCTTTGCTGATCGTTTTCATGCTCACAGCCGCGTATCTGAAGGCCGAGCGCGACGATTTCAAACGCTATCTTATGATGCGGTGCCTGCTGTGGGGGGCGGGCGCCAGCATGTCCTTGAATCTCTTCGCGGGGTTCCTGCGCATCTTCGGATGGCACGGCCAGTTGTTTCCATTCAGCGAACTTTTCGCGTTCTGCCTGGCTGTTATTGCGGCCAAGATCACCTACCGCATCTCCAACCCGCTGCCAGCCGAATAGGTCGCCAACTGCTTTGAAGGAACAGATGCAACAAAGGAAGCCAATATGAACTGCCTGCAAAGCAATCCCGCAATCCGTCGTTACCTTCGCCAGTTTGCTGTCGCCATGTCTGCCTGCCTTGTGCTCACCGTTTTCGTGGTCTCGTACTTTCACAGAGTGCATCCCAAGGGGCTGCTCGCTTACCTTCTCGCCGTCCTGCCCGCAGTTGCGATTATCGGGATCATCGTCACGGTCGGACTTTACCTGGCTGAAGAGAAGGATGAATTCCGGCGCAACATCTTCGTTCAGGCCATGCTGTGGGGACTCGGTGGCGTCCTCGCGGTTACGTCGGTATGGGGAATGCTCGAGTCGTTTACCCACATCGTCCATTTCCAGCCGACCTGGACGTTCACTCTCTTCTGGTGTTTCGTCGGCATCAGCACGCCGTTTCTCCAGAGGAGGCACCGGTGAAGAATCGTCTGCGCGACCTCCGCGCCGAGCTAGGCTGGTCTCAGGCCGAACTCGCCGACCGCCTGGAGGTGTCGCGCCAGTCCGTCAACGCAATCGAGACCGGCAAATACGATCCTTCGCTCCCGCTCGCGTTCAAGCTTGCACGCTTGTTTGCGACCACCATTGAAGACCTGTTCACGGACGAGCCGTAAAGTTGCTGCGCCGGGAACAACCGCCATAGATGCGAGGTCGGTGGCGATTGGTATAGGGTGGTCTGTGAAAATCTGGGAGGGTGGTATGACAAGTTTGCGCGTGGTGGTGGCCGGGCTTGGGTTGAGCCTTGGGGTAAGCGCTGGATTGGGTTGGTCGCAGGCTCCTGCCACGCCACCTGCTACTACTCCTTCTGCACCTCGGGCCGGGGCTGCTCCGGCGGGAGCTCCGGGTGGGCATTATGGCGGCGTGGGCGCGGCAGTTCCACCGGAGAAGCCTGCGACGGAATTTACGGCGAAGCAGAACGGAGCGCGGCTGGCAGCGTGGCGGGCGCAGATCAGGAGGATTCTGTATGTGCCGGATAAGCTGCCGGCGTTGGACGCGAAGAAGTGGTCGACGTTCTCGCCGACCCCTGGGGTGCTGGCGGATCGGGCGACCTATCACACGATGGATGGAATGTTGATTACGGCGATCGTCTACCGGCCCGACCCAAAGGTGGCGAAGTGGAAGGGCAAGCTGCCGGGCATTCTGATGGTGAACGGGCATGGCTCGGACAAGTTTGGCTGGTATGCGATGTATACCGGGATGGAGTATGCAAAGGCCGGCGCGGTTGTGGTGACGTACGACATGATCGGCGAGGGCGAGCGGAATATCGACAAGAAGTCGCGCGCGAGCTCGCACGATAAGCGCGTGACTCCGCCGGACGGCGTGCCGGCGACGGATTGGGGTCAGCGCGTTGCCGGGCTGATGCAGGTCGACCTGATGCAGGGCGTGACCTACCTGACGCAGCAGCCGGAGGTGGATCCGAAGCGGATCGCGGTGCTGGGATATTCGATGGGGTCGTTCGTGACGGGGATTGCGGGAGCGATCGATACGCGGATTCATGCGCTGGTGCTGAGTGGGGCGGGCGTGTTTGACGGGCCGGGAGGATATTTCGACTCTGGGCCACTTCCTTGCCAAGGGCCGCCGTACCGGGCGTTGCAGGTGATTGGCGACCGGAGCGCGATCATTTATGCGCTGAATGCGGAGCGCGGGCCGATGTTTGTGATGAATGGGGCGGCGGATACGGTGATGGATATTCCGCACCACCTGCAGCCTTGGTTCGACGAGGTGAAGGCTCGGGCGATTGCCGTGCGGGGCACGGACAAGGACATGTTTACGACGGTGTTCTATCCCGGGGTGAGCCACAGGCCAAGTTGGGAGAACCGGGACGCAGCGGAGTGGCTGGAAAAGAATATTCACTTTGGCATATGGACCGAGCAGCAGATCGAGGTGATGCCGACGGTGAAGGTGTCTGCGTGGGCCAAGGCAAACGACGTCACGGTTGGGACGAGCGAGATGCGCGATGAGCGCGAGGGTGGGGTCGACGCGCTGGATGTTGGGCTGCCGAACATCAAGCGGGAGGACCTGATGGTGCTACCCGATGCCGATTGGGTGACGATGAAAGACCAGCTTACGTATGAGGCGTGGGCGGCGAAGGCTGCGGCAGCAGAGGCTGCGATGGCGGCTTCGGCGAAGGCGGGGTCGGCAGGGAATTGAGGGGGGTGCGAAGAGTGAAGGTGGTGCGCCCGAGAAGATTCGAACTTCTGACCTACAGCTTCGGAGGCTGCCGCTCTATCCATCTGAGCTACGGGCGCGCAGGTTAAGCCTAGCATGGGAAGCGGCGAATTCGCACGGTGGGCGCTTGACAGGAAAGGTTGGATGATCGAGCATCGACACGACTGACGGAACAGAATTGCGCTGGCTGTAACGCTAACCCAGTGCTCAATCTCCGCAATACGGCTCAAAGAAAGAGACCCCATGAAACTTGCATATTTGAAACTTCGCCAAGATTCCTCGCGCGCCATCTGCGCTGTCGTTGCGTTCGCGCTGCTGTCTGTTGCGTGTACTCCGGTCAAGGGCCAGATGGCCGGAATGGCGCCGGCCCAGCCAGGTGCGCCTTTGGCTAGTGAGGCCGCGACCGCAACTGTTGCTGTGGCTGGCGGCACGATTGACATTCACTACAACACGCCGCATATGCGCGGGCGCAAGATTATGGGCGGACTGGTGCCCTACGGTCAGGTGTGGCGGACGGGCGCGAACCCTGCGACTACGCTCATTACATCCGTGCCGCTAAAGTTCGGTGACCTGTTGGTGCCGGCGGGGACGCACACAATTTACACGTGGCCCACTGCGGACGCGTGGAAGCTCATCATCAACAACCAGACCGGCCAGTGGGGGACCGAATACAAACCGGAGATGGACCTTGGCCGCATTCCGATGAAGGCCAAGCCGATGACGGCGCCGCAGGAAGTCATGAGCATTTCGTTCGAGAACACCACGGCGACATCGACCGAGCTGCACGTGCGGTGGGAGACGACGGACCGGTACGTGGTCATCACGAAGCCTTAGAAGGGGGTAACCCCCCCCGGGGGGGGTATGTCTAAGCCACTTGTTTACAATGAGATGATGGAACTGACCCCTTCCAAATATCAGATTCCAGGTGACTTACAGGCAAATATTAGATTCGATTGGAGTTGCAGCCGAACAAGGCTCTAACCGCTGCGAACGCCGTTCGGCAGGCGCAAAAAAATCCCCGGAGGCTAGCCGGGGCGTTTCTTTGATCTCTACTTACTACCTTAATTCTAGCATGTGGACACAAACTCCTATGCCAACTATTTGTTCGGTGCCGCGCTGGTGTAAGTATTTGGCGAAGTGGGACTTGCGGAACAAAAATAAAGTTACTTGTGATCGAAGGGGGTTGACAGCTATTCGGGATGGGAAGAGGGCCGGAGGAAGACAAATACGGAGATTCTGACTCTTCGAGTCAGAATGACGACGCTGTGAGTGGACGGTCGTGCGGGGAGGTTCGATGGAAGGGATGCAGGGTTTGATTTCGCGGCGGAGTTTTGTGGGGACGGCGGCGATGGCCGGGGTAGGGCTTTCAGGAGCGGTGAGGGCGCTGGCGGCTGAAGGGGATGCGGTGCCGGTGATCGACTCGCATATTCATTTGTTCGACAATACGCGGCCGGTGTTCTCGGGCTACATGGGGTCGCAGGCGTATCGCGCGTTGAACAAGCCGTCGCTGCCATCGATGTACAGCACGCTGGCGAAGCCGACCGGGATTGTGGGGGCGATTGTGGTGGAGTCGAGTTCGTGGATTGACGACAACCTGTGGTATCTGGAGGTGTGCCGGGCCGATCCGTTCATGGTTGGCGTGTGCGGGAGCCTCGATCCGGGGCGGCCGGATTTCGGGCAGTACGTGTCGCACTTTGCCAAGGATCCGCTGTATCGCGCGATTCGCTCCAGCCGCTTCTACAACACGGACGGCGGGAAGGTTTCGCTCAAAACGGATCAGGTTGCGAGTTTGAAGCTGCTGGCGCAGGCTGACCTGGCGCTCGATACTGCCAATCCGAGCATGGGCCTGATGCAGGCCAACGTGCTGCTGGCCGACGCGATTCCGACGCTGCGCATCATCATGGACCATCTGCCATCGTTCGATCCAACGCCCGATGGGCAGCAGGCGTATGAAGCGGTGGTGAAGGCGATGGCGGACCGGCCGAATATTGTGGTGAAGCTGTCTGAGGTGTACCACCCGCGGTTGTCTGACAACGTGATTGTGAAGGATTATGAGCCGCTGCGGGCGCGGCTGGAGTATTTGTTCGGGATGTTTGGCGAGGATCGCGTGATCTTTGGGTCGGATTATCCGAACAGCTATGGGGTGGCTACGATTCCGGAAGAGGTTGGTCTGGTGAAGAAGTTCTTTTCGACCAAGTCGCGGGCGGTGCAGGAGAAGTATTTCTGGAAGAATTCGGCGCGGGTTTATAAGTGGAAAAAGCGGGCGGAGGGGCAGCCTAGTTTGACTTGATCCGGCTCTTCACCTGTCTTGCAAACTGTGAATTTGGCTATGCACACGATTCTCATGCTGACGTTTTTCCTTCAGGCCGCTCCCCCGCAGGTACCCATCCGGCCTGCCCGGACGATAACGTCTGCCCAAGCGGAGGCGCTAGTAATGGCCTCACTTAACTCCGCCCAGAAGAGATTGCCTAAGGTCGAAGCTGATCGGGACGAAAACGAGGGCGCCACCCGCTACACGCTTTATACAGTTATTTGGGATGCTCCATCGAACGACAGCGTCGTAGTGGATACTTACGAAGTGGACTCATACACCGGTGACGTGTTCAGCGCTGTCGTCAGCTGTTCCGAGGAGGCGAACCCAGAGCTTCGGGCTCTTCAGGCTCGCGTTCGAGCGAGTTTGCGTTTGTCCCATGCCGAGTACAGACGATTGAAGACAAGAGGGCCACTTTGTGAAGAGGGATATGGTCGCTAATGTCAGTCGTGTTTCCCAGTCGTATCACTCCGGATTACTCATGAGGCCAGGTACAGGTTTGCTTCTAAGGGCGGCGATGTTTGCAGCGGTCATGCTGGCGTGCGCGCCGGAGTTGCAGGCGCAGCCGATGACCGTGGCGCGCGGTGAAGTTACGGTGATGGTGGAACCGTATGCGGAGAATGTGGTGCGGGTGAGCATCAGCTTGATGAAGGAGCGGGCGGCGGCGGCGGCGGGGTATGGGATTTCGGCGAAGCCGGAGGCGGGCGGGTGGACGAAGGAGTCAGGTGCGGGCGGGGATGTGCTGCGGTCGGCGCGGATGAGCGTGACAGTGGCGCCGCAGGGCGGGAAGTACACGCAGACGGGGACGCAGGCGGATATTGCGAAGTTCTTTGGCGGGTCGACGCCGGGGGTTGGGATTTCGATCAAGAACGATCAAGAACGCGGATGGCCCGCCGCTGGTGCAGATGCGCGGATGGGAGATGTCCGTGCCAAATTACAAGGATGGCAATGCGGGCATCTTGAATGACCGGCGGCCGACGGACGCTCCGTTCTACCAAGTGGGGGCGTCCTTCTCGACGACGAAGGACGAACACTTCTATGGGTTAGGGCAGAACCAGGAAGGGTATCTGGACCGGCGCGGGCATATTGTGCGCTGTGCCCATGACTATAACGCTGTGGGCGGCCAGAGCGTGTGTGTGCCTTTTGTGGTTACGAATAAAGGATATGGGCTGGTCTGGGACAACCCTTCGAGGACAACCGTCAACTTTGCGTATCTCGGAGATTCAATGCGGTGGAAGTCGGATGTTGGCCAGCGGGTTTCATTCTTTGTAATCGCTGGCAAGACGTACGACGAGATCTATTCCGGATACAGATTGTTGACGGGCGATGTGCCGATGTTGCCGAAGTCGGCGTATGGGTACATCCAGTGCAAGCAGCGATACACCAGTCAGGCGGAGTTGATGGCGGTGGCGAAGGGATATCGCGATCGGCATCTTCCGGCGGACGTACTGGTGATCGACTGGTTCCACTACACCAAGATGGGCGAGATGGATATGGACCCGGCGAAGTGGCCGGACCCGGTTGGCATGAACCGCGAGCTGCATGCGATGAACTTCCACACCATGATCAGCGTGTGGCCGCGCTTTATTCCGGAGGACCGGTACTACAAGACGGTGCTGGACAAGGGGTGGTTCATGCACCTGGCGGATGGGACACCGACCAATGGATTGCCGTATGACCGTGCGGGCTCCGATATCGACACGACCAATCCCGAGGCTGCGCGCTGGTACTGGGATGTGGTGCGCGACAACTACGTGACGAAGGGCTTCGATGCCTTCTGGGCGGATGAGACGGAGCCGGACCTGCCGCCGAATGGGAGCTATTTCCATGTGGGGCCGGGGACGGAGTTTTTCAATGTTTATCCGCTGTTTCATACGGCGGCGATTTACGACGGCATGCGTAAGGACATGAGTGAGCGTGCTCTGATTCTCGCGCGGGATGCGTATCTTGGGGCGCAGCACAATGGGGCGATCTTCTGGTCGTCGGATATCAGCGGCAATTGGGACACGCTGAAGCGGCAGGTGCCGACTGGGATCAACTTTGTGGCGAGCGGAATGCCGTATTGGAGCACCGACATCGGCGGATGGCAGTATCTGCCGTATTCGCACAAGCCGGATCGGCCGGTGTTGATCGACCCCAGCGATGCGCGCGATGAGGTGCACAACTACGACGACTATCCCGAGCTATACGTGCGCTGGTTCGAGTACGGCGCGTTCCAGCCGAACTTCAGGGCGCACAGGAGCCGGCCGCAGAATGAGGTGTGGTCGTACGGGAAGCAGGCAGAACCGATTCTTGAGAAGTATCTCCGGCTGCGCTATACGCTGATGCCTTACATCTACTCGCTCGCCTACAGGACGCATCTGACGGGAGCACCGTTTATGCGTGGGCTGTTTATGGACTTTGGGGATGATCCGAAGGTGGCGGATATTGGGGACGAGTACATGTTCGGGCCGGCGCTGTTAGTGGCGCCCGTGGTGGAGCAGGGAATGACGAGTCGCCAGGTTTAACTGCCCGCCGGAACGGATTGGTACAACTTCTGGACCAACGAGAAGGTGCATGGCGGTCAGGCGGTGACGGTGTCGGCGCCTATCGATACGCTGCCGCTGTTTGTGCGGGCAGGGTCGATTCTGCCGATGGGCGTGCCGGTCGAGAGCACGAACGAAAAGCAGGCGTTGCAGGAGTTGCGGGTCTATCCCGGGGCCGACGCCAATTTCGACTTGTACAGCGACGATGGCACGACCTATGCCTATGAGAGGGGCGCGTCGGAGATTGCGCATCTGCATTGGGATGAGGCCGGACAGAAACTGACGCATACGGGGACAGAGCTGGGGCTGAGCGAAGCGAAGCTGGTGAAGGTCGTGCGGGCGCGGTAGAGCTTACAGTGCGAGAGACACGCGGGCGTCCCAGCCGCGGTTTCTACGGGTCTTATGTGTTGGAAGTGATTGATTTGATGGTGAGAGCGCTGGGGCTCGAACCCAGGACCAACGCCTTAAAAGGGCGATGCTCTACCAACTGAGCTACGCTCTCGAACCACACTCCAAAGGTAGCATATCGGGCAGGACCGAGGCGCGTGGAACTGGGTTGCCCGGGGAGAAGAATGACGATGCGGGACGGGGAGCGCTGATGGATTTCGTTCGATGGCAGGGCCGGGTGGACCTGGCCGTCCTGGAAGAGCTACCGGGAATTTGGGCGAGGAGTCCAATGAGTTAGTGCGTGCGAGTGCGCCTTAGGTCGTCACACTTAAGTCGCACCGCAGTGTCATTGACTTGGTATACGGGCCAAAGTAGCCTCAAATCAATTGTATGGACGATTTTGAGTGAGTGAAATCGATGCAAGGGAATGCGCCCGTTGTGGCCGTAAGCGCAATGTGGAAACGGGTCAGAATGGGGTTCCGATGGGCTCACGCAGCACCGAAATGGACGGTCAACCGACGGCTGACAGTACGCCGGAGGACGTGGCTGCCCTCTATTCGTGGGCCAATCTGCAAGGGGCGAAATACCGGGATTATTCGGCATCCCGCCGGGAGTATCGCGCGCAGGTCCGGTATCGCGCAGCGAAGGCGCTGCTGGAGCGGGAGTTGAAAGCGCAGTTGGAGGCTGAGGCGGCCGCGGCGGAGGCCGAACGGGCCGCGTTGACGGCAGAGGCGACGGTGCATTCGCAGGATAGCAACGACCGTCAGACATTGCGGATTCCGTCGCCGCGGAGTGCGGAGGCGGCAAAAACAAAGGCAGCCGCAGAACGGGTGGAAGCGGCGCGCAGGGCAGAGGCTGCAGCGCATGCTGCCGTGCGTGCGCTGCGAGAGGAACGCGAGATTGCTGAGGCCCACTCCTCGGCCAGACGGCAGACGTTGGTCTATGCGGAGTCCGAACTGCGACGGCGTCAATTGGCGGGTCCTCAGCCGCGCGGTCCGCTGGGCGAACCGTATGCGACTTCGAGCACTGGGCCGGGCGATTTGAGGACCGACGGTCCCAGCAATATGGAGCAGGTTCCGTCTTCGGGCTGGCAGGATTTGGTCAGGGCTCCGGCGGAGGCTTCCTCTGTGGCGCGGAATCCATTGGGCGCGGAGGGCGCGTTCCATCCAGCGAGTGATGCGACTGTGGAAACGGTAGTCGGCCCAGCGGCCGCGGGAGGCCGAAGCGTTGAGCAGGATGAGGTAGAGCAGAACGCTCCGGCGTGGCTGTTTGCTTCGCAGATGCCGTCGAGGCCTACTGTATCCCAGGCGATCTCGCAGGCCTATAAGGCGGAAACGTCCGGAGGAGATACTCTGCAGGACTCGCGGGAGCGGGTTGCGGCGCGCTGGTTTGCCCTGAAGGGGGTCTTTGAACACGCCGGCCCGGAGTTGCCCGCCATGCAACCGATGCGTCCGGGCACCGCTCGGACACCGCTGTTGGCGGTCTTTTCGCTGGCGGGAGGAGTGGGCAAGACCAGCCTGGTGGCGACGCTCGGCCGCGCGCTCGCAGCGCAAGGGGAGAAGGTGGTGCTGGCAGACACGACTTCGCACGGCCTACTTCCAATCTACTTTGGCGCGCAGGAGATTCGTCCCGGCGTGGTGCGCTCATTTCCGCCGCGGGCAAATACTGCCGATCAACCAATCTCGGTGGTGGTCCACGACTTTTCCGGAAAGAGTGATGACGACCGCCACCGGGAGATTCTGACCGAGGAGATTCTGCGGGATGGCGTAGGCAACCATCGCGTGGTGGTCGATCTCTCCACGGGCGTTAGTTGGCTGGTGCGGCGTGTGGTCGATCTCCAACCCACGGTGCTTGTGCCGGTGGCGCCTGACATGAACTCGGTGATCAGCCTGCAGGCGGTGGAACGATTGTTCCGGGGGATCACGGATTCCGAGGGCCGGCCCCTGTTGCCGTTCTACGTGCTGAACCAGTTCGATGCGTCGCTTCCGCTTCACCTGGATGTTCGCGAGGTATTCCGGCGCCAGCTTGGAGATCGTCTTCTGCGGTTTGCGATTCGGCGATCGCAGGCGGTGAGCGAGGCTCTGGCCGAGGGAATGACTGTACTGGATTACGCGCCCTACGCGCCGGTATCGCAGGATTACCTCGATGTGGCGTTGTGGCTCAGGAGCGTGTCCCCGCCAGCGACGGCGGAGATTCGCAGCGTGCGCTGGGGTGAACGGTGACGCGCTCACCTTTGTGGAAAGAGTTCGAATCGGGTGACACCAGGCTGTTGCGGGCTCTCCGATTTGCGGTTCTTGCGGGTGGAATTCTCTTCCTCTGCTTCACGGCGGCGCTTTATCTCAACTGGGAACACCAACTCATCCTTGCACTGCTGACACTGTTCATCGCCATCTGGATCGACCGCAGTTCGAGGTCGTATCTGGTGAGCTTGACGTTGATGCTTCTGTCGGTCTACTCCACGGTTCGATACGCCTTTTGGCGCTTCTCGTCGGTCATCGCGCTGTTGCGTAATCCGGGAGCAAACTGGACAGGACTCGATGCGTTTTTTGTCTGCCTGCTTCTGCTCGCGGAGAGTTATGCGTTTGTAGTACTCCTGCTCGGCTATCTGCAAATGCTGCGGCCGCTGCGGCGCACGCCTGTTCCGCTTCCAAATGACCCCGAAGACTGGCCCGCTGTGGACCTGCTGATTCCGACTTATACGGAGCCGCTGAGTGTGGTGCGCTTCACGGCGCTGGCCGCGATGAACATCGACTGGCCAGCGGACAAGCTGAATGTCTACATCCTCGACGATGGCAAGCGGGAAGAGTTCCGCGTGTTCGCCGAAGAGGCGGGCATCGGATACATGACGCGCGACGACAACCAGCATGCCAAGGCGGGAAATATCAACCACGCATTGGAGCGGTTGGACTCGCCGTTTGTCGCGATCTTCGACTGCGATCACGTGCCGACGCGCAGCTTTCTGCAACTGACGATGGGTTGGTTTCTGCGCGACCAGAAACTTGCGGTGCTGCAGACGCCGCAGCACTGCTACTCGCCCGATCCCTTCGAACGCAACCTGGATCAGTTTCACGCCATCCCCAGCGAAGACGAGTTGTTCTACAGCGTGGTGCAGGATGGCAATGATTTTTGGAACGCTGCGTTTTTTTGCGGCTCGTGCGCGGTGCTGCGCCGAAGCGCGCTGGATGAGGTGGGCGGCGTTGCGGTGGAGACGGTAACCGAGGACGCGCATACTTCGCTGCGCATGCAGACGCACGGCTGGAATACGGCGTACATCAATATCCCGCAGGCAGCGGGACTGGCGACGGAGCGTCTTTCAGCCCATGTGGGCCAGCGCATTCGCTGGGCCAGGGGCANNTGCAGATCCTGCGCATCGAAAATCCGCTCTTCGTGCCGGGACTGAAGCCGGCGCAGCGGCTGTGCTATTTCAATGCGATGCTGCATTTTCTGTATGCGCTGCCGAGACTGATCTTTCTCACCGCGCCGGTCATTTACCTGGTGTTCGGGAGGACGACGATTCCGGGCTTCTGGTTGGCTATTGTGGGGTACGCAGTGCCGCACCTCATGCTCTCCAACCTGACCAACTCACGCATCCAGGGGCAGCATCGGCACTCCGTCTGGAACGGAATCTACGAGACGGTACTGGCCCCCTACATCCTTCTTCCCACACTGTTCGCGCTGATCAGACCCAGGAGAGGGAACTTCAACGTGACGTCCAAGGGAGGCGTGGTCGCCGAGGAGTTTTTCGATGCGCGAATTGCGCGACCGTTCCTGATGCTGGCGGCGTTCAATTTCTTTGGACTGTTCTGCGCAGTTGCCAGGTCTTTTCGGTTTCCGGTGTTGGATGTGTCGCGGTGGCTGTCATTTGTGAACTGGCCAGCAAGTATCTACGACGGCAAACATCCGGGAACGATTTGGGTGAACAAATGACAG
>PKWK01000289.1 GCA_003133205.1 Granulicella sp. | reverse complement strand
CACAAGGCCGCCATCGCAAGCAACGATCTGAAGTCCGCCGGGCTGCTCGAATACGCCATCGTCTGCGGCGAGACGCTCGCCCGCGGCCACGCCCGCGCAGGCGACCCCGGCAGCATCGCCGGCTACATCGGCACATCCGACCGCTTCGACTCGGCCATCGCTAAATTCGCCGCCGACTACGCCGACCAGACCGACCGCGACTGGGAGGCTCTGACCCACTCCCGCCGCCACGCCAAGCCCAGCACCAAGCCGGACGCCAAGTCCGCCGCAAAGCCCCGCGCCGCCGCGCCACTCGCTGCGAAGCCGCGCAAACCCGCCAAGTCCGCCAATCGCAATTCCCGGAAAACGAAGAAGACCGCCAGGTAGCGGAAGCCGTTCTCCAGAGATCCCGACACCTCAATCACGAGATTGTGCGGCATCAAAACAAAACCGCCGCCTGCATTGCTGCAAGGCGGCGGCCGGTTTTGTTCGGTCCTAATCGATCGAAGTTACCAGTTGATGCGTCCGGACAACTGCGCATCGCGCGGCTGACTCGCCAGCGAGCCAACAAAGCCGTAGCTGCTGCCGCCGACACCGCCGTTGATCGAGCCCCAGACCACGTGGTTGGTTGCATTCAGCAAGTCGGCTTCAACCTGGATATTCACGTTCTCCCAGATTTTAAAGGTCTGCTTCACGCCGAGATCCAGGTCGTAGTAGCCCATGCTCCACACGTTGTCTGCGCCGACGCGAGCGGCATTGCCAGGAACATAGAGTGCCGTACCGTTGCCGACGTAGTTGATCGTGCCAGTGGCGTTGGTCACGCTCTTACCGACGGCGGTAGCCGCGGTACCCCCGTTCAGCGACGGATCCGTTCCCGGCTGGTTGACGCTGAATGCAGCCGTGTTGAGGTACGGGACCTTTGCGTAGTAGTTGGACGCCGCGGGGTTAGCGACGACATTGCTGCCGAACGAACCCGTGCGAGCAGCCACGCCCGGTACGATCGAGGGCATGCACTGTCCTAACGGTGCGCTACCGCAGCCCGAACCGGTTGCGACCAGCGGACTGCCGGAGTGATAGGAGAAGATGCCGGAGAGACTCCACCCGCCACCAATCGCATTTACCAGGAAGTTATCTCCACCAATCTTGCCGTGGCCGAAGGGTAGTTTGTACACTGCGGTGCCGGTGAGGTTCTGC
Source organism: Granulicella sp. (assembly GCA_003133205.1). The sequence goes on along the minus strand of PKWK01000289.1, from coordinate 28,372 downwards.
GGCTGGCTGGTCACCGAAATCGACCGATCCAGACGAGCATTGTCGTTCAGCCGGAACGTTCCGAGGTCATCCATCGACTTCGAATAGGTGTAGTTCAGCATGAAATCCAGACCGTGAGCTGTGCGTTGCCGCACCGTCATCTGGAGTGCATGGTAGTTCGTGTTCCCATTGAAGCCGGTGGTATCGCTTACCCCAGCGAACTGGGGAAATGCGGTGAAGTACCCGGTAACTCCTAGGGAGGTGAGGTAGGAACCAGAGCCCGTCGTGACGGGGTAGGGGTTAGGAGGCGTGAAGCCGAGACCGGTTACACCGTTTAATGCATTGGTCGAGAACTTTGCCGCGAGCAGGTCGGTATTGCCCGTCCCGAATCCGCAGGTGGTCGGGCCGCATGCTGTCACGTTGGCTCCGTTCAGGTTGTAGCCGGCGAGCGCGGCAAAGTTGGTCGTCAGTTTGTTGGTCCTCGCCGGGTTTGCATAACCGCCCTTGATGAAGTGGCCCTGGCTGCCTACGTAACTGACCGTAATAGACATGTCCTTGGTGAGCTGACGCTGGATTCCAAAGCTCCAGTTCTCGTACTGCGGAGTACGAGACCCGCGGTACGGATCGAAGTACGTCAGGGATGTTGACCCCGTCGCAGGAAGGCCAAGCGCGACGGTATTGCCAGTGCCATACTCGGCCAGGCTGGTGCCCCCCGCGGGCGGTGCTGGCGCCACAACCGACCCAGTCCAACCGCAGGCAACGCTGTCAGCCACCCCAGCCGTACATGCGGTGTTGTCCCAATAGAAGGCGGGAGCGCTGCTGAGCCCAGCCGGAGCCGAAGCCCCGGGGGTGAGGCCCAGCGTTGCAGGGGAGCCGCTCTGGCTTCCGCTGGTCCAATCGCCGCGCGCAATGTTCACGTTATAGCTGGCGCGAACCACTGTCTTTGGATTCACCGAGTAGGCAAAGCCAATACGCGGACCAAAGTTCTTCATCGAAATCGGCGAAGGCGACTTGCAGTTGCAATAGAGTGCCGGATCGCCGTTTCCGGCAAACATCAGCGTTCCCTTGTTGCCCGTGACGGAATTGGCACCGGTCGGGTTCAGGAAGGTGAAGATGTTATGCGCCTCTTTGATGGACGGATAGATGTCCCAGCGCAGTCCGAGGTTAAGCGTCAGCCTCTGGTTTACCTTGAAGTCGTCTTCCACCCAGAAGGACGGATCCAGCCAGCGCGTGCCCAGCCCCGGAGAGTTGGCAGTCGTGGAGCTGGAGTTGACGGCGCCGATCATATAGCTGGCGACCGCGTAGCCCGTGGCGGAGTTGATGCCACTGGCAGTAGGGACGGTGAAGTTTCCGGTCTGAGTCGATGCAAACTGGAATCCCATCGGCCCGGAGGGAGACACCACACTGTATAAATTGAACTGCTGATCGACCACCTGCCCGCCGATCGTGATGCTGTGCTTGCCAAAGTCCCACTGCAGGTTATCCGAGATGGTGTAGGTGTTGTTGATCTTGTTGTTCCACGCATATCCGCCCCACGTACTCGGGTTGTCGAAACTGCCGCTCCAGCTAATCGCGGGGAAGCCGTCCGACGACTGGCCCGCAGGCATGTTGGTAATCCCGGCGCCAGTTGCGGAAAACTGCTTCTGGCGATTCGGCGTCACTGAGTCGCTCTGGTAGCGCCCATAGCCGATAGCTGCCTGGTTCACCAGGTGCGCGGTGATCGTCCAGGTGTCCTTCACGATGTCGACCGTGGTTACCGGATTGTAGATCTGCGATGCATTGAACGGAGGGTTGAGTCCACTGGCCGAATTCAACCCGGTGGCTGCCTGGCGGCCAAACGCGATGAGAAAGCGGACCTGATTCTTCGAACTCTCGTTATAGTCGATGCTGCCGGTGGAGTACCAGTTCGCCAAACCGATGGGTGTACCATACGCGAGGTTACTGTTGAAGGACGTCTGGGTGGTAATCGCCTCGTAGGGCAGCAGGAACTGGTTGTAGGTCTTGGCTGCGGCCGAGATGCGGCTTGCGCAAATCTCGTCCACGACGCCGTTGCACGACATTGGCTGCCGGGTGCATGGGATGGAACTGCCGTTACACCCCGGTGCCTGGGTGGCAGGGTCATAGATGTGGGCGCCTGTAGCCGCTGCATACCCTCTAAAATCCGCGAATGCCTGGGGGTTTCCGTTCGCGTCGTAGCCCAACTCGGCCAAGGTCGGTATCGTCATGGCCGTATAGGTTGCTCCCTGCTGGAAGCGGTACTGGCCATAGTTCCCGAATAGGAAGAGCTTGTTCTTGACAATCGGCCCGCTCACCACGATGCCGAACTCGTTCATCACCTCTCTCGGCTTGATGCCGCCCGGAACGGATACACCTTTGGCATTGAGGGTGGGAGCCTTGCTGGTGAACTTCCACGCATCAAAGACGGTGTTGCGGTTGTACTCATACAAAGAGCCGTGATACGCGTTGCCGCCGCTCTTGATCGAATAGTTCTGCACGCCCTGGCCGCCATACTGGGCCGAAACGCCGGCCGTCTGTACCTGAAACTGCTCCACCGCGTCCACGCCGATGGCCGTCCACGTAAAGCGCGGGTCGCCCACCTGGTCCGCTTCCGGCAGGTTGACACCGTCGATATAGATCTCCGACACGCCGCCCGAAGGGCCGCTGCCGTTCACGATGCCCGAGTTCGAGGTGTTGTCGTTGGATGTGAAATTGCCCTGAACGCCCGGCATCAGGTACTCAAAGTCGGTAGCGCGCCGCTGATCCTGTTTGCCCGCCACGCCCCCGCCCATCTGCAGCGGCAGGTTCGAATACATCTCATTGTCCATGACGCCGCCGAGCGTCGCATCCGACGTCTCCATAACCGGAGGAGCCGACGTAATCGTCACCGTCTCGCTCGCCTTGCCGACCGTCAGCCTCACATTCAGTGAAACCGTCGCCAGCGCGTCCACGGTGACATTCTCCTGCTTATACCCTTCAAACCCTGGCGCAGCCACAACCACCGTGTAGTTCCCGGGGAGCAGCGGCGTGATGTTGTAATCGCCCGCGCCCGTCGTGGTGCGAACGGTCGAAACATTGGTCGACGTGTTGGTCGCGGTCACGGTCGCCTTGGGAACCACCGCGCCGGTGGGATCCTGCACCGTGCCGGCGATGGCTCCCGTGCCGGAGAGTTGCGCGTGCGCCACGCCTCCGAAAAGTCCGGCGATGACCAGCACAACTGCGATGAAATTGGCGATGAACTTCGTGGAAGCCGCTCGCGACAGGGGCTTGGATGTGGTGTCGAACATAGCTTGTTACCTCTTCAAATGAAATGGAGCCGAACCGTGGACATGCTTTCTGAGGCCGTCATGGGCAGACGGATTCAGAAGACGCAAAGGTAAGACCACTTGGGATGCGGAGAGAAGCTTCTTATGGGCGCTATGCCTTTGTCAAGAACTTTCGGAATTAGTTTTTCCACGGAGCCTTACCTTTCACCAGCCGACGCTACCCTTCGCGATTTCTCCCCGGACTCACTCCCCAATTGTCGGCCGACCGGTCGACCGGAAGGAGCCGGATACTCCCGCAAAAAATCATAGAAATATCTTATTTTCAGGAATATGCGAGACCATCAGGAAAGCGAAAGAAACCCGCGAACAACGAAAACAGGGCAGTCCCAGAGACGGCTTCTCCACCTGCAAGAGCACCACACAGCCGCCCCAATGGGTCATCGGAGAATGAGGTGTGAGGTCTGACCTGCTACCTGGTGCCGTACGTCACTCAGCCAGTGGCCAGCAGCAATCGCGCCTCCGCAAGCCATTCCCATCGCCGCAATGGGTAACCACTCAGCATCCCCAGCAGCGCCTAAGGCCCGCCCTGCGCGTCCAGCCATTGCCGCAGCTCCGGCTCCTCGACCGGCCCGCCGCAACCAGGTCCATCGCTACATCGTCAGAAATCGATACGAGCCGAGAGCTGTACCGCCTTGCGAGTCGCCGTTGGATCGTTGGTGACCTGCCCAAAGCTCCCATTGCCGTAGGCCACGCTGGCCACATTGAACTTGGTGTGGTTGGTGACGTTGTACATCTCGGCGCGGAAGTTGAGTTTGGTTGCCTCCGTGATGTGCAGCGGGAAGCTGCGAACCAGGGCGATGTCCAGATCGTAGTTGCCCGGACCGCTCAGGTTATAGGGAGCCGTGCGCGGTGAGTTGCCAAACTTATAGGCCGGAGCAACCGCGAACGCACTGGAGTTGATGTAGCTCGGGGGGGTGCTCATGCCAGCGGTATATCCTTGCCCCCACTTGCCATTGATATGCGCGTTCCCGCTGAATGCAGCATTCAAAGATGGTTCGCAGGTGCTCTGCGCGGGATTGGTCTGGCAACTGGAGCCGGTTATGGCAAGCGGCGAGCCGGAGTACGCCTGGAACGTTTCGGAGAACTTGAAGCCTCCAAGAATTGCCCGCTCCACAGCGTTGCTGTTCAGAACGCTCACACCGATCGGCAGGGCCCACACGCCGGTCACAACAATGTGCTGCGGCTGATTGGATGTGGAGATGCTGCGCTCAATGCGATCCTGTGAATACGAAGCGTTCGGAGCGGTGTCAATCGTCCCGGCCGGAAGCGCATAGCCAGAGCGGAAGGTGCCGCCGTCGTCGATCGACCGCGACCAGGTGTAGTTGGCCATGAACGTCAACCCGTGCGAAGCCCGCAAGTTCAGCGTGGTCTGCAAGGAGTGGTAGTTGGAATTGGCCACGTACCCGAAGCTATCCGTGACCGTCTGGAATGGAAACGGCTTCAGCAGGGTTGCGAGGCTTTGGCCTCCGCTGCCCACGTAGAAGACGCTCAGGCTCGGTGGGCAGATACCGGCATTGGCTGCGCAGTAGGTCGTCAACGCGGTGCCGGTCAGGTTGAGGTTCGAACCTAGCGAAAGATACTTCGGGTCGAGCTGGTCGGCCCAGTACCCGCGGGCGTTGCTGCCGTCCGCCGGCAGGAAGTGCCCCTCCGAACCCACGTACATAATCGAGGAGGTAAGAGCGCTGGTCCACTGGTGCTGGAAGCCGAAGCTCCAGTTCAAGTACTCAGGAGCCCGGCTACCCAGATACGGGTCGGCGTAGCCCATTGATAGTGGAGACGACGTGTAACCGGTCGTCGTGGTGTAGCCCGTGCCGTAGCCCGGACCCGCGGCCGAACCGGTCGGAGGCGCAAATGAGGGCATCGCCCCATTCGTTCCCGTCAGCGGGGCCGAGCTCAGCAACGAGCCGTTGACCGAAGCCGAGAGCCCGCCCGAGTAGCCCAGCGTGCCCAGGCTGGTCGCAGAGCCGCCCACCGCATTGCCGTGGGTGAACATCACGCCGTAGCTGGCATGAATCACCGTCTTGGAATCAACCTGGTAAGCCAGCCCAAGGCGAGGTCCAAAGTTCTTGTGGAAGTTGGCCACCGGCGTCGAGCAGTTGCACGTGTTGGCCCCGGTGCCCGTAAACTGTAGCGCCCCCTTCAGTAAGGTTACCGGATTGGTAAGCGTCGGATCGAAGTAGCTTCCGGCGTTATGCACCTCAGTAACCGTGGGGAAGAAGTCATAGCGGACGCCCAGGTCGAGCGTCAGCTTGTCGGTAACCTTCCAATTGTCCTGGAAGTAGGGCGAGATCGCGCGGAATCGGGCGCCAAACTCCTGTTGCAGGTACTGCGTCAAGCTGGCTTTGTCGATCTCTCCGACCAGGAAGCTGGCATAGGATGCGCCAGTATTGGCCAGCGCGCTGAACCCGTAGTTCAGTTGCGCCGTCTCGGTTACAGCATTGGCGAGGGTCAGCGGTGTCGATCCGCCCGTGGCATTCACTACGTTGTACAGCATCCACGCGCTCTGGCCTCCAAGCGTCAAGGTGTGCCTGCCCTTCACCCACTGCAGGTTGTCCAGCAGCGTATAGTTCGCCGCCACGGTCACGCTCGGCGTCGTGCCGGCCCAGCCCGTCGGGGCATTGGTTCCGGCAAAGGTTGTGATCGGGAACGCACCTTGCGCTGCGCCGCCAGGCAGGTTCGTAATGCCCATCGTCGTCGCGGAATATTGCGGAAGCTGGTCGGCGTCGAACGTAGGCCCGTTGTACCGGGCATAGCCGTACTTGAATTGGTTGACGATGTTCGGCGTAAAGATGTGCGTCTCTTCGATCACGCCCACCGCCGTCTTCGGCGCATAGGTCTGCCCCCAGTTGTACGGGATAGCTGCAACGTTGCGACCCGTGGTAGTCTGCCCCACCGGGTTCGAGCTGGCCTGCCGCCCGATCGCCGCCACCAACGTCAGCTCGTCCTTCGCGCCGATGACGTAGTCGATGCGGTCCGTCGTCGACCAGTTCTTCAAACCGGTCGCGTTCGGAGAGATGAAATTGTTCTGCAGAGCCGTACCGATCCCCGCCGGCAGAAATGCCTGCATCTTAAGCGCAACCGCGGAAAACTCGCTGGCGGGAATGACATCCTTGGCGCCTGTAGCTACCGGCAGGCCGTTCGCACCCAAAACGCCGGCTGCGGGTGGTCCAAAGCCATACTCATAACGGCACGGCTGGCCGACCACACCGGTGGTGGGGTTCTTGTTGTGCGGGGCGCAGGAGGCTTCCGTAAACGGGTCATAAATGCCGCCGCTGATCACGCCCGCGAAGTTGCCCGCTTGCTGCGCTGCGGTCGGAAAAGTCAACTGCGTCGGTGTCGCGCTGGAGTAAACGAAACCGTTGTAGTTCCCAAAGAAGAAAAGCTTCTCCTTCAGCTTCCCAAACGGGACCAGCGGACCGCTGAGGTCGATGCCATACTCGTTGCTGTGCTCGACCGGCTTCACCTTCAGCCCGGTCGCCGGGTTCGGCACAGGACCGAAGAATCCCCAGGTGTCCAGCGCCGTGTTGCGGAAGAACTCATAAAGCGAGCCGTGGTAATTCTTGCCGCCCTGCTTGATCGTATAGTTCTGAATGCCCTGGCCCTCATAAATGGCCGAATAGCCGGTGGTCTGCACCTGGAACTGGTCCACCGCGTCCACCGACATCGCCGTCCACACATAGCGCGGATCGCCGTTGCCACCGGCACGCACAAACGGAAGCCCATCTATATACACATCCGAAACCGCGCCGCGGCTACCCGAGCCGTTGACCACACCGGTGTTCGTCGTCGGATTGCCATTGGTGTTATTGCCCTGCACGCCCGGCATGAGGAACGCAAAATCGGTCGCGCGCCGCTGGTCCGGGCTTCCATACGCACCCATCTCGATCGGCAGCGCCGAGTACATCTCCTGCTCCATGGTCGAGCCCAGCGTGGCGTTCGACGTCTCAAGCTGCGGCGGCTGAGTATTGACCGTCACTGTCTCCGTGGACGAACCCACCGTCAATACCGGGTTGTAGTTCATTACCTCCAGAGCATTGACCTGCAGGTTCGTCTGCGTCTGCTTCTCGAAACCCGTCGCCACCACGGTCACCGTGTACACGCCGGCATCCAGCGGCGAAAGATCGTAGTCACCCGACGAATTCGTCGGCCGCGCCACGCTCACGCCGGTGGAAACCGCCGTCGCCGTCACCGTGGCATTCGCCACCACGGCGCCGGTCGGATCCTTCACGGTGCCCTTAATCTCGCCCTTGCCCGACAACTGCGCTCGCGCCACACTCCCGCCAATGCCTGCGACCGTTAGCAGAAGAACCAGAAAACACCCGTAAACTCGCTGCGAAATATATTTGCTGACGTTCATGGACCATCACCTCAGTTGAATGCAACCCGCTCAATCGGCGGAATACCCGATGTGCAAGCGCGGACTACGTACGGCACATTGGTATGACCACTTTTGATGTGGAGTAAGCTTCCTCCATTCCTTGAGCGAATGTCAAGAAATTTCGTAGGTAATATTGCTTCAGGCGTTGCATCACAGAGTACCTGCCGGACTCCAGGTCACGCCCCCTGCTACCGCCCAATCAAGTCTCAGTAAACTGCATTAATAAAACACGATACACAGCAGCCCATCCTTGCAGTTGACCCCAGGACAGCAGGTCTGAGCGGCTTTCCCAACCCGCTCCAGGAACTGGACCTGAGCCTGGACCGTGCCCAGCGGCGATTGCAAGCTACGTCACAGAATGATTGTGAGGTATGACCAATATTCCAGTACCGGCGTCACGTTCCCCTGAGGCACACATCTCCCTCGCCTCCGACCCGCATGCCTCCCGGGTGACTCGCAGCGCCTACGACCCGCCATGCGCATCCAGCCAGCGCCGCAGCTCCGGCTCCTGTGTCGCCCGCAGATGGATGCAGGCATTCACACTGTCGATCGACTTCGCCAGCGTCCGCTGGGACGACTCCACCGCATGCGTCGCGAAGAAGTTCGCCACCGCATCGCGCTTCTCCACCGTGCAGAAGGCCCCCGCCGCCTCCACAATCCGCGCCCCCGAACTCGTCGTCGACTTGCGCGCAATCTCGGCCCAATGCTGCTCGACAAACGCCCACGCCTGGTCCTGCGTCTCCCGCCGCTCCAGTAGCAGCGCAATCATCGTCCAGCTATCCTGGCTGCGCATCCCATCCGACACCGCATACTCCAGCGTTCGCGCCACCAGCGCCGGATCCTGAAACCGCGTCAGCTCGTGCAGCGCGGCCTCCTTCAGATCCGGATCGGTCGCGTTCTCGGTCACCCGCTTCAGTCTGTCGTACATCTCCGCATCGCCATGCGCTGTGGTCAGCGCCATCGCCGCATCCGCAATCATCGGGTCCGCCGGCTTCTGCGCCGCAAACAACTGCTTCACGATGCTCTCCGCCTCCGCCAGCGCCGCAGGGTCCTTCGCGTGCCCCAGCCCCTCGAACAGCGTCTCGCGAAGCTCTGCGTGGTCGTTTGCCTCATGCTTCCGCGGCCCGCCCAGCGCGGCATATGCCCCCGCAAACTCCCGCCGCACCACCGCGTTCAGCCGCGTGCGATCGGCGTCCGTCGCAATCTGCGTCTTGATCGCCTCCACCTTGCCCAGAGCGATCCCCAGCACCGTCGCATCGGGGTCCTGCTTCATCGCCAGCACCAGGTCCAGAAACTCGCCCACCGTCCCCTGGCCGGCGCGCATCAGCGCCCATCGGTCGCCCAGCAGGCCAATCCGCTCCGCTGGCGTCAGTCCCGTCTCCACATTCGCCACAATCGCCGCCCACTGCGCCGCCGTATACGCCGTCCGGTAGTATCCCTTGTCCGCCGCATTCGCAAACACAAAAGGATGCGCAGAGGTCGCGGCCGGCGCATCCAGAGTCGCCGCATCCTGCGTCAGCAGCCGGCACGACGCTCCCGTGAAGCACACCGGAATCGTCCACGCCTTCACCGGCCTCGCCTCATCCCCGGTAGCCGGATCCAGTTCCGAGAGCAGGAAGCCCCTCTGCCCAACGGAAACTCCAGCCCCGGACATCCCCAGCGTCACCTCCGGAACTCCCGGCTGCTCGACAAAGCTCTGCATCACCTTATCCACCGGCAGCCCGCTCACCCGAGCCTGCGCGTCCCAGAAATCCTCCGCCCGCGCGTTCCCGTACAAGTGCGCCGCCAGATACTCATGCACGCCGCGCCGGAACGTCTCTTCGCCCACCCAGTTCTCCACCATCCCGATCACCGCGCCCGCCTTGCCGTACGCAATGTCGTCGAACAGCTCGTTGATCTCATCCGGCGTCTCCGCCTTCGCCCGGATCGCCCGCGTCGTCCGGCTCGCGTCCTCATCGAGAATCCGGTTCAAGTCGACCGCGTCATCCTGCGCAAACTCCCACTTCGGCTGGCGCTTGGCCGCGGCCTTGGTCTCCATCCACGTCGCAAAGCCCTCGTTCAGCCACAGGTTGTCCCACCACTCCGGAGTCACCAGGTCGCCGAACCACTGATGCGCCATCTCGTGCGCCACGGTCGTCGCAACGTCCTTCTTCGCCGGCAGCGCGCCATCCTTCGCGTCCACCAGCATCTCCGTCTCGCGGTATGTGATGCACCCGAAGTTCTCCATCGCCCCCGCCTCGAAGTCCGGAATCGCCACCATATCCAGCTTCGCCATCGGGTACTTGACGCCGAAATACTTGTCGTAATACTTCAGATTCCACTTCGCCGCATCCAGCGCGAACTTCGTCAGCTTCACCTTGTCCGGAGTCGCGCACGCCCGGATCGGCACCCCATCTTGCTTGCCCTCCGTGCACACGAAATCGCCCACAATCCACGCCACCAGGTAGGTCGACATCTTCGGCGTAGTCGCAAACTTCAACGTGTGCTTGCCCGCCATCGGCCCCGGCGCATCCGACACCATCTTCGTATTCGAGATCACACTATCGCCCGCATCCACCACCAGCGCCACGTCGAACGTCGCCTTCATCGCCGGTTCATCGAAGCTCGGAAACGCCCGCCGCGCGTCCGTCGCCTCAAACTGCGTCACCCCATAGCTCCGCGTCTTCGACTTCGAAAGATAGAACCCCCGCAGCTTGTCATTCAGAATCCCCGTGTACGCAATCTGCAGCGTCACCCGCCCCGCCGGCAGTGCCCGCGCAAACGTAAACGTAGCCTGCTCCTTCGCCGCATCCAGCGTCACCGCCGCCGTCTGCCCACCACCTCCGCCGCCACCACCGCCACCTAAAGGGTTGTCATTCTGAGCGGAGCGAAGAACCCCCGTATTTGCCTTGTCTTTTTGTTTGTCATTCCGCAGCGCAGCGGAGGAATCTGCTTTTGCCCCCGCCCACGCCCGCACCGCCCCAAACTCAATCTCCGCCGCATTCAGCGTAATCGCCGTCGCCGGACGATCCAGCACCACCTCAATCGTCTCGCTCCCCGCAAACCGCGCCTTTGCCAGATCCGGAGTAATCGTCAGCGCATAGTGCTCCGGCCGCACCCCACCCGGCAGTCGCTGCGCCTCCACCCGCGCCCCGCCCAACCCACCTACCCCGAACGCAATCCCCGCCGCCACCACCCAACGCCAAAGCACCATCGTCGCCCAACCACCTCAAATCGCTCCCACCAGACTAATCCCCGCACGCTCACCTACAGCAGTACAATTCCCCGCAGTTCGGAATACCGCACGAGGAACGCCATGGAAAACTTCAACGCCTTCATCAACCACGCTGCACAGCCCACGCCCGAAGAACTAGCAACCGCGCTTGGCCCGACCGCTACCATCTGGAACAAATTGGTAGGATGCCTCGCGGACGAGTTCGGCCTCAATGTCCAGGAGTGGAACTCCTACTCGCTCAAAGCCGGATGGTCGATGCGCTTGAAACTGAAAAAGAGAAACATCCTCTACATGTCGCCCTGCAAGGACTACTTCCGCGTAGCCTTCATCCTCGGCGACAAAGCCGTCAAGGCAACCCGCCAGATCAAGTTGCCGCAACGCATCGCCAAAGCAATCGAGGACGCTCCGCGCTACCCGGAAGGAACCGGGGTCCGGCTCATCGTGAAGCGAATGTCCGACCTGCCAGCGATTCAAAAACTCGCCGCAATCAAACTGGCGAACTGAGCCGCCGCTCAGCGTCGGGTGGTATACCCATTCCGGGTCACAATCCCCCCTGTGACGTGTGACCCATAACCCTGGGTACCCCATAAACCGGGTGCCTCATTCATCCAGTGGGTGCCCCATGATCAGCGCCAGCGCAGCAAGCGTTTATCGTGGGGGTTACTCACTTCTTCCCACCACAAAACTCGGCGCCGCCTTCCTCGCCACCTCAAATACTTTCGCCCACGCCCCACATCCGTTCTAAGATGACCCCGCCACCAATTACGGTAGAAACACCGCCACGAACCATGAGAGAAGCCACCCTATGCGGCCTAGCCCCTCCCTCCTCCTCGCACTCGTCCTGACCATCGCTCTCCCCACCTTCTGCGCGACGCCCGCCGACTCCGCCGCCAGCCCGGGCGTAAGCACCGCAACGCCCGCGCAGCAGCAACCCACCGTCCCCACCCTCCAGATCTACTCCCGCGAGACCATCGTCGACGTCCTCGTCACCGACGCCAAGGGCAATCCCGTCCGCAACCTCAAGCAATCCGACTTCACCATCAAGGAAGACTCGAAGCCGCAGCCCATCCGCAGCTTCGGCGAGTTCAACGTCGGCCAGCAGCCCGACCATCGCCTCCCCGCGCTCCCCACCGGCGTCCGCACCAACTTCCAGGCCACCCCCACCACCGGCCCCGTCAACATCATCCTCATCGACGCGCTCCACTCCAGCCAGCTCGCCACCGTGCGCTCTCTGCAAGCCACGGCGGCCTACGTCAACCACATGCCCCAGGGCACACAGCTCGCCATCTTCTGGCTCTCCTCCAGCGGCCTGCACATGCTGCAGGGCTTCACCTCCGACTCGGCTCTGCTGCTCGCCGCCGCAGAAACCAAACGCACCGACATCGGCTCCAGCGGCGACTGCCATAACATCGACTGGGTCACCGTCCAGGGCCTCCAGCAGATCGGCGAGTACGTCGCCGGAATCAAGGGCCGCAAGAACCTCATCTGGTTTACGCCCGGCATGCCGGTCTACCTCCTCCGCGACGGCGGCTACGGCTGGGGCACCACCTCCTCCTGCCACGAAAACAGCCCGCGCGGCTTCGGCAACATGCTTCCCTACATCGACCCGGTCACCGGGCCATCCGCATTCAGCAACCCGACCAGCGACTCCTTGTTCGGCAGCGAATCCGCGTTCGCCTCGCCCACCTTATTCATGGGCAACGACGACGGCCTCGACATGGGCATGGTCCATCGCCTCATGGACACGTACGAGATCTTCTCCGGCGAGCAGATCGCAGTCTCCCCCATCGACCCGGCGGGCCTCGGCACGGGCCGCCCAGGCGTCGGCCCCATGGGCGCACCCCAGCTCGTCGCCGAGGAAGTCGCCGAGCAGTCCGGCGGCCTAGCCGAGTTCAACACCAACGACCTCGCCTCCCGCATGGCCGAAGCCATCGACCAGGGCTCCCACTACTACTCCATCTCCTACATCCCGCCGCGCAAGAAGCTCGACGGCCATTACCACGCCATCACCGTCGAGGTGGATCAACCCGGCCTGCACCTGGTCTATCGCAAGGGCTACAACTCCGAAGACCCCAAGCAGCCTCGTCCGTTCGCCGGCCCCGATCTGATCAAGGCCGCGCTGCAGGGCAAGACGCCCGCCGCCACCCAACTGCTCTTCGACGCCAAACTCGAACCCGCAAAGATCTCGACCACCGTCCCCGGCACGCCGACTGGATCGCAAAAGAGCAAAGGCAAACCACAGCTTCCGCGCCACCCCTACGACCTGCTGCTCGCCATCCCGCAAAGCCAGATCACCTACGCCACTGGCCCCGGCGGAATCCGCAAAGTCCGGCTGCAGTTCGCCTTCGATGCCTACGACCTGAACGGTAAGTTCCTCGGCAGCCACAGCCAGGATTTCTCCATGGACCTTACCGTCGACCGCTTCGTGCAGTTCATTGAAGAGCCCGTCCTGTTCCACGAACAGATCGCGTTCTATCCCGGCCCGCTCTTCCTCCGTGTCGGCGTGCTCGACACCAACTCCAACAAAGTCGGCACACTCGAAATCCCCCTGACGGTTCCCACCGTCCCCGGCCAATCCACCATCACGCACCCCCCAGACAACGCGCCCTGTCCACCCCGCTGCCCGCTGCCTGCGCCGGTCCAATGAAACAACACGATGCGCAAGACTGGCCCAAGCGCAAACCAAAGGGCCAAAGGCCCGACCCATACCAGCCTAGGCCGAAGGCCTAGGTACGTAGGACCGCCTTTGTTCCTGAGATAGGCCCAGGCTTTAGCCTGGGCACACTTCGAGTGGAAAAGATACGGGCTTCAGCCCCTGGGATATGCCTTCCGTGGTCGCCGGGTGCCCCATTCATCGCAGTCTCATCGCGATGAGTGGGTGGAGCGCCACAACTCCGGGTGCCCCATCCTTTCCAGCCTCACCGGAAAGGGTGGGTTATCGAGCCCCGCTCGAACGCATTCCTTCTCCCCCACATAACCCTCGTCATCTCGACCGAAGACGGCGCTTTCGCCGCCGCAGTGGAGAGACCGCATCCCGCCCTGCCTTCGCCCGTCCTTTGTTTGTCATTCCGCAGCGGAGGAATCTGCTTTGGAACCTTCTCCCCTCACTATGGCCATACCTGTAATACCGGTTGCAAGATGAACGCGCAGTTTTTGCAGTGGCTCTTCCTTGCAGTGCTGGCAACCATAATCGTGGTTGGAAGTTCTGGCTCGACAAAGTCTTCCATACCCACGCCATAAAGTTGACATAGCGCCGCTGCAATCTTCATGATGTAGCCAACTAAGCTGCCCTGTTTTCCACCGCCAGAGCTTGTCAAGCCATAAATCACTCAACTCACTGCATCCAAACGAGATAGGCTTGGTAGGTTAGCCACCCCAAAAGCGTATAATAGATGTAGTGATTAAATGAAAGCGCGGCTAGGCGGGGACAAGCTCCCGGCCAGCGGCCTTTCCCTCTCTCACCTCGACGAAACTGTCCAAAGGAGTCGCGCAAATGCGCCGAAATCCGTCTCCAATCGACCTTCGCCCGGTCGCCGAATCCGGCGGAAGTTGCCCCATGCCCGTAAGATCACGCCCTAACCCCCTATGTTTTGAGTATTTTAGACGTAACCAAAATGGAATGAGTATTTTACAGCCACGCCCGCCCGCCATCATCCACATTCCAAACAACTTGCGTACAAGATACCCCCGGGGAGAAAAATAATAATGCCGGCGCCTCGAACCGCGAACCGCAAACCTCCCATGCTACGATTCCACGCAGGAGAAACCCCATGACGCTCTCCCAGTTCCTCGGCAAGCAGTTCATCGACGTCATCCAGTGGAACGAGCCCGAGCCCGGCATCCTCGCCTACCGCTACTCCATGCCGGACTGCGGGAAACCACAATGAACTGCCCCTCCTGCGGCGCCCCGATGCACCCCGACGGCGAGACCTTCGAGTGCAACTACTGCAAGAGCGTCTTCGTCCCCGATAAGAACGACGAAGGCGTGCGCGTCCTCGGGGAAGCCTCCGGCCAGAACTGTCCCGTCTGCGACATTCCGCTCATGCAGGCCACGCTCGCCAGGCTCTCCATCCTCTCCTGCACCAAATGCCGCGGCATGCTGGTCCCCATGGGCGCATTTCAGGTGCTCATCGACCAAATGAGGGAGGAGTATCCGGACCTCGTCGTCGCTGAGCCCCCCGTGAACCCCGCCGAACTCCGCCGCGTGATCGCCTGCCCCAAATGCCGCAGCCGCATGGAAGCCCACTTCTACGCCGGCCCAGGTCGCGTCGTCATCGACTCCTGCGAAACGTGCCTGCTCATCTGGCTCGACCATGGCGAACTCTCCCGCATCGCCCACGCACCCTGAAGCATTCGCCTTCGACCTCGACTGATTGCCAAGCCTCTCTGGCTATGCGCTCATGCCGCCTTCAACCGCCGCACGCACAGCCGAGCCGGCTTGTGCTCACGAATCTCCACTGCGCTCGCGTCCACACCCGCGGCCGAACACATCCGCTCCCAGTCCTCCGCGAGGAAGCTGCGCCGGATCGACGTCAGCCCGTCGGGGCGGATGTATGGATGCCACCATCCGCCCCGCATGATGACGTTGAACACTTTGTAGGGTACCGGCTTGCGGTGCAGGTCGACGATGCACCATCCCACGCGAGCCGTCTGCTCCGCCCATTGCAAAAAACGGATGATCTCCGGCTCCGCAAGGTGATGCAGCACGCCGGACACGGTCACCACATCCAGGTCACCACCAGCCGCGCCCGCGTACACGTCCCCGTTGATCCAGACGATCCGGCTCGAGGCGGGCGTTGCCTCGCGTGCTGCGCGAATCGCGTTCGCATTCACATCGACGCCGATCAACTCCACCGCAACGCCGCGCCGCCCGGCCCAGCGCTCGATCCGCCGCAGCATATCGCCATACCCGCATCCGAAGTCCACGATCCGCAGCGGCCGATCGCGCACACGCTGCGTCTGTGCCACTTCCTCCAGCCATTGCATGATCGGCCGGTGCGCCCTGGTCAGCCGGTTGACCCAGGCGAGGTCGCGCAGACATTGCCGCAGTTCCTCGTAGCTGCACGGCCCGTCCATCTGCTCCTCGAGCAGCGCTCGCTCAGAGAAGTCGATGCGCTCAGCCATGTGCGGACGCAGCCCGCTCCGAGTGCCCTGAAATCTCCGCCGCGCGCGCCTCTGCATACGCCGCGGCACCCAGCAATGCGCACGTGTCGTCGAGGATCACGCGCACCGGAATCGACTCGAGCACCGGCGACAGGCGTCCCTTGTCGAGATATGCCTGCACGAAGCCGCCACTCGCAAGCGTCTTCAACGACTTCGGCGCAATGCCGCCGCCGAGATACATTCCGCCCGTCGCCAGCACCTTCAGCGCGATGTTTCCCGCCTCCGCGCCATACGCCGCGGCGAAGGTCTGCATCGTCTCGAAGCACAGCGCGCTCGACCCATCCTCGGCACATTGGCCAATCACGGCGTTCGGATCTTCCGTCTTCATGCGGTCGCGCAGCCACTGCGGCTCTTCGAGCTTCTCCACATCGCGCAGATACGCGTAGACATTCTTGATGCCGAGGCCGGAGACCACGCGCTCCCAACTGACGCGCCCGTTCAGCGTGCGTCGCAGATATTCGAGCAGCGCGATCTCGCGGTCGGTCCGTGCGGCGAAATCACAATGTCCGCCTTCAGATGGAATCGGCCGATGCGTCTTGCCGTCCCAGATCAGCAGTGCCTCGCCCAGCCCGGTGCCCGCGGCAATCAACCCGCGGTGTCCAACCGCCGACGCATCGCCTTCGTGCAGCGTGACGATGCTCTCGGGTGCGAGTTCGGGAATGCCGTACCCGTTCGCCTCAAGATCGTTGATCAGAAAGATGTGCTCGATCGAGAGCGACTTCGCCAGGTCGCGCTGGTCGAGCGTCCACGGCAGGTTGGTCAGCTTCAGTCGCCCGTCGCGCACCGGCCCGGGACAGCCAAAGCACGCGGCGACAATCTGCTCGCGCTCGCCCGCGGCGAGAAACTTCTCCACCGCCGCATCCAGCGTCGGAAACTCCTGCGCCGGAAACTTCTCATCGCGAACCGGCTTAAGCCTGCCGCCTTCGAAGTTGTAAAGCGCAAGATGAACCTTCGTGCCGCCGACATCGCCCGCAAGAATCATTTAGGAAAGCTCCAGCGTACCCACACCATCCGTGCCCGTCGCGGGCAGCTTCGCCGCCGCGGCACTGTCCAGCAACATCGTCAGCTTTCCGCTCGCTGGCCGGATCAACTGCGATGGCTTCGCCTCAGGATCGTACGCCCCCAGCAGCACATCGTGCAGCACATCCGTCTTCGCCGCGCCCTCGATCAGGAACGCGACCTCGCGACCGCGATTGATCACCGGCCACGTCAGCGTCACGCGCCATGTCTCCTTCTGCAGCACATGATTCGCAACGACAAGCCGCACCATCTCGTACAGCGCCGCGGTGTGCGGAAACAGCGACGCGGTGTGGCCGTCGTCGCCCATGCCGAGGAGCACCAGGTCGAACACCGGATCGCCCGAACGGTCCAGCCCGAACTCCTCGCGAATCACCGCCTCGTACTGCGACGCCGCAACCGCCGGATCCAGCTCGCCCTTCATGCGATGAATCTGCGCGGCGGGCAGCGGCACCTTCGACAACAACGCTTCATTCGTCATGCGATAGTTCGATTCCGCATCGGTCGGCGGCACGCAGCGCTCATCCACCCAGAACAGATGCAGCTTGTCCCACGGAACCCGCGCGAAATAAGGCTGGCTGCGATCCGCGAGCAGCGTAAACATGACCTTCGGAGTGCTGCCACCGGAGATCGCAATCCGCGCTACGCCGTGCGCCTCCGCCGCCGCAGCGGCGGCCGACGCAAACAGCTCGGCCGCGCCCGCGGCCACCTCGGCAGCAGTCGGCCAAACCCGATACGTAACCGAAACTGGTCGCGGCATTCTATGACTCCTCATCTTCAGGAAACGGGCAGTTGTGTTTGCCTAGTCCCAGATTCCCCCAGGGGCTAAAGCCCCAATTGATTGGTGGCGTCAATGGACGGGCTAAAGCCCGTCCCTATCAAAACCCGCCTTTCCTCGAACCTCGAAGCTAGTACCTCGAACCTAGCTCCTCGTAACTACACTCAGAGCTTTCTCCACCTGCGACCGTCCAACTCCATCAACGCATCGCCCGTCGACGGCCCCCACGTTCCTGCCGCGTAGTTGGGAAGGTCCTTGATCGGATTCTTCGCCCAGTACTGCAGGATCGGCGTCATCAGCGCCCACGTGGCTTCCACTCCATCGCGATGCGCGAACAGCGTTGCATCGCCGAGCATCGCGTCCAGCAGCAACCGCTCGTACCCGTTCGCCGAAGACACACCGAACGCCTCCGAATAGTTGAAGTTCATGTCCACCGGGCTGATGCACATCGACGGCCCCGGCACCTTCGCCTCGAAGCGCAGCGCGATCCCCTCGTCCGGCTGGATGCGCATCGAGATAAGGTTCGACTTGATGCCCTCCATGCAATTGCCCTTGTCGTCCTTGAACAGCAGCAGCGGCGGCTGCTTGAACTGGATCGTAATCTCGGTCACGCGCTTCGCCATGCGCTTGCCCACGCGCAGGTAGATGGGCACGCCCGCCCAGCGCCAGTTCTCGATCTCCACCCGCAGCGCCGCGTAGGTCTCCGTCTGCGAACGCGGATGCACGCGGTCTTCCTGGCGATAACCCACCACCGGCTTGCCATCCACGATCCCCGACCCGTACTGTCCGCGCACGGTGTCGGCAAAATGGATCGGCTGGATCGCACGATACACCTTGATCTTCTCCGCCCTCACGGCCGAGGCCTCGAACGACACGGGCGGCTCCATCGCCACAAAACTCAGCAGTTCCATCACGTGGTTCTGCATCACATCGCGCAGCGCGCCGGCGCTCTCGTAGAACGGCCCGCGCCCCTCGATGCCGATCGACTCCGCCGCGGTGATCTCGATGTGGTCGATGTAGTTCCGGTTCCACACATTCTCGAAGATGCCGTTGGCGAAGCGGAAGACGAGGATGTTCTGCACCGTCTCCTTGCCCAGATAATGATCGATACGGAAGATCTGGTCCTCGTTGAAGACCTTGTTCACCTCATCGTTCAGCGCCTTGGCCGATTCCAGATCGTGGCCAAACGGCTTCTCGATGATGACTCGCACCCACCCTTTTCGGTCCTCCGGGCGAATCTCGTCCGGCTGCGCCATTCCATGCTCCCCCAGGAACTTGATGATGTCGGAAAAGTACTCCGGCGCAGTCGCAAGGTAGAACAGCCGATTGCCCAGTGTGCCAAACTTCTCATCCAGTTGCGCCAGCAGATCCTTCAACGAGCCGTACCCGGACGGGTCGTCGAAGTTCATCGCGTGATAGGAGATCCGGTCCACGAAAGGCTGCAGCTTGTCTTCTGCCGCATCCACGCCGCCGCCGCTCTCGATGCCTTCCTTCATGTCCGCCGCAAATGTCTGCTCCAGCGGTCGCCGCGCCACGCCGACCACGGCAAACTTCTCCGGCAGATTGCCCACCTGCTCCAGGTGGTAGAGCGCAGGCAGCAGCTTGCGCTTGGTCAGATCGCCAGACGCGCCGAAGATGACGACAATGCACGGGTCGGGGCTGCGCTCGGAGTGCTGACTCGCCTTCAACGCTTCGGGGGAGATCATGACTTGCGTTGTCGCCATAGAGAAATTGCTCCTTCAATCCTGTTTCCGGGATACGTTGAGAGTCGACGGCGTTTGGGGGCCGAAATTTGACGGGCGTATTGAAACTATACGGGAGCCACACCGTCCGTTGCTGGTAACGCAGGTGCTTCAACGGGCAACGGAGAACGAACACCGAAGAACCCGTTACTGCCCCTCCGGAAAATCCGCGCCCAGCGTCACGCTCTCATACGCCGCCATCTCTTCGCGCCACCGGTCGAGCTTACCCTTGAACCGGTTGTACGCCAGCGCGCCCAGGATCAAATGCAGCGGCGGATTCGCCGACTCCACGACATCCATCATCGCCTGCACCGCCTTCAGCGGATCGCCGCGCTGCTTGCCGGCATTTTCGTAAAAATACTCGCGCGTCTTGCCCACGGTCTCGTGGTAGTCCGCAATGCTTCGCGCCGCGACCACTCCCGACCGCCCAAGAAAATCTGTACGGAACGGCCCCGGCTCTACGATCGTCACTCGCACGCCCAGCGGAGCCATCTCCCCGGCGAGCGCCTCCGAAAATCCCTCCACGGCAAACTTGCTCGCGTTGTAGTACCCCCACCCCGCCGAACCGACCAGTCCCGCCATCGACGACAGGTTTAAAATGTGCCCCGAGCGCTGCTTGCGGAACTGCGGCAGAAACGCGCGCGTCACCCGCATCAGCCCAAACACATTCGTCTCGAAGACAGGCAGAAACTCCGCCTCTTCCGCCTCTTCAATCCCGCCCGCGATCCCATATCCGGCGTTGTTCACCAGCACATCCACGCGCCCGAACGCCGCAATCGCCTCCTTCGCAACCGCCTCAATCTGCGCCGCATTCGTTACGTCCAGCACAAACGTCCGTGCCGTGTTCGGATACTGCCGCGCCAGGTCCGCAATCTGCGCCGCGTTCCGCGCCGTGGCGATCACCCGCCCGCCAGCCTTCAGTACTTCCTCCGCCAGCAGCCGCCCAAAGCCCGTCGAAGTCCCGGTAATGAACCAGACCTTGCCTGCACCCGATGTTGCCGTTGATGAACCAGATGTGTGTGTCGAGTTTGTCATGACTATCTGACGCGCCTCAGCCGCGGCACGATGCAGCGCCGCACGCTACTGCGTGCGATATTCGGCCACGCCGTCCTCTCCCGCGATCAGCGCCAGGGTCGCCATGCCGAGAAACAATCCGTGCTCGACCACGCCGACAATCCCGCGAATCTCGGCCGCGGTCACCTCGGGCTCCTCGATCCGCCCGCACGCGCAGTCCAGGATGTAGTTCCCCTCATCCGTCAGATACGGCCCGCGGCCGTCCTTCTTCTGCCGCAGCTTTGGATTCAAACCCAGCGCGGTCAGCCTTGGTTCCACCAGAGGCAGCGCCATCTTGATCACTTCGACCGGGAGCGGAAACTTGCCCAGCACCTCGACCAGCTTGGTCGAGTCGGCCACGACGATGAACTCCTTCGCCGCACTGGCCACGATCTTCTCCCGCAGCAGCGCGCCGCCGCCGCCCTTAATGAGGTCCAACCCGCCCAGGTCGAGGCCGCCGGGGGTCGCGCAAACTTCATCGGCCCCATCTATATATAGGTCCAGTTCGGGCAGTTCGACCAGCGTCTCCACGCGCATGCCCAGGCTCAGCGCCAGATCGTGGCTCGCGTCCGACGAAGCGACGCAGCGAATGTTCAGCTTACGCGCAGCCAACTCGCGAATGAAGACCGTCGCGGTCGTCCCCGTGCCCAGCCCGAGGACCATTCCGCCCTTGACGAACTCAGCCGCCCGCCGCGCAACCAGCCGCTTCGCTTCATCCTGCGTCATGCCCGAATCCCTCGCAACACAAATGAGGCCGTCATCCTGAACGCAGTGAAGGACCCCTGTATTTCGTCCGGGGCGCCACCGATCCCGTTACGAATCCTCGTACTCCCAATCATCCGCCGGAGTCACGCTGTCCTCATATTCCGCCTGCCGTGAAGACTCGAATGGCTTTCGCTCGCCGAGCAGCGTCTCTTCTTCCTTTTCGCGCAAAATCTCGCGTTCCGTCTCGACCATCACCCTACCCCCTTTTGGTTGTCATTCCCGAAGGGAATCTGCTTTTGGCTTTCTCCAGAACCTCCCCTACTTCTTCACCAGTTTTTTCGCGTGCGCCACAACATTCGCCACGCTGATTCCCAGCTTCTCCATCGCAATCGGCCCTGGAGCCGAAGCGCCGAACCGGTCGATCCCGATCACCGCGCCGTTGTGGCCGACGTACTTGTACCAGCCCATCGTCGCGCCCGCTTCGAGCGAAATCTTCGGCGTCGCCTCCGGCAGCAGCGCGGTCTTATACGCCTCCGGCTGCTCGTCGTAGATCTTGAAGCTTGGCATCGAGACGACCTTCGCCGTAATCCCCGCGGCCTTCAACTCGTCGGCAGCCTTGAGGCAAGTCGTCACTTCGGAACCCGTGCCGATCAGAATCACATCCGCCGCAGTCACCGCAGGCGTCATCGAGTAGGCGCCCTTGGGCACGCCCGCAAACGTCTTCGCCGCGTCGAACACCGGCAGATCCTGCCGGCTCAGCGCCATAAAGCTCGCGGAGTTCCGTTCCAGCGCGAGCTTCCAGCACGCCGCAGTTTCATTCGCATCCGCGGGACGGAAGTCCGTCATCTGGGGAATCGCGCGCAGCGCCATCAGGTGCTCGATCGGCTGGTGCGTTGGGCCGTCTTCGCCCAGGCCCACCGAATCGTGCGTGAACACATACAGCGAGTGCACGGACATCAGCGCGCCCAGCCGAAGCGCCGGACGGCAGTAGTCCGAGAAGACGAAGAACGTCGAGCCAAATGGGATGAGCCCACCATGCGCGGCCATCCCGTTCACCATCGCCATCATGCCGAACTCGCGCACGCCGAAGAACACGTTGCGGCCCAGCGGGTCGACGTGGAAGCTGGGCTGGTCCTTGAAGATCGTCTTGGTCGAAGCGGTCAGATCGGCCGCGCCGCCAAACAGTTCCGGCACCACCTTCTCGATCGCGTTCATCACGATCTGTCCGGCGTTGCGCGTGGCTACGGGCTTTTCGGTGGGGAACGTCGGAATCGATTTCTCCCAGCCCGGCGCAAGCTGCGCCTTGATCACGCGCTCGAACTCCGCGGCCGGCTCCGGATACGCCGTCTTGTACTCGGCGAAGTGCGTGTCCCACTCCGCGTGCGACTTCTTGCCGCGCGGCTTGATGGTGTCCCAATTCTTGCGCGCCTCGTCCGGCACGTAGAACGTCTTGTCCTCGGGCCATCCCAGGTTCTTCTTGGTCGCCTTCACCGCGTCCACTCCCAGCGCCTCGCCGTGGACCTTGTTCGTCCCTGCTTTGGGGCTGCCGTACCCGATCACCGTGCGCACGCGGATGAGCGTCGGCCGCGTGGTATCCGCCTTGCCCGCGTTGATCGCGTCTTCGATCGCCACCAGGTCATTGCCGTCGGGGACGCTCAACACCTGCCAGTGGTAGGCCTCGAAGCGCTTGGTCACGTCCTCGGTGTACGAAAGCTCTGTCGGCCCGTCGAGCGAGATCAGGTTGTCGTCGTACAGCACGATCAGCTTGCCCAGCCCCAGCGTCCCGGCGAGCGAAGCCGTCTCGTGCGAGATGCCTTCCATCAGATCGCCGTCGCCGCACAGCACAAATACGTGATGATCGACCACCTGGTACATGTCGCGGTTGTACACCGCTGCGAGATGCTTCTCCGCCACGGCCATGCCGACTGCCATGCCGAAACCCTGGCCCAGAGGCCCGGTCGTCACCTCGACGCCCGGCGTCTCGCCGTACTCCGGATGCCCGGGCGTGTGCGAGCCGTACTGCCGGAACTGCTCCAGTTGCGACATCGGCAGGTCGTATCCCGACAGGTGCAGCGACCCGTACAGCAGCATCGACGCATGCCCGTTCGACAGCACAAAGCGGTCGCGGTCGATCCACTTCGGGTCCGCCGGATCGTGCTTCATCAGCTTGTGATACAGCAGATACGCGATCGGGGCGCACGCCAGCGGCGCACCCGGATGGCCCGAGTTGGCCTTTTGCACGCCGTCCACGGCGAGGAAGCGCAGTGCATTGATAGAAAGCTGATCCAGTTCGTTCTGCTTATCGCTCATTCTTTTCCCTTTTTCCTAATCTCTCGGACGCCCGATAAAGCGTGGCCGGTCCAGTTGGCGCGAAACCCGCGCAGCCCTGCCATGGCCCGACATTCCCAGAAGCCCTCTTTCGTGTCCAGATAAGTGTACTAGCCGAGCCCGGTCCAGGTCGCCCCCGCTCGCTGCTGGGTGGCAGTGCGGTTTGAAGTTGGGACCGAGGAAGACCGCCAAACCGCTTTGGACTATCTAAAGCAGCAAACGAACGCCCGATTTGAATTCCTGGTCGTGCTCGGTCGCTTCCCTAAGCGATCGGCGTACCGACCGGGCCAAAATCCTCTTCGTCCAGATAGGAGAGGACGTCCCAGGGAACGTTTCTCTCGATATGCTCCGGCACACAGTGAAGCAGTCGGAGGTCAACCACATGGGGATTTCGTCGCACTGTGGCGACTTCAAACTTACCTGCGTGCCCCGCCAGCGCGATCTTCTCTCCATCACGCGGCAGCCTTCTGTATTCGCCATCTCTCATACGCAATCATTCCACTGCAGACCAAAATGCGCTACACCTGTGGAAATCGAAAATACCTTTCGCCCGACTGCGAAGCCCCATCACCTTGCCCGCTCATTCCAGAAACGAGCCGCCGCACATCCGAGCCACTTCCGCTGCGAGCGCGCAGGCCGCCGCGGCAAACAGAAAGCTGTCAAAGCGATCGAGAATGCCGCCATGACCCGGCAACAATTTGCCGAAATCCTTAACGCCGCTCTTGCGCTTCACGTATGACGCCAGCAGATCGCCGGTGAGCGCCGTCGCCGCGAGGAAGCAGACTATGGCAAGGCATCGCGGCGCGCTCCAGCCCACTACCGGCCGCAGCAGAAACGCCATGCCCACGGCAAACAACAGGCCGCCGGCGCTCCCCTCAATCGTCTTGCCGGGACTCAGCGCGGGCGCGAGTTGATGCCTCCCCAGCAACTGCCCGGTCACCTGGCTGAAGCCATCAAATACGCAGACGACCAGGTAGACTACGGCCGCAACCATCGGCCGCGATCGCCATGCGAACAGCACCGCTCCGGTTGCGATCAGCAAATACGCTGCGCCCATCGCCCACGCCACGCTCCGCCGACCGCCACTGGCGCGCGGCAGCACCGCAACCAGTTCGCGCACTCCCAGCGCAGCCACCACCAGCATCATCCCGCTGAAGATCACATGGCCCGCGAACGCACCCAGCAACCCAAAATTGACAATGCAGAAATATGTAACGAACTTCGTCAGCCGCGCTCGCCGCACCGCCGGCTCCACCTTCCGGCTTGCGCCATAGAGCCCAACCGCCCCGACAGCGAACATCGACCAGAGAATCAGCCACGCGCGACTCATGCGCGGGCCTTCGGTCCATTGCACTCCAGCGCCGACGGAAGGATGCGAACGTCGAGCGACGCAACATCGGGAAACAGCTCGCCATCCAACATCAAAGTCTGCGGCGCCTCCAGCCACAGCCTCGCGCGCGTGGCCTGCGTGTGCGGATAAGGCTCATACACGCCGGTTCCGGACAGCGCCGACACGTTGTGCATGGTCTGCTTCACCACGCCGGCGTCCATCTCCATCACTTCGAACATCCCATCGCAGTAGCTTGCCTTGCGAAAGACCACGAAGTTCGCCAGGTGCTGCGTATTGTTGGCGATGAAGCCGCTCAGCCGCACGTCTCGGGGAATCCCATCGCCATACTGAACACAAGCGCCGAAGTGCACCGGCCGAGTGGCCGCCACCGTGGCCGCAGCCGCATACGACATTCTCCCCAGCCGCGCCAACTTGCGTGCGAGCAGCACCACCGCAGCCGGATATCCCACCGCGACCGTGCTCGCGGAAAGGTGCGTCGATACTGCGCCGTCCGCGCGAGTCACCGTGACCTCCAGCAGGTCGATGAAGCGTGTCTGCTCCCAATGCATCGCGGCAAGTGGGCCGCCTCCGTTCAGCAGTCCGAGGTCGCGCGCCAGCGAGTTTCCCCGGCCCGCGGGAATCAGCGCAATCCGCTGCTGCTTGCGGTCGACTCCCCTCAGGATCTCGAACAGCGTCCCATCGCCTCCCACCGAAGCGACTCCCCCGTGAGCCTGCGCGGCCATCGCAAGCTCGGCCGCATGTCCCGGGTAGCGGGTCATGACGATCGTGTGCGCAGGCGGCTGCAGTCCGGCCAGCATTGCCGCAAGCCGGCCACGGTTCCGGTTCCCGCCCGAGAGCGGGTTGACGATCACGAGCCACTGCCGGCTCAAGAGTTCGCTCCTCGGCCGTTGAGAACCCGAACCAGTCCGCCAACATCGCTTCGCCATTCCGGCAGAAGGTAGATCAACACCATCTCTTCTGACAACTCCGCCACGTACACAATCACGGTCATATAGAAGAGCCAGCCATGATAGCCCCAGAAGAATAGCGACATGACAAAGATTCCGGCCATGTACGCCGCAACGCGAGCCAGCAGCGTGTGAAAGCTGGACAGCTTGCCGTAGCGCCATAAGGATGCGATTACCTCGGCACAATAAAAAGCGACCAGCAGCAACAGTTCGCGGTAATGCCCGGAGACAAAGGTCCGCTGAAATTCCACCAGCCCGAGCGTTCCAATCAACATCGTGAGGACGTCGGCAATGGAATCGAGAGATGCCCCGAGCTTCGAAGTCAGATGAAAGGCGCGAGCGATCAGCCCGTCCAGAATGTCGCTCAGCAGGCAGGTGAGCAGCAGCCACCTGAACAGTTCGACGCGATGGAGCACAACCGACGCAAGCAGGACCGACGTCGCGCACAGCCGCGCGATCGAAATGGCGTTCGGAACATTCCGCCACAGCCGCCGCGGCAAGGTCGTCTCCGGTTGCATCGTCCCGCCATTATAGGGAGTGATCAATCTGGCTGCGTCCCTCGGAGCGAGTGCTGGGATAGCGCAATCTGTTACAGACTTAATTCGCTACGCGATCCGAGCCGGACAAGTTCAAGCGTATCCGCATCTGGCAACCGGTGGATCAGCACCAGATCGGGCTTCAGGTGGCAATCTCGGTGATCCTTCCATTCCCCAGCCAGAGCATGATCGCGCATTGCCTCTGGCAATGGAACGTCGGCGGCCAGCAGTGAGGCCACCCCAATCAGAAGCTCATCGAGCACCGCTCGATGCTGGCCTCTCGTCTCTCGTTTGTAGTCCTTTTTGAATCTGCTGGTCCGATTAATCGTCCGCATGTAGATCAGCCAGCAGGTCGTTCACGCTTCCCACCTTCACAACATCACCCCGCCGGGCGGCCATCATCGCTTCCACCGTCTCGGCATTGGGATTAAGTGGGTCAAACGGAAGCGCCTGCTCGGCCACGGTGCGCATCAGCATGATGCGGAACGCCTCGGACAGAGTCAGCCCTGCGGCCGAATAGATCGCCGTGGCCTCCTCCTTGACGCGCTCGTCAACCGTCGCCTGTACTACAGTGGCCGCCACAAAAGTGCCTCTCCCTCATGATAACGCAGCAGGCAGAGACAGCCGCCCATTCCGTCACTCCACCACCACCTCGAAGTTTCTTCCCAGCCACTTATCCTGCCCCGGCCAGTAGAACGTGAACACAATCCTTCCCGCCTGCCCCGCCACCGTCGCAACATCCGCGAAGAAACCCGCATACCCCACCGGATGTGACTCCAGCGTCACACTCGTCGCCCAGTTATCCGTCGAGTACAGCATCCGGAATCGCACCGTATCCACCACGCGCAGCGTCATCCCTGCCGCCAGTTTCCTAACCGGCCGGCTCGTCTGAAAGATCTCCAGGTTGTTCTTAAACGTGCGCTTGCCGGTAGCAACTCCATACCGCTCCTTCACCACCGCGATGCAGTCGAACACCTGCCCATCGAGCGCCGACCGCAGCAGCTTCAGATACTCCGAATGCGCCCACACCAGAGGCTGCGCCGCGCCGGCCGACTCGCCAAAGTACATCTCCTCCTGGGGAAAATCCTCGCGGTCCCAGATCTGCTCCGGCAGCATTCCGCCGGTCGAGCTGAACTGCTCCATCGCGGTAATGAACGGCTTCGGATCGCGCCCCGCCGCCAGCTCATAGTGCCCGCGCTCGCCGCCCAGCAGAGGCCACGCGCGCCCCTGTCCCCAGCCCATGTACGGGCCGCCATCCTTCCGCTGTCCGTAGCCATCGTGGTTGTAGCGCCGCCAGCACGCGCCGTTCGGCGTCTCGATCTTCAGCACATGGTCGACCACCTTTAGCGAATCGACGATCAGCGGATCGTCCGCGCGGCGAATCCCATAGCGGACCAGTTCCAGGAATCCGGCGTCGATGATCTCGCGAGCTTCGAAGTCCGTGCGCTCGCCCGGCTCCCGATTCGTCAGCACCAGGTGCCCCTCCGGAATGTTCGGATTGTGAAACGACTCGCCCTCGCACGGCGGCCGAATCCGCATGTAGTGCCGCTTCACCTCCGGCAGCAGCACGCCATCGTCGGTCGTCGTCCACTCGTCCAGATGCGCCTCGATCCAGTCTGCGTAGTCCTCCAGAAATCCGCCCAGCTCCGGCGCCTGGTGAGCCCGCGCCAGGTCCGCCGCGCACACCAGCGCCGTGATCACCGCCGCCAGCGTCGACGGCGAGTAGCCCGCATTCTCCTCCCAGCGCTCCTGCTGCGTGATCGGCGCATAGCGCACCAGGAAGCCCGCCGCACTCTCGACAAACGGAAACACGTCGAACTTCTCCAGATCGCCGTGCTTCCACAGCCGCCACGCCAGC
>PKWK01000345.1 GCA_003133205.1 Granulicella sp. | reverse complement strand
GCTTTATCACCCCGGACGACGGCAGCGCAGACCTCTTTGCCCACTACTCTGCGATCGCGTCGAGCGGCTTCAAGTCACTTCAGGAAGGTCAGAAAGTGACCTTCGAAGCGACTAAGGGACCCAAGGGTATGCAGGCTTCGAACATCCAGGCCGCATAACCTTTGCACCGAAGGATGGCTGTAACGCCTGTGATCGCAGGGTCACAGTATTTTCCATTTAGCGATTGCGATGGACCGTACATCCGCCCGCGCTTCCTCGTCTCACGGGGGACGGCTGGGTGGAAGCAACCGCCACCATAAGAAACGAGAGCATATGTCGCCGACCGAACCAGCAGTCCGCCAGCACGCATCTACGGGTCCCGTCGTTTAGCTGAACCACAACTTGCGGACCCTAGCCGACTTCTCATTACCTATCAGGTCTTAGATGAGTGGCGACTTGGCAACAAGGAAGTCTCAACGGGTGAAATTCGGCCGGCTTCGCACCGGTAATCTTGTTAGTTTTCGGGAAGAACCTCGATGGCATTCACAACGGCGTAATTAACCACCGGCATGAAGGAGAGCTCGATCCTGCCGCCGGCGGTCGCCTGGATATGGTCGAAGGTCTTGACGACGGGCGCGGAGCCACCTTCGGCAAGGATGTCAAAGTTCTTCAGGAGCATTTCACCGTTGCAAGCGACATCGAACACCCGACTTCCGGGGCCCCCGATCCCGCCATTCTCCGTGCCAAACCAAGGCTCACGAAAGTGAAGCCTGACGCGGTAATGAGCTATGGGGACAGCCGGAATGCTGTAACGGAAGCGGCCGATGCGGTCCGATTCGTATAGCCCCAGCTTCGCGCGTTTAGCTGATTCGGGAGGCAGGCCGTAACGCCCTCCGCTGAAGTAGCGATCGGACGCCCAAAACTGATTCGCGCTATCGATGTAGGGCTTTGAGTTCACCACAATTCGCACGGGCAGCAGACTTGCCGAGGGCGCCGGAATAATCTCCACGGCGTTCAGCAGGGAAATCTCACTGGTGTAGTCGATGTGAATGGAACCGTCGTTCTCGGGTGCCACACCGGTCACTACGGTGGACGTCGCGATGCCGTCGCCGCCCGCATCGTCGACAACATCCACGCCAATGGCAGGTCCGGCATTGATGGAGAGGGTAGCCAATCGCGTAGCCGCCGGAAGATCCGAGGTTTCGGCAAAGTGGAAGTGCAGCTCGTAAAGTTTCTGCGTCACGGGAAATACGCAGTGAGCAATTCCGCGCACCCCGCCGAGATAGAGCGGAGCGTCCTGCGTGCTCCCGATATTTTGGGGCGGGACCGTTACGTTCGTTCCTCCCTGGCAGTAGTTGCCCGTAACCCAAGTGACTCCGGAGTGGTCAACATAGGGCCGGCGGCCGCTGCCCATGAGAGCCCGAATCGTAGCTTGCGGAGGAGGCAGTGGCAGAGCCCCCGCCGCCGAGGCAAACTCCAACGGGTGCAATCCCTTGTTTTGCTGGTTTCGGACCCACCACAGGGCAGACGCTGCAATTGTCAGGCAGAGCGCGACAACTCCCGTGGACCAAATCTGAACTCGCCTGGAGGATGGCTGGGGACCCCATGCTGTGTCGACCTTGTCCAGTGCTACTGAACCCAGGCCGCCGTGATGGCTTAAATTCGCTCCTCCCGGCCCCGACGTAAGAGTGCCCGGTGGTTCTAACTGCGCTGCCGGAACAAAACGAGGGTTATAGTGACCTGGGGGAAGCATCAGTCGCATCGGCCGGTCTGCCCCTTCGTTCTGGTAGACCTCCAGGAGACGTTTCCGAAGAGAGTGGACCGTTACGCGTACGATGGTGTCGAAGTTGGGATCAAAATCAAGCCGTCGCCCAAGAGCCTCGGTCGCAATCGAGTACCCCTTGATCTGATTCGCCCGGCCCGCGAAGCGCTCTTCGCAGATGTATTTCAAAACGCGCGCCAGATTGCCTGACCGGCCAAGGACGCCGGACGTCAGGAGCCAATCGAGTTCTCGTCGTTCGGCCTCGGTTCCGGCTTCTGCTGTCGCAACGTACTCGGGTGTTCCAATAGCTCCCACGGAGGGCGATTCTATACCCCTTGACCAACCGTCTACAACGTAGAAGTTCGGGGATGTTTGGAACGTATGTTTGCCACGCTTGATGGTTGCGGCATTCGTCGCCCAGCGCACCTAACTTGCTGATCCGCGAGCAGCTTGCAAATCGCTAACAAACGCTAACAGGCCGAAATAACAACTTCCATCCTCAACATTTCTCGGGTGAAACACTGCGACCATTTGCAGGCCGAATGGCTTACCAGCCGATAACTTTCATTCACTGCGAATTCACAAGACAGGATCGAGAACCGTTGCTAGGGTGTGTCAGCAATAGCACGACAAACTTTGCCGTTGCGAAGTGACCTGTGGACTTGAAAGGGTCACGTTTCGGCATGGTTTTCCAATGAAATATTTTGCAACGCAACCAGCGACGGAGAAGCTTTCATGACGAACTTGATGAAGACGAACAGCGAGACGGTCCACTCCACAAAGCGATTTTTCACCCGCTGCTTGTGGGTGATGGCAGTGTTGATCTTTGCGAGCTTCGCGTCGGCGTATGCGCAGCAGACCACCGGGTCCATCGTCGGTACGGTGGAGGATCAAACCGGCGCAGTGGTCAGCACGGCCACCGCGAAAGCAACCAATGCGGATACCGGGTACTCCCGGGTGGCGCCGACCAACGGCTATGGGCAGTACCGCATCGATTACCTCCCCGTGGGCAAGTACACCGTCGAAGTGGAGTCGAAAGGCTTCCAACGCGTTGTGCAGCAGAATCTCACCCTCAGCGTGGACCAGACGCTGACGGTTGACATCGCACTGACCGTGGGAGCGGCGTCTCAGACCGTCACGGTCACTGAAGCTCCCCCGCAGATCAATACGTCTGACGCGGTATTGGGCAGGACCATTGGGTTGGATGAGATCATCGGCCTGCCCCTGGTCAATCGCAACGTATACGCCGAACTCTCGCTCACACCGGGAGTGATGTCCAATAGCAACAGCCCCACCAGCAACCCCAGCGGCACCCCCAATATGACCGTTGGACTGCCGTCCGCGGCTGTCCAGGTCAACGGTTCGCTCGACTCCGGCAACGGAACCGTCGCATTTTATCTAGACGGCGGCAACAACATTACCGGGATGCGCAACTACGGAAACCCGGCTCCCAATCCCGCCGCACTTGAAGAGTTCCGCGTAGAGACCAACGCATTCCAGGCTCAATACGGCCAATTCTCCGGCGCAGTGGTCACGGTGATCACCAAGTCGGGAAGCAACAAGTTTCATGGCGAGTTGTTTGAGTTCGACCGCAACACCGCTTTCAACGCTTTTAGTTGGATTCCGACCAAGAACCCCCTTACCGGGGCACCGATGAAGCTCCCTTATCACCGCAACAACTTTGGCGGAGCCTTCGGCGGCCCCATCAAGCACGACAAAGCCTTCTTCTTCTTCAGCTATGCCGGTCTGCGCCAGACACAAGGAGCACCGGTCTCAGGCGCTTTCGTGCCCACGGCTGCCGAGCGCGCGGGCGACTTTACCGCGGACAGCTTCCCTGTGTACTTCCCGCAACCGCTCGGCACGACCGCGGCCGCCTGGCGGGTCCCCGCGAACATCATCCACGGTACAAACTCCAGCCCGGGTTGCCAGACTGACAAACCGAACTGCATACCCACGGCACTCCTGGATCCGACCGCTGCCAATTTCTTGAACGTAAACAACAAAATCGGTGTTTCCGTTCCGTTGCCCACCGGCCCGACCCAAGCGAGCGGCGGCGCGCAATACCTCGGCGAGTACACTACTCCGACAAACTCAGACGAATACCTGGGAAAGTATGACCAGAATGTCGGCAATGCGGACCATGTGACAGCGACCTACTTTTTTGTCAAGACCAAGTCGACTCCCAGCGGAGGCGGCAACATCAATTGGACCGGAAATCAGTCCGCTGCGGCTCAGACGAATGTCACCCTCGCCGATGTTCACACCTTCAACCCCAGCTTGGCCAATCAGACCTGGCTCACCTTCACGCGGGCCATGGGCGGACGCGCTCTCATCCCTGTGACCGGCCCAACCACCCAAACCCTTGCCAGCTTTCAAACCACGAATACGACGAATCCCTTCGTAATCGATGGCCCGGCCGGACTGCCCTATATAAACCTCGGTTCTGGCGCTTTTCAAACGGGCAACCCGAACGCCGGCCCGGTCACGGGTTCCGACAACTATGAGTTACGCGACATAGTCAACTTGACCAAGGGCAAACATAGTCTTGCCATTGGCGGTGAGTTCGCTCTCGACAAGACCATGTTCCTCGCCAATCTGAATAATTATGGCGACGTTAACTTCGCCAACTCGGCGCCCACCAGCACAGGTAATGTGTTTTCGGACTTTGTCAGCGGCCAGACCAGCTCATTTGAGCAGGACTCGCATTATGTCACGCATCTGAGCACGTGGCACATCGCGGCGTTTGCGCAGGACAACTACCGCATCACGAATCGTTTCACGGCCAACCTTGGCCTTCGTTGGGATATCGATACGCCTCCCGTCGATGCCCATGACAGGACGGCCTCGTTTGTTCCCGGCCAGCAATCCACTGTCACTCCGGCTGCTCCGTTAGGTCAAGTTTTCCCTGGGGACAGCGGAATCGGTCGCGGCATCATCTCCACGTCGTTCACCCACATTTCGCCTCGTGTCGGTTTTGCATGGGACCCGTTTGGGGACGGCAAGACCTCGGTTCGCGCCGCAGCGGGCATCTTCTATGGTATTCCCAGCGGCAATGAGTGGAACCAGCCCGGCAACGCCATGCCGTTCTCCATTCGCAACAACTTTGGCAACACTCCATCCCTCACAAATCTGTACGGTGGCCCCGCTTACAACTTCCCGAGCACCGCTTCCGGCGGAGGTATCTTCCCATACACCTACACGCCGTCCGCTCCGAAATTCTACCCGAGCCAAAGCATTGAAGCCATTAACCCGAATGTCAAATATTCGTCGGTCTACCAGTTCAACTTCAGCCTGCAGCGGCAATTGCCTTACAACGTAACCGCCTCGGCTGCGTATGTAGGCACCCTTGGCCGTCACCTGCAAACCTTCCTTGACGCCAACTACGCGCCTTACGCAACCGTCAACTACCTCGGCGCCACCATCACCCCCAGCACTTCGGGGGCCAGCACTGATGTCCGTCGTCAATACGATGCCGGCCCTGCCGGTGCGGCTGGCACCCTGACCGGGATTACCGATCTGATCTCAGACCAGACCTCCAACTATAACGGGCTTCAAATCTCGGCGACCAAGTCGATGTCACACGGCTTCTCAGTCAGCGGTTTCTATGTCTGGAGCCGCGCTCTGGAACACTCAAACCCGGTGGAGAATGGAGGGATGAGCGCGCAGGATTTCGGAGTGCTTGGCAAGCCCTTCACCCTGTTCAACAACAAATACGGCGCCCTCGGCGGCGGCCTTGAC
This sequence comes from Granulicella sp., assembly GCA_003133205.1. The sequence continues at coordinate 5,477 of PKWK01000345.1, read as the reverse complement.
GAAGAATATGGCCTCATGGATCAAAACCGTAACAGCAATGCTGCCATCTCCGGCATGTGGAAAATCGACTACTTCCACGGATCGAACAAGATCGTGCAGGAAGTGGTCAACGGCTGGCAGATCTCACCGGTAGTCTATTTGATGAGCGGCACGCCGTTTACGGTGAGCACGGGATCCAACAAGAACTTTGACAGTCAGGGCTCAAGCCGCCCCAACGTCAATCCTGGCGGGCCCAGCCCCAAGCTCGATCCACACCGCTGCCGTGTATGCGGTGCCACTGGCCAGAGCCCAACTAGCGTCGTGACGCAATGGTTCAATGGCACAGACTACCTCAAGAACCCCACCGGAGCTTCGTTCATGGCCAACGGACCTGGTGTAGTAGGCGGCATCGGCCCTGGCGGCGCAGATGGCAACGTGGGACGCGACACCCTGGTCGGGCCGGGCCTCAAGGACATGGATGCGGCGCTTTTGCGCAACATTCAATTCGAGGGGGGAGTGGCGTTCCAGTTCCGCGTCGAAGTGACCAACGTCATGAACTGGGTGAGTCTCAACAACCCGTCCGCCGGGAACATCTCGTCTAGCTCTCAGGGCAACATCACCTCAGCAGCCGGGACTCAACGCGTCATCCAACTCGGCGCACGGTTGACCTTCTAACCCATCCTCAGGGGCGGCGGCAAAACTTGCACCGCCGCCCCAATCACTCAAGTTGGGAAGGGGAGCCCGTGGTGAAGCGTCCTATGTGGAAGAGACTGTCTGTGCAGACCGTTGCTCTGGCGTTGCTTGCAATTCCGGCTTTCGGCCAAGGCAAGTCAACAGTCCTGGTTGATGTTGATCACCGGAAAACGATGAGCCTGAACGGGGACTGGCACTATATCGTTGACCCCTACGACGGGGGTCTCTATACCTTCCATCGCGAGTTGCGAAAGGATGGCTTTTTCCTCAACGGCGCGCCGGAGACCGGCAGCGATGGCCTGATCGAGTACGACTTTAGCAAGTCGCCAACGCTTAAAGTTCCCGGGGACTGGAATACACAGCATGACTCGCTTTTCTACTACGAGGGTCTGCTGTGGTATCAGCGCGATTTCAGCTACGAGCCGATCGCGAATCACAAGACGTTTCTTCATATCGGAGCGGCTAACTACAAGTCAATCGCCTGGGTGAATGGGCAACAAGCGTGCACTCATGAAGGCGGCTTTACAGCCTTTGACTGCGACGTCTCGGCCAGCATCCACGAAGGCAAGAACTTCGTGGTGATCGCCGTCGACAATACGCGCCTTGCCGACGGTGTGCCTACGCTTAATACGGATTGGTGGAACTATGGCGGGCTCACGCGCGATGTGTCTCTGATCGATCTTCCGGCGCAGTACATCGACGATTATGACCTGCACTTGAATCGTGACCGCACGGCCATTGAAGGCAGTGTGCATGTCGAAGGCGCTGAACCCGGCGAGCAAATCACGGTCTCGCTCCCGGAATTGGGCCGCAGCGTTTCCGCCAAGCTTGGCACGGACAACCGGGCTATCTTCTCGCTGTCTGCCGCCGGTGTTGCGTTGTGGACGCCGGAGGAACCGAAGCTCTACAAGGTGCGCCTACAGGCCGCGGAGGACAGCCTTGACGACGAGATAGGATTCCGCACGATTGAAGTACGCGGAACGGACATCCTGCTGAACGGCAAGCCTGTATTTCTTCGCGGCATCTCCATCCATGCAGAGGCTCCCATTCGCGGGGGCCGCGCCAACAACGACGAGGATGCAGCCACATTGCTGGGCTGGGCGAAGGAGCTGGGTTGCAACTATGTGCGTCTTGCGCACTATCCTCACGATCAGCGGATGACTCGCACCGCCGACCGCCTGGGGTTGATGGTGTGGTCGGAGATTCCCGTCTACTGGGCTGAACACTTCGGCGACGCTACTGTGCTTGCGAAGGCCGAACAGCAGCTGCGCGAGGAGATTCGCCGAGACCGGGACAAGGCGTCGATCGTGCTCTGGTCGATCGCGAACGAGACGCCGATGACTCCAGAGCGGACGGCGTTTCTGAAGACGCTGGCCGCGGATGTGCGCGCACTCGACTCGACCAGGCTGGTCACCGCGGCGCTGCTGGTTCGTTCCGAGGGGCACGACAAATATGTCGACGATCCGCTGGGTGAGGCCCTGGATGTGATCGGCATGAACGAATACATCGGCTGGTACGAGCAGTTGCCGCAGGACGCGGACACGACCATCTGGCACGTCAGCTATCAGAAGCCTCTCATCGTCAGCGAATTCGGCGGCGATGCAAAAGCTGGCATGCACGGCCTGGAGACCAAACGCTGGACCGAAGAGTATCAGGCCAGCATCTTCCGGCATCAACTTCCTATGCTCGCCAAAATCCCGCAATTTCGTGGCCTGAGTCCTTGGATACTGATGGACTTTCGGTCACCCATGCGACAGCTCCCGGGCATACAGGACGGATACAACCGAAAAGGTCTGATCTCGAACCGCGGCGAAAAGAAGGAAGCGTTCTTTGTTCTGCAGAACACCTACAGAGACTGGGCCAGTCATGGTACGGCTTCCGGCGGTCCTGTCCAACCAACTCTGGGGGTGGACGTCGGGTCACATATTTTTCCGGGACCGGTGTGGGAAGATGTCGCCAATCCGAATAGATAACGGGAAACGCCGCAGCATCCTGTCATCAGTTTTGCCGCCGCGTTCCGGATTCCTGATGCGATGCCGACTTGTCGGTACGAATCTCCGAGCGCCGATCAGTGCCTCGGCGATTCGTTCGCTTCCCAACACTCTCAGGGTAAAGGGGGAAGTGTGCTGAGGTAGTGGATCAGGTTCTTCAGGTCTTCTTCCGTGAGTTTCTTGTCGTAGGAAGGCATAGGGTTGGGAGTGCCAGCGCTGGTTTTTGCAGGGGGACTGACAATCGCCGCTCGTATCTGGTCCGCCGTGCGCCGCGTTCCCAATCCATTCAACGACGGCGCAATGTCCGCACCGTCCCGTTCGATGCGATGGCATACGAGACAGTTGTTGTCCGCGATGACGCTCTTCACGTGTTCGATACTCGAGTCATTCGGCGTCGCGGAGCGGCTCGGAGCCGGGGCCGGCGTTGCCGGCTGTGCCTCCGGAACCGAAACAGCCATGCCCAATGGCGTCAGGCGAAAGAGACCACCCGGCTTCGCGTCCTCGATCATCCATAACGCTCCATCGGGTGCAACCTCCACGTCGCGGACTCTGCGGCCCATGTTCCAACGCTCGGCTGCCTGCGCTCCTCCCTTGCCGTCGAAGGTGATGCGGATGAGCGCCATCGATGCCAGGCCGCTGGCAAAAGCCGACCCGTTCCACTGTGGGAACATAGCGCCTTTGTAGAACATGAGGTTGCCCGGTGCGATGACGGGGGTCCAGTAGATCACCGGCTTGGTCAGGTCAGGGCGCGTATCCGGACTGGGGATGGGAACGCCGTTGTAGTTGAGTCCGTAGGAGACCAGCGGCCAGCCATAATTCTTGCCGGGCAGGATCAGGTTCAGCTCATCGCCGCCACGTGGACCATGTTCAAGCTCCCACAGCCGTCCATCCGGCGCAAAGGCCAGGCCATAGGGAGTGCGTAAGCCGGTGGCCCATGTCTCCGCGGGCGTCAGGTTCGGACCGGGAAAGGTGTACGTCCGTACGACCGGGGCCGTCTTTGCCTTCTCCGTGTCCGAGGGCGGGTCGATGACTGGCACAGTGGCCGCGCCGGTCTTGCCTGCCATGGGATTGCCCGGGGCCGGTTTGCCATCCAGCGTCAAGCGCAGGATCTTACCAAGTGGCGAGTTAGGGTCTTGGGCTGGCGTCATGCGCTGCCGATCTCCAGAAGAGAGGAAGAGATACTTGCCATCCGGAGAGAAGGCAACCTCTGCGCCGAACTGTCCGCCCAAACCCCTCCCGCCGTCGCGCCAGATGACCTGGAGCCCTTCGAGGCTCGCCGCATCGTTGCCGATCTTTAACTGTGCCCGCGCGAGCGCGAGGCTCGAACCGCCGTCGCCCGGCTCGGAATAGGTCAGGTAGACATTGTGGTCTTTGGCATAGTGCGGCGAGAGGTAGACGCCCAGCATTCCACCCTGACCCTTCCAGAGAACGGCCGGAACGTTCGCAACGGGCGTCTTTGTTCCCTGCTGGGTGACCAGCCACAGACCGCCAACCTTCTCGGTGATGAGCATCCGCCCGTCGGGCAGGAAAGCAATCTTCCATGGCAGACTCAACGTCGTGATCTGCGTCACGGTGAAGGGCAGGTTCAAGTCTGACTTCTGCTCGCCTGCGTTAACCTGCGCCGATGCGCTGCTCGATGCCATGGCCAGGAATAGCCCCGCGATCGCTAAGTGCTTCATAATGTCCTTCCTTTATCGATAGAGCGATCGGACAGCAAGACGATATTCCCAGCGCCGACGCCTGTGGCCGCAATCGTGCCCTTAGATTATCGCGCTTAGGCGGTTTGCGGGATTCACGAATGGGCCGAAGTGGCCTTTCGAAAGGTCTGTGCCGAGGCCGGAACCCCTCGTTACGAATCTGGCGAACGCATTGGCTCTGCCAGGCGGGCTCCCTCGTGCACGACCTCGCCGGTGGGGAACTCCATAAGACGGCCTGTGTATGCCGGCCGGACTTGGTACGTGGTGGTGTCTTCCGTGATCCAAAGATAGCCTTTGCTGTCGGAGGAGCGCTGCTTGCTAGGCTAATTCGATTCATCGTACTCAAGAAAGCCGTATTGCGATCAGACGAGGTCGTCATTCGCTTGGGCCAACAAATACGTGTTGGTAACGAGAAACGCGCTTCTGTCGAGGATTGGCTCATGGGCAAGGTTGGGAGTGAGTTGGGAGCGGGTGAGGAAATCATCAGGAGCCCGGGATAGTCCGGGTGGCTGGCGGGGTGGATTCCGGGGCTGCTCCGGGCCGCCGGCGGGGAAAACAAATGTATGCGTGGGGGGAGACGTTCGCGCGTATCGTCCGTCGTTATTATATCTGAGATATGTAATGCTACACTGTTCTCCCTTCGCAGCTGAGTCGGCGGGGGAGAGAGAACGGTGTTTTATGGCAAGCAACAAACAGATCAAGCTCTACTGGGTAACGACGGACGATCACGATGAGGATTGGTTTGTCTTCGCCGGGAGCGCCAGGCAGGCCCGGGCGTATCACGAGGATTACGAAGGCTACGGCAAAGGCGATGCACACTCCCGTCTGATCGTCTCCAATATCACCCTGAAGGAGTTCATGAATGGAACTCCTCCGTGCCACGCCCAGTTCCAGGATCTGTTCCAGATCGGCTTCAAGAACGCTGGCTCGATTCCGAATCGGCGCCGGGCGGGATGCAACGGGGAGATTTTCAGAGAAGGAATCCTTGAAGCCATCATCGAGCTTGGACGGAATCAGCTGACGGGGACGATGCGGGAGAACGGCGCTCTGCAGTTGAACGAAGCAACCTCCTCAACGATGGAACTGGACGCTGGGCCCGGGGTGGAAACAGGACCGC
>PKWK01000132.1 GCA_003133205.1 Granulicella sp. | reverse complement strand
CCACACAGACCGTTCGCGAAATTGCTTTGGAACAACCGTCCTCGATTCGAGTGTTCGAACAGTACGGAATTGACTACTGTTGTGGTGGCCGCAAACCGCTCGCTGAAGCGTGCGCCACTAGAGACATTGAAGTGGACGCGGTGATTGCAGCACTCGAAGCCGCGGCAAAGGGCTCCGCTCCGGTCGCGGAGGATTGGTCGAAGGCATCGCTGGAACGCCTAAGCGGACATATCGTTGCAACTCATCATGCGTATGTGGAGAAGGAGCTTCCGCGGCTGGCGCTGTTGGCACAGAAAGTTGTCGCTCGTCACGGTGCGACCAGGGTTGAGTTGCCCGTGATTCAATCGAAGCTCACAAAGCTCGACGAAGAATTGAGGCAGCACCAGGCAAAGGAAGAGCTCATCCTGTTTCCACATATTGCCAAACTGGAGAGAGCCATTAACGATGGGGGCGCAAAGCCAGACAACTGCTTTGGTACGGTGGCCAATCCGATTGCCATGATGACCCAGGAGCACGACGCTGCAGGAGCCTTGCTTGCGGAGATTCGTGATTTGAGCCATAGTTTCACAACTCCTGAAGATGCATGCCCCACCTATCACGCGTTCTACGATGGGTTGAACGAATTTGAGAAGGATCTTCACCAACATATTCATCTGGAGAACAACATTCTGTTTCCTCGCGCGATCGAACTGGAGGCAGCTTCGGCCCGATGAGTCATTTTCAGACAGAGAACGCCCAGAGGGCGCAAAAGCACAGGCTCGTGCTGCAAACTAGAAACTGCTAACCGTTCGTGAGTTCATTGCGGGCACCCAGGACAAGCTCCAAATCTAGGATTGCTCATAATGTGTTCGAAGAAGCGTGGCTGACATGTCGGCCCAATCTTGAAGGCATAGGTTGGGCTACAACGCATCAGCCAAGCGACGCCACCCACCCTGATTCGTAGTGTCGGATAGATGATCGCTCGCCCAAAGAGCAAAGAGCGGCGGCCGATGCTCCCCTTCAATTTCAATGTCCTGCCCTATGGCCTGTTCTTGGCACCGACATCGGCGCGCATTATGGATGCAGCATTCCCAGAAGGCGGTCGCCAAATTGCAATTGAAGAATCAGCAGACTTGATTGTTGTGGGCCGTGGACATTCAAGAGGTATCTTCTCACCAGCGTGGTCGCGTCTTTACTCGATCAGCCGCGAGTCACTGTGCGCGATTCTCAGCGTCCGATTCACCTCTCTGGTGGGAGTCTAAGGGGCGGATGAACGAGAACTTTGCCAACTACATAGTCTCGCCAAGACCGATGTTGTCCAAAAGCCGCGGCTTTTCAATCGGTAATTTACCCCGCGCAACGTGCAGATCGGGCAAATCTAGATCCTCAATCGCCGGCAGCCTGCCGCGATACTCTAGTCCTGCGAAATCAGACTCTTTCGCCGAGGTTCCTCAGGGTATATAAGCTGCCCCTTTATTGTCTTCAGAAATGGGGTCAGTCGATGTCTTGCGGCAACGGTACGGCTCATTATATCCCGCACTGTCCATCCTTTTTTCGTCAATGCGTCCGCAATAAGCGAACGATGGCAGCGCCACGGCACAGCTTCAGCACACATAATCGCAGTTTCTCTCGCATTTGCGATTTTAGCAAGCGCTTCTAATCCTTCTGAAAACTCTTGGGTTGCCATGTAATCAGCGAAACCGCGGAATGAAGCGTTGCGCCAGCCGAGATTAAGCGAATCCTTTCTTGCATGCCGTAGGCCGCCAAGTTCTTTAATGTGTTTATAGCTCATATGTTCCTGTTGCAAAGAATGCTCAAGCACATCGGTATTAAACTGAGGATTATGGCGCGATCTAGGTATTGATCTGACGTCTACAATTCCTTTGACGCCATGCGCACGTAATAATTCCACAAATTCATCGATTGATCGTGTGGAATGGCCAACCGTAAAAATGGGCGGTCTTTTCATACTTACACCTTTTGCTAAACATAAGGTCGATTAGATACAAGTAAAGCGCACCCTTCAAGCCTAGCGCTCTGCCATTTGCGCAACGACGACGCGCTTCAGAAAATCCTCGGAGCTCGTAATCCCGGATTTCTCTTCTGAGAACGAGCCTGTTGCCCTGAGGATAGTGGAAAGGCCAGTATTCATTTGATCCTTGCGAACTAGCCATCCTGAATCGGGTTGTACTCGTCCTGATAGCAACCGGCCTCAAAGTGCGAAGCCGGTTCGCTGAAACCAAAGGGAGCGGTGCGGTGTCGGAAGATTCGGCCAGGAGCGTTCTCGATTTCTCGCCAGTCCAGACTCAGGCAGCTTTGAGCGCTTCGCTCTTGGACGCGATGCAATCCAGCAAATCCTTCCNNGAACTCGGCCAGCACCTCGTCGGCCTGTGCGGGTAAAGCCTCGCCAAACTCTTCATGTTCGGCGAGAGCTTTCAGAGTGGTTTCTGGCATCGTATTCACGGTGAAGGGCCTGGCAAGGGCCTGAACGTACAAGATGCCGGAGGCTTTGGGGTCCTTGGTTCCAGTGCTGGCCCAGAGAAGGCGCTGGGAACGGGCGCCGGCGTTCAAGATGCGCATCCACCGTGGCGAGTCAAGCAAAGCGCGGTATCGCTCATAGGCCTCTCCGGCGATGGCGATGCCAAGCTTGTTGCGCAAACCCTCCGGTACTTTGGCCGCTACCGCAACATCCCAGCGACTGACGAACAGCGATGCCACAGAGCCGACATCGGGATTCAGCCCAGCGGAGATGCGCCGTTCGATGCCTCGCAGGTATGCCTCGGCGGCCGCGACATATTGTGCGCCAGAGAACAGCAGGGTTACGTTGACGGGTACGCCTGCAAAGATTGCCTCCTCAATGGCTGGGAGGCCCTCACTTGTACCAGGGATCTTGATGAAGAGATTGGGCCGTTCCGCGCGGGCGTGGAGAGCCTTGGCAGCAGCGAGGGTGCCGGCCGTATTGCGAGCCAGCAAGGGTGAGACTTCCAAAGATACCCAGCCGTCTACGCCATCGGTACGGTCGTGGATCGGCCGAAAGAGATCGGCGGCCTGTTGCAGGTCCTCGATCGCCAATTCAAAGAAGAGTGCCTCACCCGATTTGCCTTCTTTCAGTTTCCGGCTGATCGCGTCGTCATAGTCGTGGCTGTTCTTGATGGCGTGATCGAAGATCGTGGGGTTCGAGGTGAGACCCGTGATTGATAACTCCTCGATG
>PKWK01000223.1 GCA_003133205.1 Granulicella sp. | reverse complement strand
CGAAGCGCATGTTCTCGCGATCCACGGCCTCAGCAATCGCTTCAGCGTCGATGAAATCGTTCTTGTTCGACTTCACAAACGGCTTCACGAACTGGGCTGGAATCAACTTCACATCATGGCCTTGTTCGCGTAAAGCACGGCCAAGGAAGTGCGACCCCGAACATGCTTCCATCCCGATCAGGCAGGTCTGCATGTTCGCGGTGAAGGCAATCAACTGCTTCTGGGTAAACTTCTTCTTCAGCAGCACCTTGCCGTTATCGCCAAGTGCCACCAGGTGAAAGGTCGTCTTGCCAAGGTCAATACCAACCGATCGAATCTGCATGTCGATGATCCTCCTTGAATCTGCCTACAAGATCTTCCGGGGAATATCAAGCGGCGGACCATCTTAGTAAACGCCGTATTTCGGGATGTTCGACAGCTACTAGTTTTCCGACCGGCGGGCGACACGCATATCCGATTGACGGATAACAACGCCAGCGAGGAACATTTTGTGCAAGGGTCCACACTATATGCAAGGGTCTCGTTGCTCCGGTTCCGGCTTCAGGCATTGGGTCTTACGCTCCCTGCTCAAGCGACACACCTGGGCGGTTCAGTCAGAAGCGGAATCGATTTACGAGCTGGGTAATGACTCGCCAGCGTGAGCGTACCCGTCGGCTTCCACGACGTCGCCCGCCCTTCGCATCCTTACCGACCCGGAAGCCGCGCACACCCGCCGAATAGCCGATGCCGGATCTAGAGGAGTTCAGCCGGATAGGTCCGAGTTTGAGACTGCGACGGAATCACCAAGCCATAGCGGACCAATTCTACTCTGGCCTTTGGCGCGCCTGAGTCTAGGTGTCGCATTCTGCATGGCGGATTTGTGCAATCACCTAATCACCGTGCCTCCTGAGGCTCCAGATGGCTGCGGTCGCGGGTCGATGCGGAAGGCCTCTACGCCCGTCGAAGGATCAACCGCGACCGACTCCAGAGTGACATGGTCAAACTCCGATCCACGCATCCCGAACTGCGGCGGTTGTTTGCCGTCATGGAGGTCCTGAACCATCCGGTCCAGTTCCTCCCTGTAACCGCCCACGGCGAGAATTAACCTAAAGTTCCGCTTGACGGCAAGTTCCAGGAAGCGCCCTTGTTTTCGCGCGGCAACTGCCTCCGGATCGAGCGCAAGCCCGATACCCGAAAGCGCGGGCATCCCGGTCACATAGGTGAGCTCTCCGTCATTCATCTCGACAAACCGGTCGCCGCCTGCCGCCTGCACCATCTCCCTGAGCTCCTGGCGCGCATTCACAATGGCTCCCAAGCCGTGTCCAGCACCTGTTCTGGCGGCCTGATTGAGGAAGATAGTCGCGCAATATCCGGCGAAGACGGCGTAACCGGCCATTGCCGCGGTCCTCGGAGCGCCATGAGGTCGTTAGTTTTGGCTCGAAGTGGGCCAGCAAGTCATCGATGGCGATTGCGATGACCAGGTTCGACATGAACATCGAAACGCCGTAATACCACGGCCCCTGGTTGAACAGGGACACAAACACAAGGTTGTAGAGGCCCTTCAAGACAACTCCGGCACACAGCGCCTGCACAAGTCCCCAACTGTGGCGCTTCTTCCATAGGTAATATCCGCATACCACAAGGGGCGCCACCATCTGGAAGGCGCGCTCGAATGTGTCTGGGAAAAGCCCTGGAGCCGGTGATCCCGGACTCTCTTGAAATCGCAGCAAAAATATCGTATGAAACGCGGTGGAGAGATTGTCGGCCAGAGCGAAGCCGGCTTTCACTGTCCCACTGGTCGGCAGATAAACGCCAACAACGATGCGGTTGTAGATCAAGTAGGCAAGCAGCATTATGGTGGGCAGGGCAACCGCTGCGGTGGTTGCGCCCCTGGACCTTCGACCGAAGGTGCGCAGGAACAGAAGACTGAGGGGCAGCAGATAAAACACGTCATCCAACCGGGAAAGCACAGTGCACCCGAATAGCAGCCCGCTTAAGATGAGCCGGTATCCACAGTCTCCGTGGAATTCCCGCTCTACAGTCGCAGGAGATGTCCAGGTAGCCTTCCAGGGTAGAACAAGCAGGGCAAGCCCAAAGAAAAACAGCTCCAGAGAGGTCTCCATGCCATTGCAAAACGACCAGTTTGCAAAGCACTGCGGGACTGCTGGACCTGCCACAAGCCAGAGGAATCCTGGACAAACCGCCACACATGCGATCCAAGGCCTGCGCAATTGCCTCGCCACGAACAGTGCGAATAAAGCCGAAGCCACGCTCAGAAACAAAAGATTCAAGATGGCCAGCCGGTTAACGGCGCTTGTCGTGTCGGTCGCACTCAGGACGCCGTGTTGCATGGCCGTCCATAACAGCATCTGCCACGCTGGATGGAAGCCATTCGTGGGATGGACCCCATCGAAGGTGAAGAATGGGGCATGTAAGGAACTCCTCGCCACCGTGAGGTAGTAGAAGCTATCGCCAGCATCGAGTGAAAGCGGACCATACAGCGGAAACCGCTTGAAGTAGTATGCAAGCGGGAGCAGCGTCGCCAACGATGCCCCTGCGGCGACCAACCATGGACGTCTGCGCGTTGGACCAGACACAGCGTCTGTTCTTGCTAGAGAATGGGCTTCTACTTGAATCATGTTTATGTTGGCAATTCTATTCTATCTCTAGTACTACAGCTGTAGATAGTGGT
>PKWK01000256.1 GCA_003133205.1 Granulicella sp. | reverse complement strand
GTCAAGTAAATACCCCTAACGCGGAATGAACTAGAGCCTCATTCGCGTTGATCCGTTCTCTTTTTAACTGGGTACCCCATAGCCTGCCCTAAGCCCGTCGAAGGGATCACCGAGCCACTCGGCGAGGTTATCGTGGGTTTTGGGTTCCTAACGCTGCCAGCGTCCAACTGCCTGCTAGTTCTCCGTCGGCTTCTCCAGGTGGTCAATCACCAGCACCTGCACCGGCCCCTTCGCGGCCTGCAGCTTCAGTCCAAGCTGCTCCCGAATTGCAGTGAACAGTCCCGGCGGCGCATCGGGATCATCCCTTGGCGCCGGAATCCTTGAGCCCATCTGAATGAACTGCGACTCATCCGGCGTCCAGGTGAGCGCGAAATCGTACCGGCCCGTAAGACCAGTCTGGTCCACCACCGGCTTGTCCATCACCGCCCCCTGCATTCCGTCGCAGAAGTCCCGCATGGACATGTTCTCCACCCTCAGCGTTCCGAGCTTGATAAACGAAAAACTGGGAGGCTCGCTCGCCTTACGCAGAGTCTGCGTCAGCTTTGGACCATTCTTCCCCACCGAAAGGGCGTAGACAGAAAGTTCCCTCTGATCGTGATGAAAAGCCAGCTTGAATCGATCCGCCAGCACCGACTGGATCAGGATCCTTAGCTGCTCATAGGTTGAGCGCATGCGTTTCTCCGTTCTGCGTGACACTCCCGGCGATGGAGTTTCCGTCGGAACTCAGGGTTCCCGCATAAGTCAGCGTCAGCGCTGCAATCGAAATGCTGACGGCAGACCCCTGCAGTGAAATCGAACTGACGGCAGCCGGCTGTCCACTCTGGTCGATACTGTACATCACGGCTTTCAGACGGCCGTCATCCTAGGATACCTTCATCACCATCCGCAGATCTCGGCCTGCCTGCAGCGTGCCTTGCCAGTTGCCGGAGAGGTCTTGTGCTGTCTGCGCCACCGCGGACGAGAGCAGGGCAAAAGCTACGATCAGAATCAGTGTCGCGCCTGCACGTATGGGTAGACTTCGCATTTGCATGCCTCCTCCACCCATACCGGTATTACGCAAACGAGAAGAGTTCCCTTCACCAATTTTCTCCAGAAAAGTGCCCTTACTCCGAGCCCGCCCCTCGAACCTCGCCTACGCGCCCACCGTCGCCGGCAGAATCTCCTCAACGTCCACCCACGCCGTCGGATAGTTCCCCGTATAGCAGGCCGTGCAATAGCTCGCCGGAGACATCCCCGTAGACGGCTCGCCCTTCGTGCACGAGTGCGTCAGCCCCACCAGGCTCAGATACGCCAGCGAATCCGCCTCGATGAACTTGCAAATCTCGTCAACCGTCTTGTTCGCGGCAATCAGGTCCTTCTTGCTCGGCGTATCGACACCATAAAAGCAAGGCGAAATCGTCGGCGGACACGAGATGCGCATATGCACCTCCTTCGCTCCCGCCATCCTGCACATGCGCACAATCTTCCGGCTCGTCGTCCCGCGAATAATCGAGTCGTCGATCAGAATAATCCGTTTTCCTTCCAGCAGACTCCGCACCGGATTAAGCTTCATGCGCACACCGAAATCGCGCACCCGCTGCTCCGGCTGGATAAAGGTCCGCCCAACATAGTGGTTGCGAATCAGCCCGAGGTTAAACGGAATCCCACTCTCCGCCGCATACCCAATCGCCGCCGTCACACCCGAGTCCGGCACCGGAACCACCAGGTCGGCGTCCACGCCACTCTCGCGCGCCAACTGCCGCCCCATCTCCTCGCGCGACTGCTGCACCCACCGCCCAAAGATCCTCGAGTCCGGCCGCGCAAAGTAGACGTGCTCAAAAATGCAGCTCGCCGGCGGCACCGTCTCCCGCGCAAACTGCCGGCTGGTCACGCCGTCTTCGGAGACCATCACCAACTCGCCCGGCTCCACGTCGCGCTCGTACTTCGCGTGCAGCAGGTCGAACGCGCAGGTCTCGCTGGCAAACACAAACGTATCCGGAGCACCGCCCACGCCCGGAATCCGCCCCATCGACAGCGGCCGAAAGCCATGCGGATCGCGCGCCGCAAAAATCCTGTTCCGCGTCATCATCACAATCGAGAACGCACCCTCCACCTGCGCCAGCGACTCCGCGATGCAGTCCACCAGCGTGTTGCACCGCGAGTGCGCGATCAACTGAATGATGATCTCCGAGTCCGACGTCGTCTGAAAGATCGCGCCATCGCGCTCCAGCCGCTCCTTCGAGTTCCCCAGATTCACCAGGTTGCCGTTATGCGCAATCGCAATCAGCCCCTTCGTCGACTCCACCGAAATCGGCTGCGCATTCAGCAGCGCCGAGTCACCGGTCGTCGAGTAGCGCGTATGCCCAATCGCGATATATCCCGGCAGCCTGACCAGCACATCGTCGGTAAAGATCTCCGACACCAAGCCCATGCCCTTGATGTCATTGACCTCAACGCCATCGGCCGACGCAATCCCCGCCGACTCCTGCCCGCGATGCTGCAGCGCATACAGCCCCCAGTACGTCATCCGCGCGGCATCCGGGTGGCCATACACCGCCATCACCCCACACTCCTCGCGCAGCTTATCGAAAGGGTTTGCGTCGTCCGCATCCTCGACCAACTCGTCTTCCACAACAGAATTCAACGGCAGCCTAAGCTCCTCCATCAAACAAGCACCTCCGCGGCAAGCTGCGATTCCAGCGCATTCGACCAAGGCTGCTTCAACTCCGACAATGTCGCTTCAACCAGCGGAACCTCGCCGGCAAATATCTCTACTCTGTCTGCAATCGTCTCGCCCAGGTCAAGCGCCCAGATTGCGCCCGCTTCATCGAGGTAGGTGCAGATCATTCCATAGTCTTCAAACGAGCACGTCACCAGCACCTCGGTCGCATTCTCGGCAAAGAGCGCCGTCAAATACTCGGCCTCCGAGAGCGCGCCAAGGGTCACCTTCACGCCGATATTGTGCTCGAAGCCGGCCGCCGCCAGCGCCGCAGCAAGACCGCCATCGCTGATGTCTTTAGCCGAGTGAATCAGCCCACGCTGCGCCAGCCCGATCAGCGCCTGGTGCAACGCGGACTCAGCATTCAAATCAATCCACGGCGGCGTTCCCCACACCGTTCCGCTGTGCACCTTCGCGTAGTCGGAGCTGCCGAACTCCTGTGCCTGCGATGCGGGCGCGCCCTCCGTCGATTGCAGCAGCAAAACCCTGTCGCCCACCCGCTGAAACCCGCTCGGCACGGCCTTGGAAACATCGTCGAGCAACCCAACAATCCCCATCACCGGAGTCGGATAAATCCCCTCGCCCTTGGTCTCGTTGTACAAACTCACATTCCCGCCCGTAACCGGAGTCCCCAGCGCCGTACAAGCCTCCGCGATCCCATCGATCGCCGCCGAAAGCTGTGCCATAATCTCCGGCTTCTCCGGGTTCCCGAAGTTCAAACAATTCGTCGCCGACACCGGCACCGCGCCTGTACAAGCCACCTTGCGCGCCGCCTCCGCCACCGCATGCATCGCCCCCAGCTTCGGATCGAGCCAGCACCACCGCCCATTGCCCGCCAGCGCCATCGCGATGCCGCGTTGCGGTTTTTCCCTCGAACCTTGAACCTCAAACCTCGAACCTGGCTTCACCCGCATCACGCCGGCTTCGCCGCCAGGCCCCTGCACCGTATTCGTCTGCACCATCGAGTCGTACTGCTCGAACACCCATCGCTTATCGCAGATATTCGCGCTAGCCAGCAGCTTCTTCAAATCCGCGGTGTAATCCCTCGGCTTTTGTAACTCTTTCAGTACCGACGCCGGAGGATCCAGCGGCGCCGGGCACTTCCACTCGCCCACCGGCCGCTTGTACACCGGAGCATCGTCGGTCAGCGCCTTGTTCGGAATCTCCGCCACCAGCTCGCCGTGGTGGGTCACGCGCATTGTATCGTCGGCAGTTACAATCCCAACGATTGACGCGTCCAGTCCCCACTTCGCGAACACCGCCAGCACTTCGCCCTCGCGGCCCTTGTCGGCGACCAGCAGCATCCGCTCCTGGCTCTCGCTCAGCATGATCTCGTACGACGACATGCCCGTCTCGCGTTGCGGAACGAGATCAAGCTCAATCGTCAGCCCCAACTCGCCCCGTGCTCCCATCTCGCACGTCGAGCAGGTCAAGCCCGCCGCGCCCATATCCTGAATCCCCAGCACTGCGCCGGTCGCCATCGCCTCGAGACACGCCTCGAGCAGCAGCTTCTCCATGAACGGATCGCCCATCTGCACATTCGGTCGCTTCTGCTCGGACCCCTCGGTGAACTCCTCCGAAGCCATCGTCGCGCCATGAATCCCATCGCGCCCGGTCTTCGCGCCCACGTAGATCACCGGGTTGCCGACGCCCGTCGCCTTCGCATAAAAAATCTCGTCCGTCCGCACCAGCCCCAGCGCAAACGCATTCACCAGCGGATTGCCCGAGTAGCACGCCTCGAACCGCGTCTCCCCGCCCAGGTTCGGAACGCCAAAGCAGTTCCCATACCCCGCGATCCCCGCCACCACGCCATTCACAATCGAGTGATTCTTCCGCCGCAGCGCCTCGTCCGGCTCCTCTTCATCGAGCGGCCCAAACCGCAGCGAATCCATCACCGCGAACGGCCGCGCATTCATCGTAAAGATGTCGCGCAGAATTCCGCCCACGCCGGTCGCCGCGCCCTGATGCGGCTCTATATAGCTGGGATGATTATGCGACTCAATCTTGAACGCGCACGCCCAGCCATCGCCCACGTCGATGATGCC
>PKWK01000221.1 GCA_003133205.1 Granulicella sp. | reverse complement strand
CGCTGATCGCCTGTACAACCGCGAGCATGGGGATGATGAGCAACACCAGCCAGCTCAAGCCATAGACTGTGGTCGAGCCGATCACCGCAAGCGATGCAACTGTTGTGGGATCGTTGTCGGATGCGCCTGAGACGATCCCAGGACCGAGTACCTTCCACCAGGGGGCGGGCAGTTTCTTACTATTCGAACGCAGACCCTTGGGCGGTAGGCGAGCAGATGCCGCATTAGTTGAGGCGCCTTTGAGTCGCTCTCGTGCGTCTCTTGTCATCCCCTTTTGAGTGCCTCCACAAGACTGTAACAGGCGAGCGTTTCTTCCTCTAAGCAGCATTGCCATCTGCACGGTCGCCGATCCTTTGTGTCCGCTTAGCGGCTTACGCGAGACGTAGATGACTGATGCGACGCCGGCAGACCTGCTCACCCCACTTCTCGGTAATGTCGTTTTGGCTGACCCTTGAGGCCCCTGCAACTGTAGTCGAATTTGTAACGGTCAAAGCACCAAAGAGCCACAAGGATCAACAGGAACCGACCAGCACGAGGTAGGCTATTCAATCAAAATCACTTATTCTTACCCGATTTCAATAGATTTCCATAAACGGCGTGAGCTGTTTTGGGACAGATGGAGCCACCTCCATAACTTACATCAATTGAATGGGTTACAAAACAGTCGTTTGGGGAGTTGGTGGACTTCGTGGCGTTTATAACGACAATTCTTGAGATTCCGCTTGGAACTCCGTTGGAGGTCACGCGAGTTCACTTTCGGGGCTGTTTTCGAATCGCTCTCAAGGATCTCTCGCAGAGGTTCTGAGGAACTCCCCAAAGACGGAATCAACCGGCACGCAACACTAGGCCCGAGGTCCTCCAGAACGGTGAGGCTGCTTGAGGCGTCCGCTGTCGTGAGGCAGTCGCTATGCTCAATGAATGCTTTCAGCCATTTTGCACGAATTGACCTCCGGCGAAGACGACGAAATAGTCCAGAAGCGCCGTTCCAAGAGGTGCAGCAGAATCGCGATTCTGCTCTCCATATTCACATCGTGCGAAGTTCTTACAAACCCCCTGATCTTGAAGCGACGCGCTCGCTTCTTTCGAGCGCTAGGGTCAGGATGGAAGCGGGACATGGCACGATGGAGCGCTCGACGTTGCTCCAGGATGAAACGATCGCGATATGCGAGATCGTTGCCTACTTCGCGCAGGAATATCCTCGAGAGACTGCAACCGAGATCGGGGAGGCCCTTACCCAGGTTCCGCTGCCCGTCATTCTTTCCGCGCTGCGAAGTGCCGTTACGAAATTGGCTGGCCCACCTTAGAATGCGGTTACCGCGCCCAGTTTATGCGTCTCAAGAGCATGCTTCTCGCTAGGCGGAGGAGGTCTGAGAGTGCCCGAAGCCTTTCCTCAGGAGTTGTTTGCTCTGCTGGGGATGGCGGAGTTCGGTCAGCCGGGCGAACCGGAATCCCTCATCCCGAAGATCACACAGGAGGCTTGCCGACATGATCGGGACAACGCCCTCCCGCGTCAGCTACTTTATGAACCGCTTTCGGCAACGATGCCCACACGTGGGGCCCCCTGCGAAGCGACGCTGCCCACAAGCACTGCGAAGAAGCGACGAGGAGCGGAGGCAGCTAATCCGCCGCACGCCTGCATCTGAACAGCCAGGAACAAACTTGAGAAACGAGGACTATGGATGCTCATCAAGTCGGAATTCGATATTCAATTTCAGCTCTCCCAGCCTACCGCGATGGTGGCGATGCTGCACTTGCACCCGTCGCTGGAGCGGTGTGTGCGGACGGGGAATGTGTTGGTGATTGAGCACTTGGCGCCGGGTGACCGGTCGGGTTATGGGGAGTTGATCGGCACGCTAGAGTATCGCGACAGCTTCGGCAACCGGTGCTCGCGTTTCGTCGCGCCAACTGGACATCTGCGGCTGAGCGGGACCAGCACGATCGATGTGGACGGCGAGGCTGAGCAGATTCCAATGGAGGCGGAACAGACGCCGATTGAAAACCTGCCGTCGGAGGTGTTGAGATTCCTGCTGCCAAGCCGATACTGCGAGGTGGACCGGTTTGTGCCGATCGCGCAGGATCTTTTCGGCTGGATGGCTCCTGGGTGGGAGCGCGCGACGGCGATCCGCGACTGGGTGCATGAGAAGGTGCGGTTCGATTACCAGGCGGCGAGACCGACCAAAACCGCGATGGACGTGTTCACCGAACAGGTTGGCGTGTGCCGTGACTTCCAGCACCTTGCGGTGACGCTGTCACGCTGCCAGAACATTCCGGCGCGATACGTGACTGGCTATCTGGGCGACATCCGTTGGCCATACACGGGGATTGGCGACTTCAGCGCCTGGTACGAGGTCTGGCTGGATGGGCGCTGGTGGACGATGGACGCGCGCCACAACGAGGCTCGGCCGGGGCGCGTGCTGCTTGCGACTGGGCGGGACGCAGCCGACGTTGCGATTACGACATCGTTCGGGAACGCCAACCTGGTGAGCTTCTACGTGGAGAGCCAAGAGGTGCGCGAGGATGGGACGATCGTTCAGCCGGTCCAACAGGAGTTCAATGCGGCCGCGGCTTAGAAGGCGATTCAGGGCTTTGGGAATGGCGCCATGGAGGCCCCGGATTGTCAGCGGACGCCACGTGCGCGGGGATCTGCTACTTAGCAAACGGACTGAGGAAAAGGAAAATTGGGCGTCCCCGTCCGTACGTGGCGACCTGCGAAAGGGAGTAGCACGCCACCACGTTTCCAGCGAGTTACCCGCGCTATGCGGCAAGTTCGACCAACGTGTCTATCACCGCAAGCACAGGGAATACCTCCTTGAAGCGTTGGATGACGTGGGGGGACTGCTCTAACTCGTACAATTGCTGGGGAATCTGTCAATGCACGGGGGGTCTATGAAGACATCCTGGGTAGTCGTACAACACACGGAGGAATTTGTGGAACTCGAACGCTTCGGGGAGATGCTAGAGGTGGAACGTCCTAATGATCCGCAGGCGCGCGTCATTTTCACGCAGCTAAGAGCCGGAGATTCGGTTGACGAAGGTACGGTCCAACTGCTGACGGGAAGGAAATAGCCAGTAATTGACTGAAACGAGCGAAAACTAGCTCTGGGTGAACACTGATCCGTCTGCTTCTCTTCGCTTCACGCGCGACGCACGAGCCACACAATCAACACAATCACAATAATTGTTCCTACCAGACCCATACCTAACATAGCCCCTCCTATCGGACACATAGGGCATCAAGGTTGCCCAAGCCGACATGATAGGACTGGATTCCGGCTGTCGTCTGATCAAAACCAGACACTAAACAGGTCGGTTCTGCCCGCCCTTGCGACTAGCCGGACACTCACCGGTCCGGAGATGTACACCAATAGCCGACCCATAAACAACTCATTTGGAGCGAGATGCGTCCGATGAATTGAGCGTTAGCATTCTCGTAACAATATTCAGGTGGGAAATGAACAACTGGAAGCGCGACCGCAGACCGGCTCATTCCAGGCCGGGCAAGCGCAGTGAAGTTGATATAAACGAGGCCACCTCCAGTTACGAGAAGTGGATGCGGGGTTGCACCACGGTTATTGCCTCAGACCTTCGTTCGAAGCACGAGCAGATGAAGGAGAGTCCCTTCCTCTTCTTGCGGGGTACCTTCTACAGGTGGGCGCAACTGTGGCCGTCCAAGCGTGCGCTGGAAAAAACCAGCGCCTGACCCGCGAATGCAATACAAGGTGGTCCGGCGGCAGGCGGGATTAGGGAGTCTCGGCCAACAACGATTCGTGGCAATTGGGGACTGGCAAGGTGGTTGTATAGCGCGTGAGGCGAAGTCGATGCTGCCTTCTGCCTGCGTATGGCTGAAGGGCGAGATTGGGCATTGTCAGTCCTGTTATCAGGATGC
>PKWK01000102.1 GCA_003133205.1 Granulicella sp. | reverse complement strand
TCGGCATAGACGTGCTGGTGCACGGCGAATTCGAGCGCAATGACATGGTGGAGTACTTCGGCGAGCAACTCCGCGGCTTTGCCTTTACAGGGAACGGCTGGGTGCAGAGCTATGGCTCCCGCTGCGTGAAGCCCCCTTTGCTGTTCGGGGATGTGTCGCGGACAAGCCCTATGACGACGGCTTGGGCGCATTACGCGCAGTCTTTGACCGAACTCCCGGTCAAGGGTATGTTGACTGGGCCGGTGACCCTGCTCGAATGGTCGTTCGTCCGGGACGATCTGCCGAAATCCGAGGTCGCGGTGCAACTCGCACTGGCCCTGCGCGACGAGGTGGCGGACCTGGAGGGCGCGGGAATGCGCATCATTCAACTGGATGAGCCTGCCCTGCGCGAGGGTCTGCCCTTGCGTCGGGCGGAACAAGCCGGATACCTGCGCTGGTCCGTCGACGCATTCAGGCTTGCCACCGCGGGAGCGAACGACGAGACTCAGATTCACACGCACATGTGCTATTCCGAATTTGCCGATATTCTCGATGCCGTGGTGCGCATGGACGCCGATGTGCTCTCCGTCGAGGCGGCGCGTTCGCAAATGGAGCTACTCGACACCTTCAATCAGAAGCAGTATCCAAACGACATCGGGCCCGGCATCTACGATATACATTCTCCGCGCGTGCCGGACGCCGAGGAGATCGCGGCGCTTCTCCGGAAGGCGCTGACGGTGCTCCGCCCGGAGCAGTTATGGGTGAACCCCGATTGCGGGCTGAAAACGCGCGGGTGGGACGAAGTGCGGGCCGCGCTCCGAAACATGGTAGCTGCCACCCGGTGCGTCCGTGAGCAGGTGAGGGTGGCCGGCAACGCAAAACCACCGTGAGGCCATTAGCGAGGATGATAGAAGAATGACTGACGTACACGTTTACGTACGCGATATTCGCGAGCTGGCAAACGTACCCGAGAACGGGATACTGAGCCAGACGCTGCAGAATGATGACAGAACAAAGGTGATTCTGTTCGGCTTTGCGGCGGGACAAGAGCTTTCAGCGCACACTGCCCCTTTTCCTGCCACGCTGATTTTCCTGAAGGGAGAGGCCAATCTCAAGCTGGGCGGTGAGGAACAACAGGCGACGGAAGGAACCTTCGTTTACATGCCGCCAAACCTGGAACACGGTATCAAAGCGCAGAGTGAAGTCGTCATGCTCCTGACCATGATCAAGAATCCCCCGGCATTACATGGCTTAGGTGTATAGCTGGACGCAGAGTGTGTCGTTCCCGAGAGGCGGGATCCCTGCCTGTTCCGCGCGCCGATCGCGAGGAAGAGCGTCGCCCATCGGCTTCGGTTGATAGATGCACCGCGGCTCTTCGGCCAGCGGATTCCCCGTGAGCGCATACGAACGCGATCGGGAACCACCGCACAGGTTACGGTATTCGCATTCACCGCACTTTCCTTGCAGATTGTCGGCATTGCGGAGTGTCCGGAAGAGGGGTGATTCGCGGTACACCGCTGTAAGCGAGTCGCGTCGGACGTTCCCTGCAGTGAGTGGCAGGAAACCACTAGGGTAGATTTCCCCCGTGTGCGATACAAATACGAATCCCTTGCCGTCGTTAATGCCGGCCTGCCGCTGAATGATCTCGGGCGCCGTCCGCCGTGCTGCGCCGCCGCCCTCGCTATCGGCCTTTCTGCTTTGAGCCACGTAGCGGCGATAGTGCTGGGCTTCCGTGGTCTTGATGTCGAATGGGGCGGTCTTCGACAGATTGTAGAGGAAGGCGAAGACCTCTTCGTACTCTTCCGCAGTCAGGTCCTGCGATGCCGACGCCCGTCCCGTCGCAACCAGAAAGAACACGCTCCAGAGCTTCGCGCCAACGCGCTCGACCAACCGCGCAATCTCGCCCAGGCGGCCGACATTGTGCCTGGTGACGGTGGTGTTCACCTGCGTTTGCAGGCCAATTCGTTGTGCATGTTCCAACGCGAGAATCGTACAATTGAAGGAACCGTTGACACGGCGGAATCCGTCGTGGCTTTCCGAGTCCGGCCCATCGAGGCTGATTGCCATCCGGGCCAATCCACAGTCCCTAAACCGTTCGATGGCACCCTCCGTCAGCAGTGGAGTTGCGCTCGGAGTCACGGTGGTTCGCAGCCCCAAGCGCACGCTCTTCTCGATCAACGGGAGCAGGTCCGGCCGCTTCAAAGGGTCGCCGCCAGTGAAAACCATCAGTGGGTCACCGAAGGAGCGGACTTCCTCAAGCAAGCGGAAACCTTCCTCAGTGGACAGTTCTAATGGGCTTCGGCTCTCAATCGCGCAGGCCCGGCAGTGAACGCACGCCAGATCGCAGGCCTGTGTCAGCTCCCAAATGACAATGAAAGGTGCTTCATCGAAACTTCTCATAGCCATTTCCCTTCTTTCAGCCCGGCCGTAACTTCGACGTGGTCCTTCTCGGTGGGTGGCGGGCTCACAACATGCAAGGCAATCAGCCTGGTTTCCGCCCTGACCCCACGAGCCTCGCCCGCAGGGGCAAAGATGACCGTTCCCGGGTGGGCGGCCTCCTGCCGATCGCCTGAGACCACCTCACCTTCACCCTCCAGAACGATCAGCAACATGTCAATTCCGGGGTGGTGTACCGGAATGAACTGACCCGGTTCCAGGCAAGTAAGCACAGCCTTCATGTGTGAGCCGCTTGCCACCAGCACCGGGTTGAATCTCTCCGGCCGGAATGCGATTGCGTCGCGATACGAACCCAATATTGCCGCCATGCCTTCAGATTACGGTGCCGATAGACCGGCGGCAGTGACGCAAGTCACGACAATTGCGTGCCAACCACGAGAAAAACGCCAAACATGGCTGCGTAGATCAGTTCGCTCTTACCGAGGGCCGGAATCGCTAGCGGTTGAGGTTCGATCGCGAACCAGGCGAATCCGCGGAATAAGACCGGCAGGAAGGCAACTGCAGCATACCAGCGGAAGTATTGCTCGGCGCAGGCGACGGCCAGCAATGCCATCAGGATGGTTTGCCCGATCAGGAACCACCGGCCGGCCGATAGCTTCTCGCTCCGATTTGTGGTGTGTGCCGCGTGGATCCGAAGCTGTACGTACTGGATCTGGTTGATGGCGAACAGGAGGTTGGCGGCCCAAAGAGACCACGCGATGAGATCCAGTTGCCCGGTCACGGCGTAATACGCGGCGGGTGCAGTAGCAGTCAATCCCGCGGCCCCAATCATCTGCGCCGGCGCCCGCGCACGGCGCCCAGTCCGCTTTAGAACTGACTGGACGAGGAATGCGCTTCCAGCAGTCGCGCCGATCCACAGCAGTGCCCGGTTCTGCCATCCCCAAAATAGCCAGAACAATGCACTCAATGAGACCGCCGCTAACGCCAGCGAGGTATTCCGCACGAACCGCAGTTCGTTGGGCGTTCGTGCACGAATCGGAGCCGTTCCGATCCAGCTTTCGACGGGCGTTCGCAACCAGAACAGCGTGAGGGTCACGATGCTGAAGGGAGCAAGGCCCCCGGCCCCTCCCCCTTTCCAAAGCCCCACGGATGCACCGGTCAACATGGGAACCAGCAGGATGCCCCACGCTCCGTGTTCACGAGGAACGATCAGGGATCGCCGCCGACTCGCCGACGCCGTCACGGCTGGCATTTCCGCACCCTCCCAACCCATTGTCCCGCAGGTCGCCAACGCAACCGGAACCGTGATCACACGGCGCCAGAGTTCTGACGGAGCGACCGCGGCAGGCGCGATTCAAAGAAATCGCCCAGTTTTTCGATCAGGATCTCGGGCGGAACCTCGTCGGCTCGGGCCGCTTCGCCCAAGGAGAGACTCTTGGGAACCCTGTCCGCTCCGCCGAGCGTGACCAAGCCGTTATCGACCAGGATCTTACGAGTGGCAGGGTAACTCGAGATCAGCCAGTAAATGCTCATTCGATCGTTTACCTGCTTGCGTCCGAACCAGGACGGAATCGGCGCCGCCAGAGTCATCGCAAGATTGAAACCGAATAACAGGACGGCCGCCAATTCGCTGAAGGCAGAAACGGGAAGAACCGTCCATGCCGAGGCGACAATGCCGCCATAGGCCAAGGGTTCGGAGATGACCCGCAGCGCGCAGCCCGCAGTAACCAGCACAAGCGAGAACCGCATCAGCCGTGCGCTCCATAATTCTCTGCTGTTCAGAAACGACGGCAAGATGCGCGGGCCGATTGAGAAGACCATCGTGGCTGCAAAACCAACGGTCAATGCGTGGCGGGATGCACCCCATATACCGCCGTGCAGATCGGCGTGCGCCGCCCAAATGCTCA
>PKWK01000086.1 GCA_003133205.1 Granulicella sp. | reverse complement strand
CACTGCGTTCAGGATGACGGCTTAATAAAGAAGCAGATTCCCTTCGGGAATGACAAGCAAAAAGGAATGACAAGCAAAAAGGGATGACAAAGGAAAAGGAATGACAAAGGAAAAGGTTAGTGTTCGCGGACCAGGAAGGTGCCGATGTCGGGGCTGTTGGTGTCGCCGTCGATCCAGCCGGTTTGGGAGGGGTTTACCGTGACGGTGACTTCGCCGCCGTCGTGGGTCTCTTCGCGGATGACGGCGTAGTGATACTGGAAGCGGGGGGAGCCGGCGGGGGCGAGGTCGCTGGTGGGGGCGTAGTATCCGGCGATGCGACCGTTGGTGAAGGAGCGGGTCCAGCCGCCGGCGGTGCTGTGGGAGTTGCCGAGCGGGCCGCCCATGAGGCGCTGGAGTTCGCTCTCGATGGCGGGGTCGGTGGTGCGGCCGGAGGGTGAGCCGGTGAAGTGGCGGAAGAAGGTGGTGACTTCCTCGTCGGTGGCGAAGCGCCAGCCGTCAAGGGCCTTGTGCGGGGACATGGCGCGGCGGAGGGTGTCCTGCGACTTGTTGCGGGTGGCGCTGAGGCGGAGCCATTCGAGGTGGGTGGTCTGGTCGAGCAGCGCGGAGTGCTTGCCGAAGGAGGTGTCGGTGAGGGTGAAGTTGGACTGCCATCCGGTGTAGGCGGTGAGGTCGGCGGGAGCTGCGGATGGTGCGGTGGTTGCGGTGTCGGACGCTGGGTTGCGGGTGGGGATGCCGGTGTCGGAGATGTGGAGGGTGATGGAGTTGGATTCGGCGAGGTTGATGCGGGTGGCGCGGAGTGAGCCGGTGAGTTGGAAGAGTTGGAGGGTGGCGTCGCCGGATTGCTGGATGGGTGGGACGGCGTCGAAGGCGGTGGTGAGATAGGGCTGGTCGAGGTTGGGATTGGTTTCGCTCATGCAGCGGATTTGCGGGGTATTGAATTCTTCGAGGCGGGTGGCGCCGTTGGCGGAGCGCTGACGAAGGAGGAACAGCGGACAGCGGGTGTTGCCGCGGGCGGACGAGGTGGAGGTTGGGGTGCCGGATTCGGCGCGGAGGGTGAAGGACTCGCCGGGGTAGTAGGTGACGCGATAGGTGGAGAGGCGGAGGGCGGGGTCGGCGGGGGCGTGAGAGGGGAGTGAGTTGTCGTCTCCGAAGATGGGGCCGAGGGCGTAGCTTTCGACGTCGACCTGCGAGCAGATGGGCGGTAGGAACGACGGGGCGACGAGTTGGGCGGGGAGGTTGGCGTTGTGGTTGACGGTGACGTTCATGACGTCGACGTTCTGGCAGGTTCGGGACGGGGATGAGGGGGATGTGGTCCAGCGAATGGTCTGGTGGGCCGTCTCGCCGGGGTGGACGGTGATGGGGGGAGGAGCGGATGGCAGGCCGAACGGGTGGGGCTGGTCGCAATCGAGACAGATGGAGATGGGTTGCGGGTCGGCCTGGTGATTGGCGTAGAAGGTGGGAGGGACGTGGCCGACGAGGGCGCAATCGCGGGTGGAGATGTTTTTGGAGAGGACGGCGATGACGTAGCTGGAGGGCGGGTAGTTGCCGAAGCGGAAGGTGGTGTCGAGGTCGGCGGCGGTGCAGAATGGGCCGGAAGCGTGGAGGGTCTCGGACTGGGCGTGGAGAGGATTAGGGTGACTGGCGAGGGCGCAGAGGGTGAAGGCGAGAGCGAGGAGTTTAGGGTGGAGGCGCGGAGTGGCGTTGGCGCGGGACGGACAGATCGGTTTCACGGAGGATTTCCTGGTGCGGCCAGCGTATCCGGGATTTGGCGGAATGGGAAGAGTTTTTTGGGGGTTGGGGTGTTTCCAAAAGACAAAAACAAATACAGGGGTCCTTCACNNGGTAGAGCATGTCGCCTACGGCGCGGTGGACGGCGGTGGAGGGATGGCCCTCGTGGTAGAAGAAGTGGGCGTCGGGGGTGGTGTCTTCGTGGTGGATGTTGCGGCCGGCGCAGGGGTTGGTGGTGTCGGTGATGCCGTACTTGGCGGGGTTGGTCATGACTTCGTCGAGGAAGGCGCCCCAGTTCGAGTTGGCAATGCGGATGTCGGGGTGTTTGGCTAGCTCTTCGGCGGGGATATTGGCGAGTTCAGGGTTGAACATGGTGCCGGCGGTGGCGAATTGGCGGATATTGGTGGGCAGGAGCGCGACCATGAAGCGGCGTGCTCCGACGTCGTAGAGGGTGTCGATCTCGGCTTCGATGTTGGTGCGGGTGTAGCCGTCGGGCTTGCCGCGGTCGTTGAGGCCGCCGGCGAAGAAGAATATGGTCTGCTCGGGATCGAATTTGGGGATGTCGCCGGATTTAGTGAAGGCTACGAAGTTGTCGACCTGGTTCTTCATGCCGATGCTGAGCATCTCGCCGGTGGGATAACGGCGGCCTGCGCCCGCTCCGGAACCGGCTCCGCTGATGGCGAAGTTGAGGCCTTTGCCCTTGCTGTCCGGCGCGCCATAGTAAGTGAACGGGATTCCGAGGCGCTGGGCGAGGTAAGCGACTGCAGTTGGGCCGTCGGCGTATGGAAAGCCAGCCCCGGTGTCGGAGTAACTGTCGCCGAAGACGTAGACCTGAGTATAAGGGCGGGGCGTGGTCTGCGCGGCGAGGGTGGCAGCGAGGAGCAGGGCACTGGCGGCAAGGGCAGCGATTCGGGTCATGGTTGTATGTCTTCAACCTAGCACGCGCCGGCAAGGCGAAGAGTACGCGTCTATGGGGCTTTGCTGATGGCTTCCTGGTAGAGCAT
>PKWK01000275.1:2142-14367 GCA_003133205.1 Granulicella sp. | reverse complement strand
TATTTATGCAACCAGTTCTAGTAAGAACAGATGGAATTGTCTGGCGCCCACATCTTGATTCTGAGACGTGGGCGCCAGTTTGTTTCGATGGCTATCCGAGCACGACGATGGGTTGCATCAATGTGCCCGCAATTCGCTTTGCGATTGCCAGCAACTCCGTCGGGCTGGTGAACACCTTCACCATTGCTGCACCAGAGAAGTCGGGTAGGTTGACCTGCATCCCGTTGCGCAGACGTCCTGCGGCCTGCTCATCCACGGTGACGGAGGGCATCTCCGGGAGCAGCGTGCGCGGGTGCGGAAGCCGTCGCTCTATCTCTCCCGGCTGACCGGCCAGCGCCTTCAATTCGTTGAGAGGGATTGCCTGCGCGAGCGTGAACGCCCCGGCTTGGGTTCGGCGTAACGCCGCGAGGTGCGCGCCGCATCCGGCGAGTTGCCCGAGTTCATGCGCCACCGATCGAACGTAGCCGCCGGCCGAGACCTGCATTTCGAAACTCGCCTGCATCTCCAAGGGCGAAGGGCCGTCCAGCGAAAGCAACTCAAATCGATGAATGAAAATGCGCGCCGGTTTGACGTCGACCGGCTTGCCCGCGCGCGCCAGCTTATGCGCGGGGACTCCGCCGATCTTCTTCGCGGAGAAGACTGGAGGCATCTGGAGCATTTCGCCGTGGAAGCGGACGGCCAGTTCACGCAATTCGGTTAGAGGTTTCGTCATCGCATGAGGCTCGTCCGCGGGCGTTCCCTCGGCGTCGAAGGTGTCGGTCGCGAATCCAAAGCGGATTGTTCCTTCGTATCCCTTCTCCGCGGTTCCGAAGAACTGCGCGAGGCGCGTGTACTTTCCAAGCAGTAGCGGGAGCACTCCGGTTGCCATCGGGTCGAGCGTTCCCAGGTGGCCGACGGAGCGTTCGCCGGTTGCCCTGCGCACGATTTCAACGACATCGTGCGAGGTCATCCCCGCGGGTTTATCCAGAACAAGCAGTCCATTCATCAGGTACCAGACTACGTGGTCTTGAGCCCGAGAGAATACTTGACACCGATTTGCCGCTTAGGTACCGCTGGCGCGGCGGACGAGCGAGAGGAATTCGTTGCGCGTCTGCAACTGCGTCTTGAAGACGCCGCGCATGGCTGAGGTCACCGTGGCTGAATGCTGTTTCTCGACTCCGCGCATCATCATGCAAAGGTGCTGGGCCTCCAGGATGACGGCGACGCCCTGGGGGTCGATTGCATCGGAGATGGCGTCGGCGATCTGTGTCGTCAGCCGCTCCTGCACTTGCAGGCGGCGGGCAAACACGTCCACCACGCGGGGGATCTTGGAGAGGCCGATCACTTTGCCGTTGGGCACGTAGGCAATGTGAGCCTTGCCGAAGAACGGCAGCAGATGGTGCTCGCACAGCGAGAAGAACTCGACGTCCTTCACGATCACCATCTCGTCGTAGTCCACGTCAAAGAGGGCTTCATGGAGCACGGTCTTGACGTCCATTGCGTATCCGCGGGTGAGAAACTCCATGGACTTCTCAATGCGTTCCGGTGTGTCGAGCAGGCCGTCGCGCGCGGGGTCTTCGCCGATCCGCAGGAGCAGTTCGCGATAGAGTTCCTGGGTGGTGAGCGATGCCGCCGTTGGTGGTTCCGAAGTTGTCAGTGCGCTCATATAGTTTCAGCCTTTCTGAGATTGTTCGGAGTACTCAAACGAATTGTTGCTTGTTTCCTCTATTCGCACGCGCGTTATTTTTGCACCGGGGAACGCTCCGAATATCCGGTATACCTCTATCGTAAAGTTCTCCGTCGTTGAGACAACATCGCGGAAGGCCTCCAACGTGTTCAAGTTCATGAGATCGAAGCGGTTGAGCAGATTTGTTCGCGCGAACGCATCGAGTTCGCCGAGATCGCAGACCATTCCGGTTGTCTCGTTGACCGGCCCGCCAACCGTCACTTCGACGACGTAGTTATGGCCATGCCCATGCGGATTGTTGCACTTGCCATAGACTGCTCGATTCTCGTCCGCGGTGAAGGTGTCCGAGTGCAGGCGGTGTGACGCGCTGAGGCGATAACGTCGCGAAAGGTAGGCCCTGGGAGAGGGAGACGGCCGCGCGTTGAGAGACTCGGCGGCCGTTTTCATCGCTCACCATAGTAGTCGGCGAAAAGGTCGGGCATTTCGTAGACCCGCACCCGGTGCAGCTTCGCATGGGGGATTTTTCCGTCAAGCCGATTCCAGATGGCAATCGCGATGTTCTCCGACGTGGGGATACGCGACGCAAATTCCGGGACCTCCAGGTTGAGATGACGGTGGTCGTAAACGCTGACCACCTCGCGTTCGAGGATCTCCTTCAATTCCTTCAGATCGACTACGAAGCCGGAGACCGGATCGACTTCGCCAGCAACTGTTACTTCGAGGGTGTAGTTATGCCCATGGCCGTTCCGGTTCGCGCATTTTCCGAAGACGCGCTCGTTCTCCTGCTGCGACCAGGTGTCGTTCCAGTAGTAGTGTGCCGAAGAGAACTCAGCCTTCCGGGTTAGAAGAATCATAGTTTTCGCCTGCACTCTAAATCACTGCTTGTAGCTCAGGGCTTGCAACTCGGTCTCAAGAAACGGCCTATTGGATTAGATGTAACTCGACGCGCATCGACGCAGACGTGTTTTTGCGATTTCCTTATCGACCAACCCGGTAACTCCGCCCCTTCCAGCCGACGGACTTGTTGATGCGATGTTGCAGAGAGCTTCGGATCAGCAGCCAGGAGAACAACGGGACACCGAGAATCGAGAGTGCCAAATCGGCGGCCGGGAAGTGGGACCGCGAGACACGATTGTAGAAGCCCCACGAGGCTCGCAGCCAGACCAGCAGAATCGCGCCGCGCTGCCACGAGACCAGGAAGGGCATGGAGAACGCCAGCGCCGGGAGGCCAAAGAAGAGCAGGAATTGCAATATTTGCATCGCGGCCATCAGCATGGGGCTGGGGAAGAGGAGGGCCAGATTCTTGGTCCAGCCCTCGACCATATCGGGCAGAGTCCTGTACATTCGCGCGGCCAGCGCCTCGGGTGCGTGTCGGAACCGGATGCCGAACCTCGCACGCTTGATGGCCCGCGCCAGCGCGACGTCCTCGAGGATTTCCTTGCCGATCACGCGATGGCCGCCGACCGAGAAGTACGCCTCGCGCTCGACCAGTAAGAATTGCCCGTTGGCGGCGGCTATACTCGAGCCCCGATCGCTCACCTGCTTGGGCGGATAGGCGGTTGCGAGTTCCGAGAAGACCAGCGGCATTACTGCCCGTTGCCAGAAGCCGGTGACGATCTGCCGGGGCGAGTAGGAAAGCAGCGCTGCGTCGTATTTCTCCGCCTCGTGAATTGCCCGCGACAGATCTCCTGGCTCGTGGACTGTGTCGGCGTCGGTGAAGAGCAGCCATGCGCCACGGGCCTTCTGGGCTGCGAACCAACATGCGTTGGTTTTGCCCGTAAACCCGCCGCGATCACTGAGATCCAGCGTTGGCGCTTCGGCGACGATCACACCGTCGCGGCCGGCAGCTTCCGCCTCAGCAATTTCCCGGGTGGCGTCGATCGAATCGTCATCCACCACGATCAGTTCCCACTGCACGCCGAGCGCGAATCCCGGCTCCGACTGCGAAAGCAGCGACTCGAGGCAGGCGCCGAGCGACGCAGCCTCATTGCGCGCTGGCACGATCACTGAGAGCCGAAGCTCCGGTTGCGAATCTTCCGCTGAACCCTCGATATTGCCCTCCGCCTTCCGCTTATCGTTCACAGCTTCGTATTATAGGAAGCGGGAGTACCGCGTGCCTTACAAGATGCAGGAACGCAATATGTTTTCGAAGAAGTGGGAAAGCCGCGGTGCAGGATCGGCGAGTTGGCGGTCGCGCGGGCTATCACTGCTCGCTCTGGCAGTGTGCGGCTTGCTGGCAACCGCCTGCGACC
This sequence comes from Granulicella sp., assembly GCA_003133205.1. Next base: position 10,449 of record PKWK01000275.1, on the reverse strand, counting down.
GGGGCGACCATCCCGCACGAATCGGCTCCGCCGCGCCGCAATTCACCGTCGCCGACGATGCGCAAACGGTCAATCTTGCCAAACTTCGCGGCCATGTCGTCGTCCTGAACTTCTGGGCCACGTCGTGCTTTCCGTGCGTGGAGGAGGTTCCAAGCCTGCGGGATCTCCAGCACAGAATGCCGCAGATTACCGTGGTCGCCATCAGCAACGATGAGGACGCCTCGGTCTATCGCCACTTCCTCGCGGACGACCATGTCGACTTCCTGACTGTGCGGGACGCCTCCAGCCGGATTCCCCAGCTTTACGGCACGATCAAGATTCCTGAGACGTACGTAATCGACAGACAGGGAATCCTCCGCCGCAAGTTTGTCTCCGCGCAAAACTGGACGAGCCCCGAGATCATGGATTACCTGAGCAAACTTTAGAAAGACCTAGCCCGGATAATTCACGAAGTTTNNAGGAACAGGAGAGGCTTCCGCGTGATCGACTTTACCACGACACAGTGTTTGTTGTTCCCCGAGATTTTTGCCAAGCCCGCCGTGTTGCAGTTCGATCAACGGCAGGGCTCCTCCGATGGCGGAGCCATCCTGCTGAAGGCTGCAGACCGCCGCTACGGATTGATCGGCTGCCTGGCTGGATGCCTGCGAGACAAGCGGCAAGCAGGCAAGGTGGATCATCCTCTGAAGGAGCTTCTCGCGCAGCGTGTGTTCTCGATCGCCTGCGGCTATCCGGACGCCAACGACTCGGCCCGTCTGCAGGGCGTCTCCCCCGGCGGCGACATCATGATTCACGGTGTCGAGAAAAAGTACGAATATCTCGGATCGCTCCAGCATAACTACGACTGGACAGAGGGCTGCATCGCCCTCACCAACCCGGAGATCGAGGAGTTCGCGCGGCTTGTCCCAATAGGAACCCCTATCGAGATCAAGCACTAAAACGATCTAGCTCTCGATCTTCCCGATGTACAGCCAAAGCCCAGCCAGCATAATCGCAATTGCAACCAGGCACATCCCCAGTCCGATACGACGATGGTTGCGCTCAACCATCGCATCTTTCCCGGCCTGCAGGTTGCTGGCAGCGAGTTTCAGGCCGACTTGAATATCCTGATTCACCAGGTCCGCCTGGAAGCTGTGGATCGTAACGCGAGCTTTTGTCAGTGAATCCTTCGCCTGGTCCTGAGCCAGCCGAGCCTCGCTCACATCCATGCCAGAGGCTTCGGCGACACGAAGAGCCTGGTCTGCCTCCTTGATGGACCCGTCCAGTTGGATCAACCCACTCTGGATATTCACCCTTGCTCGATCACACCTGTCACCGGGTTGATGACACCGCATGCAAACGCCTTCAGGGCCGGTGCCAAGTTTCGCGTCCGTTGGATGCTGGATGCCATGATTGCTATGACACACAACACATCCTGGCAGAGAGAGAGCCTCAAATGCCTTATTGTGCGTACTCCTCACATACATCTGGGTCTGGAAGACATGACAGTTCGAGCAAACATTCTGGACCTTGTCCACACCTGGCGGCACCGCACCATGGTTTCCGTGGCAGGTTGTGCAAGTTGGCGCACTCAGATCGCCCCGCACCGCCAGCGCATCGTGATGCACGCTCGCGTTGTACTTTGCGAACTGATCCGTAGGAATGCCGTATGACTTCATGTACTCCGCGTCGGAGTGGCAGCGAGAGCATGTGGTCGCCACGTTGACGGGGTTAACTGTGGATCGGGGATCGCTAGGTGGCCTTATATCGTGGACGCTGTGACAATCCGTACATACGGCAACTTTCGTGTCTCCAGCGGCACTGCGCTTGCCATGCACACTGGTGTGGTACTGGTCCAACTGATCCGTACGTAGTCCGGGATCGAACGTTTTAATATAGGTCGGATTGGAATGGCAACTTCCACATAACTGTGGGATTTGTTTGCGATCAATCTTGCCCTTGAACCCAGCCTTTTTGCCCATGGAGACGGTTGGATCGTAGCTGCTTGCATCGCCTCCGTGGCAACTGGTGCAGGTTAGACCCTTTTGCGCGTGGATGTCCTGACTGAACTTTTCCTGAGTAACTTCCAGCGGGTCAGGCAGAGCCGAGTGACAATCCAGACAGGAGTTCGTGGTGTTCGTTGTGTTTGTGGTTTGCCCATAACCCAGGCACACTCCGAGCACAATCTGCCCGACCAACCCGACATAGCGGGCTGCGCTTGATAGCCGGAAGTTATTTCGCAAGGAAGCCATAGACACTCATACCGATCACATACACCAGCGCAAAGATTACTAGCCCGTTGATCCACTTTCTTGGACGTGAGGGCTGCTCACTCTCAAAGAATGGCAGCAGAACCCACAACAAACCGACCAGGCCGCAGCCGAGTACACCCAAAACCTCGCCGTCGATGAACCACACTTTGGACGGGATGAGTTTGAGCGTCTGGAACATGAAGAGGAAGTACCATTCGGGCTTGATTCCGGCTGGGGCAGACCCAAAAAGATCTGCCTTGGTACCGAGGTCCCAGGGGAAGATTGCCGCCAAGGCACCCAGCGCTCCCATGGCAACGTACCAAGCCATCATTTCCCGGAGCGCGAAGTTGGGAAAGAACTTCATGTCACGCCTGGCAGAAGGATTCTGGACCCACTCAACTTCCGTCTTCGGGGGAACGCTCATGCCTAGACGTTGAACCAGAAAGAGGTGAACCGCGAGGAGCACGCCCACCAATCCCGGGAGAATGGCAACATGAAATCCGAAAAACCTGGTCAGTGTGGCGCCAGTCACCTCGTCGCCACCACGTAGAAAGACCATCATGGGCTTGCCAATGATGGGAACCTGCCCAGCGATCTCAGTACCAACCTTGGTGGCGAAGAAGGCCAGAGTGTTCCACGGCAGCAGATAACCACTGAACCCGAATCCCATGACCAGAAACAGAAGCAGCATGCCGCTGATCCATGTTAACTCTCTGGGTTTACGGTAGGCCTTCAGAAACGCCACGCTGAACATGTGTACGAACGCAAAAAATATCATCAGGTTGGCTGACCAGGAGTGAATGGAACGAATCAGCCAGCCATACCGCACCTTGGTCATGATGTACTGAACGCTCTCGAAGGCCTCGTTGGCGCCAGGACGGTAATACAGGAGTAGCAGAATCCCGGTGACCACCTGGACCCCAAAGAGAAAAAGAGTGATGCCTCCGAAGAAATACCAGTAAGACAGACGATGTCTGGGGACGGTCTTGTGGCGCAGTAGGGCGATGAGATCGTCCAGACCAAGCCGATCGTCAAGCCAGCGGAAAATGGCGGCGAACACGCTCATGCCTCCCGCTTCCGGCTGACGTAGATCTCATCACCGCGTACATGCACATCAAAGACATCAAGCGGTCTTGGCGGCGGGCCTGAAATGTTCCGGCCATCGATACCGTAGGTGCCGTTGTGGCAGGCACACCAGACCTCGCCCATATCGGCGCGATATTGCACGGTGCAGCCGAGGTGGGTACAGGTAGCAGAGAGCGCGTGATAATTGCCGTCGGCGGTCAGGATCAGCAGACCGGGGTGGTTGCCAAAACGAAAAATCTCCCCGGAACCCGGCTTCAGGGCTCCGACCTTCGCGGCGATCACCTCGTCCCCGCCAAGATCAACCACCGGCGGCGGAACAAGATAGCGCATCACGGGATAGAGGAATGAAGCAAGAGATGCGAGCAGGCCGCCGCCAACAAAGTATTCAATCACGCGGCGACGCGTCGATCCCGACTGTGAATTCTGGTCGGCGCTCATTCACTACACCTCCTGCCGCAACTACCGCTTCGGATTAGGATTGCCAGCCTCATAGGATGATTCGTCGGGTCAAGCGGAAAGCGCTTGTACGGTGCGCTCCATCTCGCGCAGCCAGATCGTTTGGAAAAGTTGTAGGCGATGTCCAATAACGACCGCCAGATTCAGAGCGATCTTGCACCCCGCTGCCGGGTTAGCAGCAATATACTCGCGCAGCGATTCCCGCGGCAGGGCGATTACTTCCGTGTCAGGCGATGCAGTGGCACTGAGGGTGAATCGGTAAGGAGGAATCAGGGCCGACCAGCCCACCGTCTGACCGGGAGATCTTTCTTCTACGAGAACATCCTGTTCTTGGCCCCGGATCTGCATCGGTAAGGTAAGTCTGATTCCGCCACGTTCGATCAGGAACAGGCGATCGGCCGTGTCTCCCAGACGGAACAGCAAAGTTCCGCTCGGAACGATCTGCCTGGTGCCAAGCTCCAAAATCTGCTCGGCCTCGGCCGATGAGAGCCCGTTCAGCAATTCATGCGCCATCAACCACCCTCTCAGTTCACGAACGGCGAAGCCGTCTTTCGGTACAACTGCGCCTGCGTGGGAAATGCCAGGAACGATTCCGCGGCAGCCTGCTCCAGGCGGACGTGGTTTTCGATTTGCAGCAACAGCAGCTCAATAGGTATCGGTCGGGGCTGGGCCGCTGGCGATACAGCAACGCGATCCGAGAAAGAGCGGCTAAGGGCAACCGTGTTGACCTGTAGTTCAGGTTGGACTGCTAAACCTGATGATTCCGAACGCGTCGCGGCCCCAAACGCAACAGCCGCAACTGCCAGCCCTAATACCAATACGGTCGCGCACAAGCCCATCAAGAACATTTCCATGACAGAAATCCCCCTTCGGCACTTCTGGGGGAGAATCATGAGGACTGTGTAACCTTCTAGTCTGTGATCTGGATCACAGACTAGAAGGTTAGGGGAAACTAACTTTCTTAAGGCCGAATGGGACCGGGCGGCCCACAGCCAGAAGTCGATCAACGTGGAGTCGGACGCGTCGCTTGGCACGCCGCCGATGAGGCTGAGAGGAGCAGGAACGGCCGCGGTCAACTCTTCGCGAACTTGCGACATACACTCACAATGCGCTTCGTTCAGGCCATTTCTGCTTTGTATTTGCTACTGCAACGTGCGGATATATGCCACGGCTGATTTGATCTGATCGTCGGTAAGCTTGCCTGTATAAGCGGGCATCTTGTTCTTGCCATTCTTCACGGCAGCAATCAGTTCAGCGTCCGGGGCCTTGACTATTGCCGGGTCCTTGAAGGATGCAGCTTTCAAGGCCTTGCCGGCCGGGGTGGTGCCCCGGCCGTCTGCGCCGTGGCACATCGCGCACTTCGCTTTGTAGGTGTCCGCGCCGGAGTTCTGCGCAAATGCCGGTGTGACGATCGATGCCGCAAGGCAGCAGATTGCTGCGTATCTCAACTTGAATTTCACCGAATTGCTCCTTTGTACCGGGATTGCCATTTCTCTTCCCCGACTACGAAGCAATATACCCCCACGAGCCCTGCGCGTGCCCGGCGGCTTCAAGGCTTCAAGGAGCTATGAGGTGTATCTGGTCACTCTCAGAGAACGAGGGCTCTAACAACCGCGCTTGCGAGAGTGTGGCGTACAAGAGGGCGGCTGAATACAGGGCGGTCTTACCATCGTCAAATGCGACGACGATGGCGTTATCCAACCTGTCAGAAGTAATGATTTGAGGGTCGGGACGTTTTTCCATAAGAAATCGTGGCATGGAAGCGCAGGGCGCGTCTGTGTTTCAGCGAACAGTAATCGGCGGGCAGCGTGCATAAGCTGTGGCGGTAAACATCCCCTCAAGACAAGTAGGGCTATAGTTCTGCCTCAAGTTTCTCCAGCTCGTCTGCGCCCTATGCTGGCATCGTTCCATCCGCTGCGGGTTACACATTAATGCAGGCCACATATTTGGCGGCGACGGGGCAGTGATAGAACCCTGAGCAAAATGACAAAGCTCCGATTCGAGTCGGGGGCGGTCGGATCATTGAGAGTCCATACCCGTTGGAACAAACTGCTTTTCTTCAACGCTTATTTCGAATCAGCATCCTTCTCGCCTGTTTGCTCGGGAATCTCCCGCGCTCTGGCGCACAAACGTCACAGGCCAATGGAGAGACCATCGTGCTGGTGCGGCACGGGGAGAAACCGGCAGATGGGCTTGGCCAGTTGACCTGCAAGGGGCTAAACCGGGCGCTCGCGCTGCCCTCCGTGCTCATTGGACGATTTGGCAAGCCGGACTACATCTATGCCCCCAATCCGAGCATGCAGGTAAACGACGGTAATAACCAGCCGACCTACTCCTATGTGAGGCCGCTCGCAACTATTGAGCCGACCGCGATCCGACTTGGGATGCCGGTGAATACTCAGATCGGATTTCTACAGATCGCCGAACTCCAGCAGGCATTTCTGCAGCCAGCCTACGAACACTCGCTGATCTTTGTAGCCTGGGAACACCTCAAGCTCTACGAGTTCGCCAAGCAGATGCTCCAGTCGTACGGAACCACCCCAGCGCAGCTGCCTGAATGGCCAAACGGCGATTATGAAACGATCTATGTCTTCCACATCACTCGGTCAGGCAAGAACGGCACTCCGAGAGCTACGCTGGAGATCCAGAAGGAAGATCTGGGGAAAACCCTGAGTGACACTTGCCCCGGCCCACAGTAGGCAATTGGTGGGACTTGTGTTCTGGCCCGCAACCTGTAAGTTCCTGACTACTCAGGAATCGGGAACTCGACCGCTGAAAATGAAGCGTTTGTGGCCACTGAATTGGAAGACCTTTTGGACCAGCGCCTTTGAGGTATCGTGTGCAGGCACCCTGCACCGCCACCTCGTCGACGGCTCCTTTGGCTCTGATGATTCATTTCCAACGCCACGAGGAGGGTACTTGTTGCCGCAGTCTATTGTGTGGCACATTTCTGTGTGATACTAATATGTGCTATGAAGAACCCCTTTGAATTTGGGCGCGAGTTGGGCATCGGTGAACTCGTTGACCGGGAAAACGAAGTCGCCGAGGTCGAAGAAGTTATCCGGAGCGGCCGCAAGTTGTTTCTGATAGGGCCACGCCGCTATGGTAAGACTTCGATTCTCAAGGCAGCGGAAGACAAGCTTCAGGTGGCGAATTCAGTGGTGCTTCGCCTCGACGCCGAGAGCTACCCAACCCTCGAAATGCTGGTGAATAGCATTGTGGCGGGTGCGGCAAAGCAACTCAAAAGTGGCGTCGAACAGGCTGGCGAACAGATTCGAAAGTTCTTTTCCCGGCTCCGCCCAGAACTGGACTTTAGACTCTCCTACAGTGCATGGACAGCTAAGGTCAGTATGGGTTCCGCACCCGAAGATAGCGGCGGCGTCACTTTGCTGGTCGAGGCACTCAACGGCCTGGAATCTCTTGCTAAAGCACAACCTCCCGGACGCGCGGTGGGTCTCGTGATTGACGAGTTCCAAAAGGTTATTGAACTCGGAGGGGGTACGGCAGAAGCCCAGATCCGCGCGGCAGTTCAACGCCATAGGCGAACAGGCTATGTGTTCGCCGGGTCGAAGACTCAGATGTTGAGCGCAATGACCATGGATGCGTCCCGCCCCTTTTACAGGCTGGGAAGCGTTCGATTTCTTGGCTCGGTGCCAAGGCCTGACTTTGAAGCCTTCCTGGGAACTAAATTTGCCGAGAGCGGGTTCAAGGTGCAGAGTCCTTCGGCAATCAGTCTTATCCTCGACCTGGCTGAAGATGTCCCATACAACGTCCAGATGCTGGCTCATGGTTGCTGGGACCAACTTCGAGATCGTGTCTCCATCAAGTCCGCTCTTCTGACGGAGGTAGTAGTGAGGCAGGCGCTTGAACTCCTGGTCCGACAATATGATCCGTTCTACACACAGCTTTGGACGGCCCTGACTTCCATTCAACAAAGAACCCTGTTGGCAGTCGTTCAGCAGCACGGGGTGAAACTTCAATCAATGAAAGTTGTACGTTACCTTGGCAGAGGGCCATCTACCGTGCGAAGGTCCCTGGGAGCTCTGATCGATCGGAACATCCTGCGCGAAGAAGAATCCGGTAACGGCATACGGATGCGCTTTGAGGACCCCTTCTTCGCCCAGTGGATCAGACTGTTCGCAGCCGAGCCCGTCGCATCATTTGAGATTACACAGCCCTCCTGAATTCGCCCAGTGCATCGGCACGCAATCTTTGGTCCCAGCGCGTGAAGCAGCGAAGGACGACGATCTCGCCTAGGCCGCTCCATATCTGCACCGCCGCACGCCCCCCTGACCTGAGGAGCTGCGGACTCACTGCTGGTAGGCGGTACAATCAAACTCGTATTCTTTGTCTCGCATGGCCTACCAGGTACTAGCCCGCAAATACCGCCCGCAGCGCTTCGCCGACGTAGTCGGACAGGACCACGTCACCGTGACCCTGATGAACGCGCTCAACCAGAACCGCATCGCGCACGGCTACATCTTCTCCGGCCACCGCGGCATCGGCAAGACCACCATCGCCCGCATCCTGGCCATGG
>PKWK01000275.1:0-2009 GCA_003133205.1 Granulicella sp. | reverse complement strand
TGGCCACCACCCAGCCCGAGGATCTTCCCCAGACCATCCGCTCGCGCTGCCAGCACTTCTCCTTCCACGCCGTAAAACTGGTGGACATATTAGCCCAGCTCCGCACCATCGCTGCCGCCGAGGGAGTCGCCGCCGATGAAGGCGCACTCGCCCTCCTCGCCGAGGCAGGCGACGGCTCCATGCGCGACGCGCTCTCCATCATGGACCAGGCCATCGCGTCAGCGCCCACCGAAGACGGCCACGCCCGCCTGGACGCCGCGCAGATTCGCGAGCTCATGGGCACCGTCCCCAACGCCGTATTCGAGCGCATGATGGAAGCCGTCGACGGCAACCGCTCCGCCGAAGTCATGACCGTGGCCAACCAGCTCCTGGACGCCGGCAACTCGCCCGCGCAGCTCGCCCGCCAGTGCGTCCGCTACCTGCGCAACACCCTCATCGCCAAGATCGCCGGCCTCTCTCCCGACGGAGAATCCGCTGACGGCATCGGCAACGAACTCCTCCAAATCTCCGCCGACGAGCAGCGCCGCGCCGCCCGCACCGCCGCCCTCTTCGGCGAGGAAGAGCTGACGCGCTTCCTGCAGACCATGCTCCGCACCTTCGACGAACTCGGCTACCGCCAGGAGCAGCGCTTCCACTTCGAGCTAGGCCTGCTCAAGCTAGTCCACCTCCGCCGCCTCCTGCCCATCGAAGAAGCCCTCAGCCAGGCCAACGCCGGCGGCAGCGGCCGCACAGTCGCGCAGCCAACCAAGCCGGGTGCCCCATCCATGACGGGGTCTCATCCCGGCATGGGTGGGTTGCCTTCTCCCAAACCCGCCGCCGCCCCGCCCCGCCCCGCCTTCTCGCCCTTCGAGCAGGACAAGAGCCGCCGCCGTCCCGAAGCGTCCGCCAGCGCACCAATCAACGTCTCGGCCGTCCCCTCGCACACCGTCCCCGAGACCCGCGGCGCCACTGCCATCTCCGTCGCACCTGCGTCTAGACCCGCGCTCGAAAGCGTCCCCAAGCCCATCCCCACTCCAATGCCGGCAACCCTTCCCGATGTCGTGCCGTCGCTCGCAGCCGCGGCCGGCCCGTCCGACCCGCAGCGAGCCGTCGTCGACGCCCTCTCAGCAGCGAAACTAACCTCCGCCGCCGACGCCATGGCCGACGCCGTCTGGACCATCGCTGACACCGAGACCCCCCACGAGGCAACAGTCCAGACCGAACTCTCCAAGACCATGCTCCCCGTCGTAATGAACCAGGAGGCCGAGAAGATCACCCGCGCCGCACTCCGCGACGCCGGCATCCTTAAACTCACCCTGCTGCCCGGCGCCGCCACGCCCACTGCCGCAAAAAAGCCTCGCCCCGCCCGCACCGGCTCGGTCCAGGCCAAGGCGCTCGAGCATCCAATGGTCCAGCAAGCGCAAAAACTCTTCCAAGCCGAGATCCAGACCGTCATCGACCTCCGCGAAAACGACTAAGGCTGCTTTTGCTTTACTAAGGCCGCTTTTGCTTTTCGGATTAGCGTGGGGCTTTAGCCCCACGAATTTAGCCAATAGAATCAGGGGGGCTTTAGCCCCGGGCCTTTCCTTCGTGGGCTATCGACTAAGGAACAAACCGCATGAACTTTTCCGACATTGGCAAAATGAAAGAAATGATGTCGCAGGCGCGCGAGTTGCAGGCGCAGATGGATCAGAAGCTCGCCGCAACCATCGTCGACGCCGAAACCGGCGGCGGCATGGTCAAGGTACGCATGAACGGCAAGAAAGAAGTCCTGAGCCTCAAGATCGAGCCCACCGCCCTCGGCGCCTCCACCGGCGACATCGAGCTCCTCGAAGACCTCATCGCCGCCGCCATCAACGAAGCCGGCCGCCGCGCCGACGAGGCCATGAAGTCCTCCGTCGCCGGTATGATGGGCGGCCTCACCGGCGGCCTCAACCTGCCGGGAATGGAGTAGCCCGAAGCATGTCCCGATTCGCCGAACCCATGTCCCGCCTGATCGACGAGCTGCGCAAGCTCCCCGGCATCGGCAC
>PKWK01000331.1 GCA_003133205.1 Granulicella sp. | reverse complement strand
CGTTAGTGTGAACACGCCCTAATTAGTGATCGTCGAGCACACGACGATCGAACCCAGCATCTATCACAAGAATCTGCGGCGCGTAGTTTATGTCACGGGCGATCTGGCAGGCGCGGAGGAGAGCCCGGTCTACGCCATCCTGAAGATGAATAAGCAACTCGATCACTTCACGCTGCCCGCGGGATACACGCTTGCTCGCTACAACGCAGTCCAGCCGGACTCTACCGACCACTACTCGATGAAGTGGGACGGCGAATGGCACATCACGATTGAGGTCTTCCGCGACCTCGGCCTTGCGTTTGCCGCTGTGCTGGTTCTTATCTACGTGCTGGTGGTGGGATGGTTCCGGTCGTTCCTTGTGCCACTGGTCATCATGGCGCCGATCCCGCTGACGCTGGTTGGCATCTTGCCGGCGCACGCCATTCTCGGCGCATTTTTCACCGCGACCTCGATGATCGGCTTCATCGCCGGAGCCGGAATTATCGTGCGCAATTCAATCATCCTCGTCGACTTCATCGAGCTTCGCCGACGCCAGGGAATGCCGCTGGACCAGGCAGTGATCGACGCTGGTGCGGTCCGCTTTCGTCCCATGCTCCTCACCGCCGCGGCGGTCGTTGTCGGTGCAAGCGTAATTCTGTCAGATCCAATTTTCCAGGGACTTGCGTTGTCCCTGATTGCAGGAGAAGTAGCCTCGACATTCCTCTCACGGCTCGCTGTTCCCGTGCTCTACTACACCGTTCACGCGCGGCAGCAATCCGAGATTCCATCTCAACCCAACACCGAACAAGGAGCTTTGATATGACCGTAGAACGTGGCATACGCTTGATGGCTGGCGTTATGGTGTTGTTATCACTTACGCTGGCGCACTTCGTTTCGCTGTACTGGTTGTGGCTGACGGCTTTCGTCGGACTCAACCTATTGCAGTCGGCATTTACAAACTGGTGTCCAGCCATGGCGATCCTGCGCGCCATTGGCCTGAAAGACGCCAACTGCAGCACAGCCAAGTGAAAAGGAGTAATGCGTCCATGAGCGCAGGAAAGGCTGCAATCCGATCGAGCAATCCTCGCCAAGATCATGGCGACAAGCTCAAGGACGAGGTCTATCGCCAGATGTTTCGCCTGGAGGCAAGTCGGCAGGGCGCCGAATTGGACCTCGCAATTGCCTTGCTGCGTGGATGGCTCGCTTCAAACTCCGAGCCTGGCGTACCCAAATTGCGCGAATGGCTAAAGAAAGTCTGTCCGATCTGCCTCCTCATGATCGAAGCCAAGCGGCAAGGGACTAACGTCGGTCAACGGTGTGCCCAGTAAACATTGAGTTATACCTGTCGTGCAGCGGGCTGGCCAGACTGCTGGAAAATGAAACCTCGGTGGATGCCTTTGTCACGGGTGGCCGGAGAATATACTGGCCTTGTTTGTGAGAGCCCCAATCAATGCGACCCGAACTCATTCAAGCTTCCGATCTCCTGCGCCGCAATACTCCTGAAGCGATCGAAGAGGCAATCGGTTTGTTGCAGAGCACGGTCTATTCCTTCAGCATGAAGGTCTGCGGGCATCCGGAAGACGCGGAAGATACCATGCAGGAGGTTCTCTCTGGGGCACTCGGGCACCTGGTTAAACTCCAGGACCCGCAAGCTCTTGCCGCTCTGGCTCTATACCGTCACCAGAAACCGCTGCTGGCGTATGCGCCGTAAAGTAGCATCTGCTCCCAAGCACATCCTGTCATTGGATGAATTGATGCCCGACGAGGCCGAACTGGGGCGATTGTTGCAGGATGGCTGCCGAGAGCCCTGAAGGCAATCTACTCCACGCCGAGCGGCACCACCTATTGCATCAGGCGGTTTTGCATATCCCCGTCCAATTGCGCATGGTTCTTGTGCTCCACGACATGGAGGAGCTGACAGACCGAGCAAGTCGCGCAGATTCTTGACTTACAACCCGGGACGGTGAGGGTTCGCCTCCATCGGGCACGCTTGTGCGTACGCAAAGAGATGAGCAAGATACTGGATGTCACACCGAAAAAGCCGCATGCCAGTCCGCCAGCCAGCAAGAAGTCTAAGGGCGCACCGGCCAAAGGCGGACAACGCCCCGCCGAATGCCGCGAACTGTTTTCGAACCTCTCGGAGTATTTGGACGGTCGAGTCGAGCCCCGCACCTGCGAAGAGATGCGAGGTCATATCGAGGCGTGCCCAGCTTGCGTCGCTTTCCTCCGCGACCTGCGAGTTGCCGTCGATCGCTGCCGCTCGCTGCAGATTCCGTGTGATCCCGCCGTCGCGCCCCGCTTGCGTTCCATCCTCACCCAGGAATATCTGCGCCTGCTCGGCATGCCAGGCACAGAACTAGGCTCCACCGTGATGTGACGAATCGCTGCGAGATATCCGCGTATGTCATTGATTTGTTTGGTGGCGGTGGACAGAATCGAATCGTCTTCGAAACAGCTACACCGTTCGATACGCCGCGACTCGTGAAAGAAGCCGTCGACTGGGCACGGGAAACTCTGGAGACCAGGCAACTCCATCTCCTGCTGGTAACGGCCATCTTCATCGTCGTCTTCCTCGAGATCCATCCGTTTCAAGACGGCAACGGCCGGCTGAGCCGCATCTTGACCACGCTTCTGTTATTGCGTGCCGGGTACGCTTACGCTCCCTACAACTCACTGGAAAGTGTGATTGAACAGAGCAAGGAAGGCTACTACTTGGCCCTACGGCAAACCCAGGGAACCATAAGAACCGATGCGCCCGACTGGCAGCCCTGGGTCTTGTTCTTCCTCCGCGCGCTTCAGCAGCAGATGCACCGGTTGGCCAGGAAAGTCGAGCGGGAGAAAATCGTTCTGTCCGCAATGCCGGAGCTTTCCGTACGAATCGTCGAGCATGCACGCGAACATGGACGAGTCACCATCGGCGACATGGCTACGCTGACCGGCACGAACCGGAATACGCTAAAGGTGCACTTTCGCCAACTGTTGGGGAAGGGGCACCTCGTCATGCATGGCCGTGGCCGCGGTGCCTGGTATGCGCTGCCATAAAGCCAGCGATCTCAAAAGGTGTAGGTAAAGAAACAGACCACATGCCGTCAACTGCCCTCATGTTCCTTCAAGAAGCAGAAGCGGCGGATACAAAACAGGAGGGTTGGCTTGTCGTCAACCTCCGGCGCACATGCGTCGCGCTACTCGCCATGTCCCCATCGTCATGACCTTCCCTCAATCATGTCCACAGGGACAAACAAGACGCTTACCATAATTCTTGTATGCGCCTCTTTGTTGGGATACCATTGGCGGCTGCAGTTGTTGACGAGCTCTCGGCGACCTCGGTGCGGCTTCAATCCGACGGGAACGAGCTCCGCTGGTCGGCGCCCGAATCGTGGCACATCAGTCTGCAATTTCTGGGCAATACCGGCCGGGAACAATACGAATGCACTGTCGCACGATTACATGAGATTCATTTGCCGCCCGTTCCTATATTGCTTGAGAGGCTAGGCTTTTTCGATCATGCCGGGATTGTCTTCGCCGGTGTTAGGGTCACGCCCGAACTGCTCTTGCTCCACGTACGTGTCACAGTGGCGACGGAGCTTTGCGGGTTCGTCCGCGATACTCGTCCCTACCAACCTCATATCACTCTTGCGCGCGGCAAAGGCAAAGGCCAACGGCAAGCACTCCGTGAACTCAAAACCAAAGTGCGCCCTCAGCCATACTTCACCAGGTTTGTCGCAGAGGAATTCCTTCTCTACGAAAGCTTCCTCGGTCCCGCCGGCTCTCGCTACGAAATCCGCGAGCGCTTTCCGCTCGATGGTTGTTAGATGCTCCTGGCAACGCCGCCATCAATCAGCCGGTGGGCGATTAGGCAGCAGCTAGGCGCCTCGAGGCGGCCAATTTCGGTTTGACCGTGACTCGGGAGGTATCCAGCGATTGGTACGGAATCTTTCTTCCTAGACCTTCCGTTCGCTGGCTATTCCGCTACGGTTTCTCTACATTCGATAGCTCAAGGGGCAAGAATAGGGAGAAGGCAGTACCACTCCTGCCGGGGCGTGTCGTGCTCGACACCCGCAGATTGCCTTGCAGGCGTTCAACAAGTTGAGCAGACACCCACATCCCGAGCCCAGTGCCGGTCTCGTTCTTGGTCGTAAAGAACGGCTCGTAAATTCTGCGGAGCGTCTCGGTATCCATTCCTGTGCCGGAGTCGGCAATTGTAGTACGTATGCCGGATCGTTCTCGATTACGCCAGTCGAACGATGGGCTCACTCGCATGGTGAGCGAGCCTCCGGACTTCATCGCATCAACCGCGTTCGCGATGATGTTCGCAAAGATCTGCCGAAGATCTCCCGTCAAGCACAGGATCGGCGGTCCTTCTCTATATTGGCGATGGACTGAGATGTTATTGGCCAGGATCTTTCCGTGGTAGAGCACTAGTAGAGAGTCCAGTATCTCAGAGATCTGCACTGATGATGGACTTGTAGATTGCCGATAAAACTTGAGTGTCTGCTGCGTGATCTGCGACACGCGGCCTACCTCCTCGAGCGCCTGGGCTGTAAATGCTCTTGCGGCAGCTGCATCATCGTCGGTCGAGGCGAGATAAAGAAGATTTGTGACCGCCTCCAGAGGGTTATTGATCTCATGTGCGATGGACGCGGCCAAACGGCTCGCAATGGCCAGCTTCTCCGCCTGGATGAGCGCAGCTTCGATCTTCTTGCGTTTGGTCATATCAGTGAGTGACAAGAGAATCAGAGGTGCCGCATCTGGCTCCTGCACCATATAGCGCCCACTGAGCATGAAAGATTTCCAGCCGATGCCGGGGAAATCGTACACAACTTCATGGTTCAAAAAATCTCTGTCGTGCGGCAGGACCTCCTCCAGCAGACTTCGCAGGTCGGGCTTATTCCATTGTCCATCTCCCAGGTTATATACAAGTTGATTCAGAGTTGCCTCTGGCTCAACCTCAAAGGCTTGGTAGAACGCATGATTTGCCATCAGGATACGCAAATCGGCGCTCAATACCAGCACAGGTTCCGGCATGGTTTCGATGATGGACTTGGTAAACTCGCCCGCAAGCACCAGTTCCTGATTGCGCTTCTTGATGACATCGATGTCCATGAGGACTAAGACTGCGCCATCGAGGCGGTTATCGAGTGTCTTGTAGGGTCTTATCTGCAGGCGATACCAGTGGCCTTGCTGATCCTGCACCTCTCGTTCGAGGTTCACAACATCCCGAAGAACGGTTGTAAGCAGGGGCTTCAAATCGACGTTGAGATCCGGTCTGATATCGGTGATGGATCGCCCAATATCGGATGGAAGCACTCTAAAGACGGTCTCCGCCGTAGGCGTCATGCGGCGTATACACAGGCCGCTATCCACCATCACAATGGGGATCACTGTGCTTTCGAGCAGGTTTTTCAGGTCATTCCCCAGCAGGCGCAAGGTTGAGTTGTTGCTATTCAACTCATCGTTGATAGTGGTGAGTTCTTCATTCGTGGCTTGCAATTCCTCTTTCGAGGTTTCCAACTCCTCGTTGGTGCTTTGCAGTTCTTCGTTCGCGGAGAGCAATTCTTCATTTACAGACTCAAAATCTTCGCGGAGCGCTTCCTGTCTTGCAAGATGTTCCTTGAGTAGGGCGCGAGCGGCGTGCAACTCACGCTTTTGCTCGAGAAGCTCTCTCCGTACGAGATCGCTTTCCTTCAACGGTACCCGCGCGTTCCTTTTGTCATGCATCTCGACCGGAGGCGTTGCGTCCTCGAAGAGGATGAGATAGCACCGCCCTGTTCCGGAGGTCGGTTCATCCAATGGAGTCACGGACAGATGCACCATACGCCTTTTGCCGCTATGTACAAAAACGACATTCTTCTTTTTGACCGGAACTACCCGTTTCCTGGCCGAAGCAATGGCGGTTCGCAGGGCAATGGCCAGATCTTCACGGATCATATTCAGTATGTTGAGATTGGCACGTCCGGACGCAGGCTCCAGATAAAGACCTGTCCGTCCGCGAAACTGAAGAATTTCGAGAGTATCGTTGACGATCGCACCTGGCGGGGCACACTCCTTCAGGACAATGCGATCTGCGAGCTGCTGCAGTTCCTCTCCACTCTGGCTAGTGTGGCTGATGGGCTGCGCTTTCGCTAGCGGCGATGCGCTCGTCTGAATGGAGGGACGACTTGTGTTGAACGTACGCTGCTGGCGGTGATTGCCAACCCTTTTGGAATAGATCTTGCTCTCCTTGTTCAGAGGCGTGAACATCTGCGGGTATGAGGCTGCGCTCTCAGCGTTTCCCAACAGCAGAAAGCCCGATGGATTCAAGGCATAGTGCAAGGTCGAGATAACCTTTTCCTGCAACTCCGGTTGAAGGTAAATCAGGAAATTCCGGCAGGAGATCAGATCCAGGCTTGAAAAGGGGGGGTCCTTGGTTACATCCTGACGCGCAAAAACACATAGATCGCGGATCACCCTGTTGACCCGATATCCGCCTGCTATTTTCGTGAAGAACTTTGCGACGCGGTCCGCTGACACATTCTTCATGGCGCTGTCGGAGAAGATGCCGGAGCGAGCCTTCGCAATCCCAACCTCATTGATGTCCGTGCCAAAGATTTGAATGCGGATACCATCGGCTCTTTTCCCCAGAAACTCCAGCAAGGTAATCGCCAGCGAATATACCTCTTCTCCGCTGGAGCAAGCGACGACCCATATGCGAAGAGTTCCTTCTGCTCTTTCTCCTACAATTGCCGGGTAAACCGCATTTGCGAGATTCTCAAAGACCTCCGGATCGCGAAAGAATTCCGTTACGGGAATCAGAATATGACTGGAGAGCTTTGCAACTTCCTCCGGATGCTCTCCGAGATAGGTCAAGTACGCAGCAAGCGAAGCTATCCCGAGGACTGCCATTCGCTGCTGCGTTCGTCGACGAATCGTGTTGGGCTTGTACCTTCTGAAGTTGGTGCCTTGCAAAGTACTCACCAGGTTCAGAATTGAATCGAAAATGTGGTCATCGTCTTTCGGCTCTACACGCGAATCCGTCGACTTCCTCCGGAGGTTGGGATGACTGCTCATCCAGGACAATTCCGCCGCGATCTTCTCCGGGGATAAAACGAAATCGATGCAGCCGGATTCAATCGCGCTCTGGGGCATACCGCCGAACTTAGCTGTCTCGGGGTCCTGGGCAAAAGTCACTCCACCTGCGGCGCGAATCGCTTCAACTCCCGCCGTGCCGTCCGATGCAGTGCCTGAGAGGATGACACCTATGGCCTGGCTCTTGCGTACATCCGCCAGAGAACGCATAAAGATGTCGATGGGCAGATGCTGCTTGTGGTCTTCAACCCGTGGCATGAGCCTAAAGTGGCCATCCGTAATGAAAATATCTACGTTGCTCGGCATCACATAGACGCGATTCGACTCGACTCTCATCCCATCGATCGCTTCCAGTACCGGTATTTTGGTCTCCCTCGAAAGCAGTTCTGGCAAAATGCTCCGACGTTTGGGGTCGAGGTGCTGAATCAGAACGAATGCCAGAGCTATATCAGTGGGAAGAGCACGGAGAATTGCCGTAAGAGCTTCCAGGCCGCCTGCCGATGCCCCGATCGCCACGACTGGAATTTCCGGCAATGCATTTTGGGGCGACGGTCTCTGTACTTTGGAGGAGCGCATTCAACACCGGGGTTCCACCGGGCACATCATGCGTCGGCACGGTTTGACTTGATCTAATAGTCGATCAACGACCGCCCCAAGTGTACGCCCTCCTTGAAATTCACACCGATGTCTCAGCGGCGGGCGGTTTTACGAGTGGACGGCTCAGTCCTTTGGTAAGCACCGGTGGTCTGTTTCATAATCCACACCTTCTGGAACAGCGCCGCAGATCAATCTCGACCGCCTATTCTCAGCAGATTGCAGGACCGCCAGCAGCCGGCTTTTTGAAACAATCTTGAGCGGGGTCTGGAGGTCCACCCGAAGCCGGGGTGTCAATTTGGAGAGAATAGGGCTTTTCACGCACTGGCCCTATTATTTCCCGAGAACCGGCATACTGAAGTTGGGAAATGATCCCAGCCATTGGATGCGATAGGTCCTGGGGATGACCAATTTTCGAGATTTTCTTGATGCTCCGCCGAATGAAGTACCCGTTCAAGGCTTCCTGCACCAACCTACCAGTGCGAATGGGGATTGCCTCATCCTGACGCACGGCGCGGGAGCAAACTGCGATTCTCCGCTTCTCGTGGCTCTGGCGGGTGCGTTCTGTGCCTCGGGATTGACCGTCCTCCGTTGCGATCTGCCCTCTCGCCAGTTGCGACCACATGGGCCACCACAACGTGGCAGTGCAGAACGCGACCAACAGGGACTCAATGCGGCAATTGCGTCGATGCGGCGACAAACTCCGGGCCGTGTGTTTCTGGGCGGCCATTCGTATGGAGGGAGGCAAGCGTCAATGCTCGGCGCGGCTGAACCCGGTCTCGTCGATTGCCTCCTGCTGCTTTCATACCCGCTCCACCCGCCGCAACGACCCGGGGAGTTACGGACGGGGAACTTCCCGCGCCTCCAAACCCCTGCGATGTTCGTTCACGGCACGCGGGATGGGTTCGGCTCCATCGACGAGATGATTGCGGCGTTGAAGCATATCCCGGCGCGAACCGAACTGCTTCCCATCACTGGTGCGGGGCACGAAACTCATAATGAAGCGGAATCGTGACGAGCTGCCAAAGATGCTAGTCGAGGCGTTCCGGCTATTCGCTTACGACGTGGCGGCGTGATTGGATCTTCGGCGGGCTCCATGTCGGCCACCGAGTCTGGACGCGCGGTACGAGTGCTGTTCTGGAAACGCTCCCAAGATGGCACCCGCCATCCGCGACATCGCAATTTCCGCCTGACGCACCGTGACCATGTCCTTCCCGTTAGTGACGAGCCGTACAATAGAAGGTGCTGGCGTTACCGCGCGGGCAGGAGAGTCTCACATGGCATCAGGAACAGTAAAGTGGTTTAACGACGCAAAGGGTTTTGGCTTCATCACACCGGACGACGGCAGCGAAGACCTCTTCGCCCACTACTCCGCAATCGCATCAAGCGGCTTCAAATCACTTCAGGAGGGTCAGAAAGTGACCTTCGAAGTGACCAAGGGACCCAAGGGCAAGCAGGCTTCGAACATCCAGGCCGCGTAACCTTTCCAACTAACGATGGCTGTAACGGCTGTGATTCACGGCGTTACAGCCATTTTCCATTCCGCCGCACCTATCAAGATGGCCACTGAAGACCGCGCCAGCCGTGCGAAGTTCACTGAAGCCGCATCGCCGATCAATTTTGACTCCAAACCTGTGAGCGCCTCGGCGTCGCACTCTTGACTGCCACCAATAGCGCGGTCGATTGTGATTCGGGTCACAGACTGCAATAAGAGCAAGCCACATGCTAAGAGAAGAAGTTTACGGAACTGGATGAGACGAGGTAAGGGAACAGTCTATTCCGAAGTCTGGCCCGGGTGATGCAACGCATCGAATGTCACAGTATGGCCACCTTCTTTCCGGGAGGTTTCCGCTATGAAGAGCTTATCTCCGCGCCAGTCGCGTCTCTGGTTGAGTGGAGCCACTGCAGTTCAGCGCGGCAAGAGGGTTGGTCCCAGCCCTTCGCGATGTAATCAGGCAGCCCGTTGGTTTATGGGGGCGTGTCTGTTCATCCTCCTGGCCTACAGCCGGACACTGCCTTCCCAGGTGACCGCGCCGAAGGGGCCGGAAGACACGGCGGACAGCGCCTTTTATGCTCCCTATGCTGTTGCGGTGGATTGCAGCGGCAACATCTACGTTGCCGACACCTACAACAACCGTATGCTGAAGGAGACGCTGTCGGGGGGCAGCTACACGCAGAGCGTAATAGTGGGCAGCGGCTTGTCTTATTCCTCTGGCGTGGCAGTGGATGGCAGCGGCAACGTCTACATCGCCGACAGCGGTAACAACCATGTGCTGAAGGAGACGCTGTCGGGCGGCAGCTACACCGAGAGTACGGTAGGCAGCGGCTTGTCCTTTCCCTATGGCATAGCGGTGGATGGCAGCGGCAATGTCTACATCGCCGATACCGGCAATGGACGTGTGGTAAAGGAGACGCTGTCAGGGGGCAGCTACACGCAGAGCGTCATCCTGGGTAGCGGCTTGTCTTATCCCACTGGCGTGGCGGTAGACGGCAGCGGGAGCGTCTACGTCGTCGACAGCAACCATCAACGTGTGTTGAAGGAGACGCTGTCCGGGGGGAGCTACACGCTGAGCGTCATCGTGGACAGCGACTTGAGTGAACCACGTGGCGTGGCGGTGGACGGTAGCGGCAACATCTACGTCGCCGACACCAAGAATCAACGTGTACTGAAGGAGACACTGTCGGGCGGCAGCTACACCCAGCGTACGGTAGGCTATGGTTTGGCATATCCCGAGGGCGTAGCTGTGGATGGCAGCGGCAACGTCTACATCGCCGATTTCGAGAACAGACGTGTGGTAAAGGAGACACTGTCGGGCGGCAGCTACACCCAGAGCACCGTGGGCACTGGCTTGCGCTATCCCGGGGGCGCGGCCCAGGATTAGCGGCAGCGTCTCCATCGCCGGTTCCAAGAACCAACGTGTGCGGAAGGAGATGTTGTCGGTTGCCGAAGATTTGCAAAGGGCAGGCCTATCGCTTTGGGCAAGCGTGATCGCCGGGTTGATGTGACGATCTTTGCCACCAAACAACATTGCGGTGAAAAGGGGAACGGATCGGTGTGGTCCTTAATCTTTCTTCGGTTCCGGTAGATCGCTGGGCGCAAACTTCTCCAGCGCGTATTGTGCCGCGAGTTCCTTGAATCCTGCGACTTGGTCCTCTTCCCAGGTCCGGTCTCTGCCCAACTCGCGAGAAAGCAATCTCGCCACCTCTGGGGCCATCGCAATCGCCGCACGCGCGTTCAAGAACAGGGCTCGGGTTCGTCTTGCCAGGACATCTTCGACGCTACGTGCCATCTCTTGCCGTGCAGCCCAAACAACCTCTGCGGCATTGTAGGGCAGCGCGGGATGAAGCCGTCTGCCCATCTCCTCGGACTCGCTTGCAATCGCCTTGACCGCCTCCGCGTCCGCACCATAGACCCAGAGGTCTTCGTGCGGATCGACGTCTTGCAGGTAGCCGTGGATGTGGAGATCTTTTGTGACGCAAGGACGATCGGCCAATTTGCCAAGGGTAATCGCATGGTTCATGGTGTCCTCAGCCATGTGGCGGTAGGTCGTCCACTTGCCTCCGACGATCGTCAGGAGCCCCGAGGCATCGATGTGAATGGTATGGTCGCGCGACAACGCGGATGTCCTTTCCGCATCTGCTCCGACGGCTTTCACGAGAGGTCTTATGCCGACGTACACGCTGAGGATGTCTTCCCGTCGCGGAGGCCTGCTGAGGTATCTTCCTGCGGTCTCAAGCACGAAATCGATCTCCTGCTCGAAGGGGAGTGGCTCGTAGCAAGGCTGGTCGATCGGCGTGTCGGTTGTGCCGAGGACTGTGTGTCCATGCCACGGAATGGCAAACAGCACCCTGGCGTCACTGGTGTGCGGAACCATCACGGCCGTATCCCCGGGCAGAAATGAGCGATGGAGAACGAGGTGAATCCCCTGGCTGGGCGCGACCATGGTTCTCGCGCCGGCATCGTCCAGCCGCCTGATCTCGTCGGTAAAGATTCCAGTGGCATTCACCACCACCCGCGCCTGCAACGCAAAGCGTTCGGACGTTTCACTGTCGACCGCCTCCACCCCTTCGATGAACCCGCCTGCGTCCTTGCGCAATGCCACCACCGGCGCGTAGTTCAGCACCGTAGCGCCGTGGTCGACGGCCGTTTGCAGCAGATGAATCAGCAGGCGCGAGTCGTCGAACTGTCCGTCATGATAGATGACGCCGCCTATCAGACCATCCTGTTGCAAGGTGGGCAGATGTTCAAGCGTCTCCTCGCGCGAAAGTATCTTCGATTGGCCAAATCCATACTTACCTGCAAGCAGATCATAGAGCTTAAGCCCGATGCCGTAAAAAGGACTTTCCCACCAGGAATAGTTTGGAACAACGAAGGGGACATCGTGAACCAAGTGAGGTGCGTTTTGACGCAGTATCCCACGTTCCTTGAGAGCCTCAATCACCAGGGCCACATTGCCCCGCTCCAGGTAGCGCACGCCGCCATGCACCAGCTTGGTACTGCGGCTGGACGTTCCTTTCGCAAAGTCCTCGCGCTCCAATAACAGCACGGAAAATCCGCGACTCGCTGCGTCCACCGCTACGCCCGCACCGGTGGCCCCGCCACCAATCACGATTACATCCCAGGGCTCTCGTCTTTCTTGGCGATCGCGGACATGGGCGACCATGTCGTCGCGCTTCACGTCCGATCCTTGTTCCAGCCGACGATGTCGCCACCATGGCCAAACAGGAGGGCGCGTGAGCTTGTCGTGCCTTGATCGAGAGCAAGAACGTATCTCATGGCTGACCAGGAGTTCCGCAGGGCGTGGAATCACCCGAGGGATGACCTTTCTGCATTCAAGCACATCACAGACCCGACTGCTGGAATCTCCGTAGCAGCGTACCACCATTACATCGCTATCCTTGTCGCGGTAAGTTAAACGAGAGGGAATCTATGTCGCAGACCGAACCAGCAACCCGCCAGCACGCATCCACCGGACCAGCATTGCCGCAACTACCTGAGCCAACCCACGCTGAACGTGTCCGGACTCTCATGTCGCTCGTCCCGGTTGCCACGCTTTCGACGCTATCGCGCAAACATCCGGGATTCCCCTTCGGTTCCCTGATGCCCTTCGCCCTTGATGCCGCAGGTCGGCCCATCTTCCTCATCAGCAATATGGCCATGCATACGCAGAATCTGAAGACCGATCCGCGATGCAGCCTGTTCGTCGCGCAGGTGACTGCCGATGGTGACCCGCTCGGAGCCGCGCGAGCAACCCTCGTCGGACACGCAGAACCCGTAGCAGATGAAGATATTGCTTCCGTTCGGGAGACGTACCTCGCCCGGCACGAGAATAGCCGCTACTGGGTTGACTTCGCAGACTTCAGCTTCTTCCGGCTCCAGCCCATCTATCTCTACTACGTCGGTGGCTTTGGCGTGATGGGCTGGGTGGAGGCCAGGGACTACGAACAGGCCACCCCAGACCCGTTGGCCGAGGCCGCGTCCGGCATCCTCGCGCACATAAACGCCGATCATGTCGATGCGATGATTCTGCTGGCCAGATCGCATGCAGGGATCGAAGCAACCGAGGCAACGATGACCTCGGTCGATCGCCTGGGATTTTCGCTCAGATTGAAGACGAATGATGGGGTCAAGGGTGCTCGCATCAACTTCCCCCGCGAGGTCGCTACCCCGCAGGACACCCGTGCGGTCCTCGTCGAGATGGTGCGACAGGCGCGGTAGGTGCCTTCAGCTTCTGCATCGGACGAGACATGCCATTCGCACCAGGAGAAACGAGAGGAAGCACTACGCCCCCCGCGTATGCTAATTTCTCCCCATGCCTCGAATCTGGACCTCTGTCGTACCTATCGCTTTGTCTGTGTTCATGCTGTCGCTCCCGGCGCAGGTCACGCCGACGCAGGCAGCTCATAGCTACACGACGACCCACCAAGCTGACCTTCTGCAGCAGTTCGAGGAGTTTGTGGCGATTCCAGATGTTGCGGCAGACCCTACCGGACTGCGTCGAAACGCCGATTACCTCATTGGCCTGTTGCGGCAGCGCGGGGTAAAGGCGCAGTTGCTCTCCGCGCCGGGCCTACCGGACTCGGTGCCGCCGGTGGTCTACGGGGAGTTGAAGACGCCCAACGCCAGGCGCACCATCGTCTTTTACGCTCATTACGACGGTCAGCCGGTGACCCCCTCCGAGTGGGATAATGGAGCGCCCTTCACCCCGGTGGTCAAGCAGGTTGACGGTGAGCCCAGGATCTACGCACGAGCGGCAGCCGACGATAAGGCGGCCATCTTCGCGCAACTTACGGCATTGAGCGCATTGCAGGCGGCGCAGATTTCGCTCAAGGCTAACATCCGGCTTGTGTGGGAGGGGGAAGAAGAAACGGGTTCGACGCACCTGGGGCAGATCCTGGCGGCGCATCGCGAGCTGATCGGCGGTGATGTGTGGCTGGTCTGCGATGATCCGGTGGAACAGACCCGGCGGCAGCTTTTGATCTTTGGGGCGCGGGGAGACGCTCACATGCAAATCACGGTCTACGGTCCTGACCACGCGTTGCAAAGCGGCCACTACGGAAATTGGGCTCCAAACCCCGCGATGATGCTGGCCCAGCTTCTGGGAGGGATGAAGGATTCAGAAGGACGGGTGCGGATTCCGCACTTCTACGATGGGATCGTGCCGCTGGGCGCAATCGAGACGCAGGCGCTGGCGGCGGCTCCAGTCAACGACGACATGTTGCGGCAGGAGTTCGCGGTGGGGCAGACAAGTGGCGGCGGCAAGCGGCTACTGATGCTCGACAACGAGCCGACGCTCGAAGTCACCGGCATCTCCTCGGGCCAGACCGGAGCCCAAGCGACCAACTCGATACCTCCCACAGCCACCGCGAATCTCGACTTGCGGCTGGTTGTGGGGATCGACGCGAAGATGCAGCAGAAGCGGGTGGTCGACTATGTGGCTTCGCAGGGCTACTTTGTCACCAGCGAAGAGCCCACGCGGGAGGAGCGGTTGGGCCACGCCAAGGTTGCGAGGATTCAGATCGACGCCGGAGAGAACGCGTCGCGTACGCCGATGGACCTGCCTATTGCTGCTGACGTCATCCGGGCGGTTGAGAGTGCTCGCGGCAAAATCATTCTGCTGCCGACGTCGGGTGCGACAATGCCGCTCGATGCGATGGAGCGTGCGTCGGGCTCGCCAAGTGTCGTGGTACCAATCGTCAACCATGATGACAATCAGCACGCAGCAAATGAGAACCTGCGGACGCAGAATCTATGGGACGGAGTTGAGACGATGGCGGCGTTGATGGCGATGCCATGAGCTTCAAGACTGTGGTGATCTGCATGTGTCCTTGACTGGCGTCGAGGTGTCCGGTCTCTGTGCAGACCTCACGAATCGCGCGAGTAAAATGGGCGTATCAAGGACGGACAGGAAAGAGCAGGCAGCCGTGACTGACGAACCAATCGAAATCTCGCAGCGGACGCGCTTCCAGGTGGCGATGATCCTTGCAATCGTTGCCGATGCGCTCCAACTCGTCTTCCTGCCCTTATTCGTTGAGGGCGCTGAATCGCCTGCCGATGACATCCTCGATCTTGGTGTTGGAGCCGCGCTACTTAGCCTGCTTGGCTGGCACTGGGAGTTCTTGCCATCGTTCCTCGCCAAGCTGGTTCCCGGAGTCGATTTGGTTCCGTTCTGGACGTTGGCGGTTGCAAGCGTCTATCGGAAATCGAAGCAGATCGCGGTCAGCGCAGAAGAAAGCCGTGAGGATCCCTGAGGCTGAGAGGCCCCCGGTGCCCCGGCTCTTTCGCCAGAAATCCAGTGGTGGCATACCTGCCACAGCTCAGCCTCGAAGACTCGCGGGCGCTGGAACTATCTCGGAAAGCATAGTGAACACTGAATCCGGCAGCTTCAACCCCGCTGCTGCAACATTCTCCTGCAAATGAGCGACTGACGATGTTCCCGGAATCGGCAGGACAACAGGAGACCGCCGCAACAACCACGCCAGCGCCACCTGAAGAGGAGTCACGCCCAATTCCCGAGCGGCAGCTTCCAACGCGCCATTGGCCTCCCGATTCTGGCCGAGGGGAGCCCACGGCATGAATACAATCCCATGTGTCTCGCAATGATTCAATAGATAGTCCCACTCCCGGTCGGCGAAGCTGTAGCGATTCTGCACCGAGACAATGGGCACCACCTTCCGTGCCCGCTCCACATGCTCCAGCGTCACGTTGGACAAGCCCACATGCCGGATCTTTCCCTGCTCGCGCAACCGGGCCAGCGTCTCGATAGACGCGTCAAACGAAACCGCAGGATCCGGTACGTGGAGCTGATAAACATCGATCCGGTCCAACCTCAATCTCTTCAGGCTGCCCTCCACAGCCGCCTGCAAGTGCTTCGGGGAGGCGTTGTGAGTCCACTGTCCAGGGCCGACGCGCTCCCACCCACCCTTGGTAGCAATCACCAGGCCCTGCGGATAGGGTGTCAGCGCCTCCGCAATCAACTCTTCCGAGACATTCGGCCCATAGGAATCAGCCGTGTCGATCAGATTCACGCCAAGCTCAACTGCTCGGCGCAGCGTCTCCAGTGCAGCGGCGCGGTTCTCTGGCGGTCCCCACACGCCTTTGCCGGTAATCCTCATCGCACCATATCCCATGCGGTTGACGGTGAGATCCCCGAGCTGGATGGTTCCGGCCGCCGACGCAGAAACTGATTGCTGTGTATCGCTCATGTGACGGATTCTACCTCGACAGGATGGCAGGCAAGTGTGAAACGACGCGATGTCTGGGCACACCCGAAGGCTCGCAGGCCCACCCCTGACACCGGCGGCTTCGTCACCTTCTCCTCCTCCCCTCAGGCCATCTCTCAACCGCTCCCGCAGTCGCCACCCAGGCCCACCCCTCACCTTCAACTCCACATTCATCACGCTTGGAGTCTCGCTCGACGGAAAGAGCTTCCGGCGCTGGCTACAGGGCTGGCCCCCAGACATCCTGAAGACCTAGGCCCCCGGGGCGCGGCGATCCCCTGCGGCTCGGCACCCTGACCACTGGATCGTCGACGACGACCCGATGCGCGCCCTTCCGCTGGAGATATTCATGCGCGATCACTACACTCCGCGCCTGCTCGCACGCATTCTGAATAGCGAAAAGCTGCCGCTCATCCGCTCGATCGCGGAAATCACCCATCGCGTCCAGCCTGTCGTCAAGATCGTCTCCATTACCCCGTCGGCCAACCATCCTGGCCATGCCAATGTCATCGTCCAAGCGGCCAGTTTTACCGACGCCAAACGTCAACCCAGCGGCCTGCAGGACCTGCGCCTCTTTCGCAACGGACAAATGGTTGGCTATCTCGAGGGCACGCTGAAGGACGGTGACTTCACCTTCAGCAATATCCAATTGCCCGCCTCCGCGAAGACTGCGACGTTCACCGCTTACGCCTTCAACAGCGAACGCATCAAGAGTGTGACAGCGCAGAAGGACTATGCGTACCAACCAGCCGCGGCAGCCAGGCCCCGCGCCTGGCTCTTGCAGATCGGCGTGAACCACTACGAGGCCAGCGGCTGTGAGTTGCAGTTTTCAGCCAACGATGCCGTTCAGATGAGCAAGGTGCTTGCCGACCGGCTCGCCGCACGCGGCCTCGATGTGCAAGCCGTCCAGCTTGTTTCCACTGCTGCGCGGTGGGGCGCGACGAAAAACGAGATTCGCAAGGCGCTGGCATCGATTGCAGCGGCGGCGACTCCGGACGATGTTTTCTTCCTCAGCTTCTCGGGCCACGGATACAGCAGTCCCGATGGACAGTTCTACATTCTTTCCTCGGACATCCAAGGCTCGTGCTCTCATGCCGATGCCGCGCTTCTCAGGAATGCCATCTCCTCCGACGAACTCGCCAACTGGCTGCGTCCCATCGACGCAGGTGAAATGACCTTCGTGCTCGACTCCTGCTATTCGGCCAAGAGCGTTGAGGCGAACGACTTCAAGCCCGGCCCCATGGGCAACCGCGGCCTTGGCCAACTCGCATATGACAAACACATGCGGATTCTGGCAGCGAGCCAGTCCGACGAAACGGCGGGTGAGTATGCTTCGCTTGGCTCTGGGCTGCTGAGCTATGTGCTCTCCCACGAAGGCCTCGTAGAGAAGAAAGCTGACTGGAAGCCTGTTGACCAGAAGATTACCGTCGGCGAATGGCTCAGCTATGCAGCAAACGCCGTGCCGAAGTTCGATCCAAGAAACACAACAAAGACCGATACAAAGGGCATCGCGTTGGAAGGACCATTCGCACCCCATCCCTCATCGGCTCAGATCCCCGCTGTCTTCGATTTTTCCAAGTCAGACAGGTTTGTATTGCAGTAGGTTCGGATTATGCAGCGCCGCACGGATACTTCTTCTGATTGGCGGCGGGTCATTTGGTCTGTGCGAATGAATCATCACCCCATGCCTTTCGAATATTCCTAGAGCTAGTTGCATAAAT
>PKWK01000285.1 GCA_003133205.1 Granulicella sp. | reverse complement strand
CTCGTTCTACAAGGACTGGGCGGGGCACGGCGGAGGCCTGAGCAACTACCTCAGCTACGGCGAGTTCCCCACCAAGGGATATGGCCAGCCGGACGCGTTCAAGTACGCGCGCGGCGTGGTGCTCGGCCGCGACCTGAGCACGGTGCATCCGGTCAACGCGACCGATAAGGAAGAGATCAAGGAGTACATCGCGCACTCCTGGTACAGCTACGACGGCGGAGACAAAGTAGGTATCCACCCGTGGGCTGGCGAGACGAACCTCAAGTACACGGGTCCCAAGCCGCCCTTCGAGACGCTGGAGGGATTCGAGAAATACTCATTCCTGAAGACGCCACGCTGGAAGGAACAGGCGATGGAGGTCGGCCCCCTGGCGCGGCTGATCGTCTCGTATGCGGCTGGGCACGACGACGTGAAGGGACTGGTGGGCGACACCCTGGGCAAGCTGAACGTGCCCGTGGGCGCGCTCTTCTCCACGCTGGGCCGGGTCGCGGCGCGTGCTTTGGATGGCGCGCTGGCGATGGGCTGGCTGAAGGAGTTCTACGCTGAGCTGATGGAGCGGGTGAAGATCAACGAGGTTTCCACCTTCAATGGCGAACTCTGGGAGCCGAAGTCGTGGCCGAAGGATGCAGAGGGCGTTGGCCTCACCGAGGCTCCCCGAGGCGCGCTGGCGCACTACATCAAGATCCACAACGGGGCGATCGCGAACTATCAACTCGTAGTCCCAACCACCTGGAACGGCTCGCCGCGCGACGCCAAAGAGCAGCGCTCTTCCTTCGAGCAGGCGCTGATCGGCACGCCGGTGGCAAAGATCGACGAACCGGTCGAGATTCTGCGCACCATCCATTCCTTTGACCCGTGCCTGGCCTGCGCCGTGCATCTGTACGATCCGCAGGGACGGCACCTTCACCAAGTCTCCTTCGAGTGAGATTGCCATGAGCGCACCAGACATCGGAATCGGCGCAAGCAGTGTGACACCGGTAGCAATCAATCAGCCGGTGGAGTATCGGCGCATCTATGTGTGGGAACTGCCGGTGCGTCTCTATCACGGGATCAACGCAGTAAGCCTGGTCGGCCTGTGCGTCACGGGCTACCTGATCGGCGCACCCATCCGCGCCATGTATGCAGCCGAGGCCTATCAGCAGTATTGGTTCGGGTGGGTTCGCTTCATCCACTTTGCGTGCGCCTTCGTCTGGGTCTTCAACTTCGCGGCGCGCATCTACTGGGGATTCGTCGGCAACCGCTACGCGAGCTGGACCTCCTTCTTCCCGCTCAGGAAATCGCAGCAGCAGGAGATCGTCGAGGTGATCAAGGCGGATGTGCTGGAGACCAAGCTGCATGGNNCCGGGCACAACGCGCTGGCGGGGCTGATCTACTTCGGCACCTTCCTGGCGTTTGTCTTCCAGACCATCACTGGCTTTGCACTGTATTCCAGCATGAGCAACTCATGGCTTCCGCGGATGTTTACCTGGATCGTGCCCCTGATGGGCGGCGAATTCCAGGTCCGTTTCTGGCATCACCTGTTCCTCTGGTTCTTCGTCACGTTTGTCATCGTTCACGTCTATCTCGCTTTTTATCACGACTACATCGAGGGTCGCGGCACCATCTCGTCTATCGTAGGGGGATGGAAGTTCGAGCGAGAGAAGCGTGACAAGTAGCGAAAAGAAGACCCTGGTCCTCGGACTCGGCAACGTCCTCATGAGCGACGAGGGCGTCGGCGTTCACGTGGTGCGTGCCCTTGAAGGTCACGCGCTTCCACCCGGCGTCGAATGTCTCGATGGCGGCACCGGTGGGTTTATCCTGCTGGAGCCGATGCAGCAGGCAGATCGCATTGTGATGATCGATGCGGCGGCCGACGGAAACCCGATCGGCACCGTCACCCGCACCGTGCCTCGCTTCTCGCGCGACTATCCACCGACGTTGACCGCGCATGATGTCGGCATCAAGGATCTGCTCGACCTGTTCTACATGCTGGATGGCGGGCGCGAGGTGACGCTCTACGCCATCACGATCGACCCGCAACAGCCGATATCGCTGGACCTCTCCCCGGTAGTGAAAGAGGCTGCAAAAGAGGCGGTCGAGCGGATCCTGGCCGAGCTGACATCCCCGCCGCCGGATCAAGGGCTGCAAAGCGAATTGCATCGCCAGGCATGACCTGTGCGGTAGATAAGTTTATGATCCTCAAGCATGCCGGCAGCAGGTAAATTCGAGAGGCTGTGGATCGACGCGCAGGACTGGGGCCTGCGGTGGATGGACCGTCTGCAGGCGCGGATGGGACGCGTTTCTGCGACCGCTCCCCATCTGGTTACGGGCCTGCGCGGCGAACGCGCTGTGCTGTTCGAGCTTGGGAGACGCGGAGTTGTGGTCGTCGCACGGCGCTGGACGAGCGCCAAAGTGCGCGGCGATCTCGACCTGATCGGATGGGATGGCGACTGCATCTGCTTTGTCGAGGTGAAGACGCGGACAGCGCGCGATATGAATCCCGCCGAGGCCGAGGTCGACGAGCATAAGCGCAACATGGTGCGCGGCCTTGCCAAGGCCTACCTGCAGTCATTTCCCGCAAAGGAGCGGAGCACCATCCCGGTGCGCTTCGATGTAGTGTCGGTGTATCTGGTCGGTGGGACCACCGAATTCGAGTTCTTCGAGGGTGCGTTCGGGTGGCGATAAGACATTCCACTTCCGGGCACTTCGGGAGCGTCTTCGGTGTCTAATAAAGAGGAACTTCGGGACGGAGGATACGGGCGATGACGCTGCTGAATGCACCGGCATTTGATGAGCAAAAGGAAAACCGCAAGCGCAACATCCTGGTGGGGTCGGGCATCCTGGCGGTTGCACTCGTGCTGCTTTCCGTTGCCGGATTTCTGCTTGGGCACGGCTGGCTCTTCATCAACCTGCCGGTGGAGCACAAGGTGGGTGTGTTCATGTCGGCGCTCCAGGCCCGAGATTACCCGAAGGCATACGGGCTCTTTTATAACGATCCGAACTGGCAGCAACATCCTGACAAATACAAGGAGTATCCGTTGGAGCGGTTCACAGAAGACTTTACGACCGAGAGCGATTGGAAAGGCCCGATTACCTCGTTCCATGTCGATTTCTCGAAGCGCGATAATACCGGTACCGTAGTGGCCTCGACGATCAACGGGTCAACCCATCTGACGTTGAAGTATCAGCGTTCCGACGGCACGCTGTCCTTCTTTCCTTATGAGCTAACGCGCGGATTCTGAGTCACTCAACTACTCCAAAGCGGTGGTCGCGTCGCGGCGGATAGCCTGCAACTCCGGCAGGATGTGGCCGAGCGGTGCGGGTTTGGCGTCCGCTGTACCCAGAGCGAAGTAGGCGTCGCGGAAGAGCTTGAAGAGGCGGTCGTAGCGGGCGGCCTCGGCGCGCTCGGGCGTATAGGTCTTGAACGGCGGGCAGAGCGCGTTCTGCGCCTCTTCGATGGACTTGAAGTCTCCGGCCGCGAGGAACGCGATGATGACCGAGCCGAGCGAGGTGACATCGCCCTCGGGGACGAGGACGGGTTTGCGCAGGACGTTGGCGTAGA
>PKWK01000036.1 GCA_003133205.1 Granulicella sp. | reverse complement strand
GTTTCCCTCCTCCCTGCTATCCAAGCTACGGGGCCTCTGACTCTTGCCCCGGCAGGTTTATCTCCTGCTGAACATGCCAGCCTTCACTGGACGCACAACCGTGCGTAAACCTCTCGATTTACACGGCTCGTGCGACCGAGAAAAGGCTGCCGCCTTCCGTTCAGCATGCGGGCTCTTCCTGTTTCCAGTTGACCCGGACCAAACGTCGGTCGCCGGCTTCCTTTGCTCCACGATCATTACAATCGCTTCAACGCTACTACGAAGCCGTCCGCCCCTGATCGAAGCTTCGGTATTTCTGCCTCGCGGTTCTGGCCGCTTGTGCATTTTCCCTTAGCATCTCCGATCAAGTTCTCAAGTTCCATACGAACGCCTGAATGAGATTCGCGCCTCCTATACACCGGACACCGCATGGCCAGTAAGTAAGTTTCCTTCCATGCTTATCCCAGGACCGGGAAAAGACCCTGGTTTCGGTGTCGTCTGACCGTGTTTCGATGCTTCCTCAGAGGTTCATTTGCATTCGCCTCTCTCATTCACACCTGACGTGATCAAATCCACGCCTTTTAACTGTTACGTTCACGACCACGGTCTTTCGACATAAGCCGCTAACAGCGGTTTGAAGCCTCTTCTTACAAAGCGGCTCCGAAGGGCCTGCCTTCATCATTCGTACAGCACAGACCTTGCGGTCTTTCTTGACACAATTTCCCGCCACGGCTTCAGATCGTGGCTTTCGAGCAGCACTCGTATGGTCTCCCGCCCTACGCGTGGAACCAGCTTGCGCCGGATCGCCTCTTCGGTCAGCAGCCGAACCGTCCAGCGTGCCCGCCCCTCCGGCGGCGGCGAGCAGGCCACCGCGATGATGCGCTGCCGCTGTTCCTGATCCAGAGCCGGAGCCTTGCCCGGACGAGCGCCATCGAACAACGCACGATCCAGGCCGCTCTGCTGGTAGCGCTTGGCGATCTGCCACACCGCCTTGGCCGAAAGCCTGAGGCTGACTCCCACCGCCGGGGTGGACTGTCCATCAGCCATCTGCCGCAGCGCCAAGGCCCGCAATACCGTCCGCACCGGCTGCAAACCGCCACTCAACAACTCATCCAGTTGCTTGCGATCACGCCGGGAAAGCTCCAGACACAGTCCTCTGCCCATGCCTTAGTCATAAGGCCGAATACAACTCCCGCCAAGTACCTTTGTAGATTACTTATCTACGCGGTCGTAGCACTAGCCGATATCACTACCCGGCAGAACATCCAGCTCCACTGGCTCACCATCGCCGATCTCGTTGATGTAGCCGACACCCTCACTCAAATCGGACTCTCCCCCAAGGGTGCCTGCGGAGACGTAGTCCGCAACGTCACTGGCTGCCCGCTTGCCGGCATCAACCACGATGAATTAATTGACGCCTCTCCTCTCGCTATTCGCGTGGCCAAGGAACTCAGTTCCAATACTGCTTTCTACAATCTCCCGCGCAAGTTCAAGATTTCCGTGACGGGGTGCCCCCTTTGGTGCAATTACCCGGAGGTTAATGACGTCGCCCTTACTGCGCTCAAGTGCATCGTCGATGGCAATGAAGAGGTTGGATTTACCCTACGTGTCGGCGGTGGCCTCTCCACCGAACCCTTTCTTGCAACCCGCATCCCCGCCTTTGTCCGTCAGGATCAGGCCTTCGACGTCATCAAGGCTTCGGCCGAGATCTTTCGCGATACAGATATCCTTCGCGAAAACCGTATGCGCGCCCGGTCCAAATATCTCTTCCTGCGATTTGGCTGGACTCCCGAGTCTTACCTCGAAACTCTCGAAGCCAAACTTGGGTACAAGCTGATCCCATCCCCCACCGAAGATGAAAGCATCCCCGCAGATATCTATCGTGACCACATCGGTATTAATCCGCAACGCCAACCTGGTCTCTCCTCGGTAGGAGTCAGCGTTCTCCGAGGACGGGTCACCGGCGACCAGCTTTTCCAACTCGCCGACCTCGCCGAGAAGTATGGTGACGGCAAGCTCCGCACGACCATCATGCAAAACATTATCCTCGTCAACATCCCGCACCGGAATACCGCCGCTCTTGTCGTCGAACTCAACACCATCGGCTTCAAGGTCGACGTCTCCGTTTTCTGGCGCGGAGCAATTGCCTGCACGGGCACCGAGTTCTGCAAGCTCGCCATCACCGAAACCAAGGGCTTCTCGAAGTGGCTGGTTAGCGAAATGGAAGACCGTCTTCCCGGCTTCGAGCAGCAGATTAAGCTCCATGTTACCGGCTGCACGAA
The DNA here is from genome assembly GCA_003133205.1 of Granulicella sp. The sequence goes on along the minus strand of PKWK01000036.1, from coordinate 1,911 downwards.
CTCCTGCGGGCAGCACTGGCTGGCGGACATTGGCCTCGAAGGCAAAAGGATCAAGAAGGACGGCAAGCTTGTGGATGCTTTCCACTTCTGTGTCGGCGGAGCGGTCGGCAAGTACGCCCGCACTTCTCGTCCTCTCGGGTACCGCGCGGTCGCGGAAGACGTTCCCGACGCTATCGAACGCTTGCTCCGCGCCTATATTGCCGAACGCCAGCCAAATGAAGACCTCCGCGCCTACTTCGCCCGTACAGATGACGAAACCCTCCGCGCCCAACTCCACGGAGCCATCATTGACCCCGTAGGACGAGACGCACCCCCGGCACACTCAAGCCATCTCGCTCCCAGCGAGTAAGCCAGAACAAACTATGGCGTTCATCATTGCAGAGCCGTGCATTGGAATCAAAGATACAACTTGTGCAGACGTTTTCCGCCGATCGCATACATCGCCGGCCGGACGAAGTCGGATGTGCGACTACTCAAATAGCGCCATCAGATGCATTGATTGCGGCCGCTGCGTGCCGGGTGATCGCTAGAACTGTTAGAAAGGCCCTAAGACTGGAAGCCGACGGCAAGGGACGGATGATATTTCGACGGAGTCTCTATAACCAATAAATCGTCACACGCATGGGCTTCGAACGAGCATGTCGTTTCGCGAGTACTCGCTCGCCTCCAATAACTGAGACTCGTTACCCTCAGGATGCGGGCTCACGATCAGAGCGTGCGTGCGCTAAGGAGTCCCTGCGCAGGCGTGTGATTTGAGGGCGGCGGCGAACGGAGCTTGGCGTTGCGGGGTTTTCGGTTGCCGATGCCGGAAGTGGGCGGTTCTCGATCCTATTTGAAGTATTGGAGCGGCCGTTTTCCGGCCTTCAGGCGCACTACGCCCCGAGCGGGGCCAGCCGTTTGCGGTGCAGGTAGAGATTGACCAGGGCGAAGCAGGCGCACAGCCGGTTATGGTTCTTCGCGATCCCCCGGTATCTCACCTTGTCGAAGCCGAAGACACGTTTCAGGATGCGGAACACGTGTTCTACTTTCGCTCTTACTTTCGACTTAGTCGTGTTCTTTCGTTTCGCTTCTTCGTCCAGTCGAGTAGGCCAGAGGAATTTCACCTCCAGCCTCTCACGGAACCGTGCTTGAACCTCTCGATTCACACGGCTCTTCGCAGCCCTGCGTTTGCCTCTTACGAGAACAAACCTTCTTTGGAAGAGGTAGCTCCTCCTGGTCACCCAGTTGGCCAAGCCTTCCATCGAGCTGCGTCATCCTCTTCGCTCCACGTCCATTACGGACGCTTCACCACTACTACAGGATGATCCGCCATCTCCAAGTGCATCGATATTTCCCCTTCGTGGTTCACACTTATAGGTTTTCTCTTAGCATCACTTGAAGACTTCCCATGTTCCATCCCTGAGCCTAAATTAAGTTCACGCCACCTTTACACCGGACACCGCATAGTCAATAGACAGGTTTTCTCTATGCTCATCCTGGGGAAACTATGCGTCCCCAGTTTCGATGTCAGCTAATTCAATTTCGATGCGTAATCAGTGGTTCATTTGCATTCGTCTCCCTAATTTACACTTGACGGGTCAATCCCGCCTTTTAACCGTATCGTTCACGACCTCACTGTCAACAATTCAGCCGCATACGGCAGTTTGAAACCAGCCCCTGTAGGCCGACTCCGGAGGGCCTACCTCCATCTCAGATACAGCATTGCGTTGCAATCCAACGCATTCATGGCACACCATAGTTCTTGAACTTCGTCCTGCGACAGGTCATGTCCTGCGCGTGCGGCGCGGCTTCGCGGATCGCTTCCGTCTGTCCCTGATAGCCGCCGTCTCCCCATACCTTGCGCTCCTCGCCGTGCAGTAAGTCGGGCAGCATATGCTTGTCCGCCACCGAGGCAGCGGACGTGCATACCGA
>PKWK01000361.1 GCA_003133205.1 Granulicella sp. | reverse complement strand
GGAACTGCATGGCGCGCTGGCCTTCGACGACGCGGCGGCCCTGGTGATTCGGCGAGGACGCCTGTCCCAGATACGGCGTGTAGGCGGAGAGCGCCTCCTCCTTGATTTGCAGGAAGAGCGGGTCCTTGGCGCCGTTGCCCTGCATGTAGATGCAGTAGTCGCGCAGGCCGACGGAGCCGGTGCCGACGATCTTGAAGGCGACGTCGAGCGGGGTGTACTGGGCGAGGAAGTGCTGGCGCTCGGGCTGGAGGCTCTCGGCGTAGGTAGCGAGCGAATCGAGGACGTGGCGCGCGGTCGAGCCATGGACGCGGGTGAGGTCGGGCTCCATGGTCTTGAAGATGCGCTGGTGGGTTCCAGTGCGCGGCGGGAGTTCGGAGGATGCGGCGTGCGTGCCGGTGGCGGGCGCGTCGGCCATGGGGAGGGTGAGGGCTTCGAGGTTATGCAGCGGGGTGGCGCGCTCGGCCATGCGCAGCATCTGCGAGACGGGCTGGACGCTGTGCAGGCGATGGACCTGGTAGCGCGCGAGATCGAGCACGGGCATGCGCGCGAAGGTGTGCATGATGGTGCGATAGCGCGCGAGGAAGGCGCGGGCGGCGTCGCGGCAGTGGCCGTTCTTTGCGCCCGCCTCGCGACCGGCGAGGATGAGGCTGGTGGCGAGGCGCTTGACGTCCCACTCGAATGGGCCGCGGAGGGTTTCGTCGAAGTCGTTGATGTCGAAGACCAGGCGGCCGTCGGGCGCGGCGAAGGCTCCGAGGTTGCGGATGTGGGCGTCGCCGCAGAGTTGGGTGTGAATGCCGGTGTTGGGGCCGAGCGAGAGGTCGTACGCCATCACGGGCACGGCGCCGCGGAAGAAGCCGAAGGGCGAGGCGGCCATGCGGTCGTACTTGATGGGGATGAGGGCCGGGACGCGGCCGCGCACGGATCCGGCGAGCAGCTTGAGCGGGTCGGCGTGACGGAGTTTGGGCTGCCAGCCGGCGTGCTCGGCGCGTTTCATGTGCTTGCGCTGGGACTGGCCGAGGGCGTAACGCTCGCGGGTGGTGAGAGGAATAGTCATAGGCTCACTGGCTAACGTACACCAAACGAAACAACATCGACCACGGATAAACACGGATCAAGAACTGCGCCGAGAGACTCGGTTAATCTTTTTTGAAGTGTTCTCTACCAATAATCCTCGCGCATGCGACAAGGGGCGTTACCATTTCTGCGATGGCAACTTACGTCGCAGAGAGTGACACCTACGCGGGCTGGAGCACGGGCCGCAACTTCGGGTACTTCGGTCTGGTGGCGGGCGCGGTGGGGCTGACGGGCTGGGCTACGATGCACGGCCATCTTCCGGGACTGCAACCCGTGGATGCTGGCGACCAGCTCCTGATTTTGGCGATGGCGTGGATTGGCGGCGGTGTGTTCGTCCTGATGGCGATCTGCGTTTTAGGGTCGCTTGTGCGCTCGGACAAGTCACGGGGAACGGTGGTCATCGATGATGTGGGCGTGCTGCGCCAGATCGGCAGATGGCGCCGGATGCTGCGGTGGGAGGAGATCGAGGGATTTGCTGCCATGCCGTATGGGGGTGTGACGCTGATTCCCTGCAACGGCGGCCGGGGGATGGAGATTCCGCGATTTCTGGACGACTACCGCGGATGCATTGCAGAGATCAAGGCGAGAGGGATTGGGAGTTTGCCATCGACCCGCCTGAAGCGCAAACGCACCTGGCGGGAGGCGATCCGCACCTACGCCGCCATCGTGGCGTTTCTGGTTGCGTATAACGCAAAGGAGACTCACGCGGTAAGACTCGGTGCCTTCTGCATTTGGATCGGATTTATGGCCTGGTCATTGCTTGACGACCAGATGGATGAACGCGGATGGCTTCACTGGTTCAGCGGGGCGATTCTCGTCGTGATGGTGGCATGGGTGGTCCACCACATGGCGCACACCTGGTGAGCGTACGGCTTGCGGGCTAGGAGTTGCAGGAGGCGGCCGGCAGGCCTTGCGACTCGACGGCGAGGCCAGCGGCTGGCGGTTTGCTTACTGCTGCAACACGACCTGCTGGCCTTCCTTCAACCCGCTCACGATCTCGGTTACCGAGCCGTTTGAGAGTCCCACTTTCACTGGAACTTTCAGGGTTCCATCCTTCTGCTTGCTGTCCGGAATCTGGACGGAGGCGTTTTTCTGGTTGTCATAACTCACGGCGTTTTCCGGAACCGTCAGCACGCCCTTGTGTTCGTCCAGCAGAATCTCGGCGTTGGCTGTCATGTTGGCCTTCAGTTCCCCGGTGGAATTGTCGATTGAGACGCGGACCTCGAAGGTCGTCACATTGTCCTTCTCGACGCCAAGCGGTGCGATCTTGGTGACCTTGCCATTGAAGGTGCGATCACGGAAGCTCTCCACCTTGATGCGCGCCGGCTGTCCCATGTAGACGTGGGCGATGTCCGCTTCGTCCACCTTGCCCTGCACGTACACCTCGTTGATGTCGCCCTCGGTCATCACCAGNNTGTGTGGTGTCGCCCTCGGTCATCACCAGCGTGGCGGTGGAGCCCAGCACCAGGATCGAACTCACCGCGTCGCCAATCTCGACGTCGCGGGACAGAATGACGCCGTCCATCGGCGCCACAACGGTGGTGTAGCCAAGCTGCTCCTCCAATTGCTTGAGGCTCGCCTGGCTCTGCAGCACCTGGGCGCGCGCCTGCTTCAGTTTGGCCGTGTCCACGCCGATCTGCGCCCTGGAGGAATCGCGGCGGGTGAGCGCGGCGAGGTACTCCTTGTTGGTGTCGTCCAGCGCCTGCTGGCTGACGATGCCGGCTTTCTTCATCTCCATGTTGCGATCGAGCGTGGCCTTGTACATCGACAGATCCGGCGCTGCGGCGTTCACCTTGTCCTGTTCGATGTTGGCTTCGAAGGTGGTTACGTTCGCTTCGGCCGAGGCAAGCTGCGCCCGCTGCGCGTCGACCTGAGCCAGGATCTCCTGCTGGTCAAGTTGCGCCAGTGGCTGGCCCTTGTTCACCTTGTTATTGATGTCTACGTAGAGCTTCTCCACGATGCCCGATGCCTTGCTCTTCACCTCGACTTTGGTGATGGGCTGGATCTTCCCTGTCGCAACCACGGACCGCGCCACATCGCCGCGCGTCACCTTCGCCAATCGATTGGGATCGATCGAAGAGCCCTTGACCAGTCGCGCCAGCGCAACTCCCGCAATCGCCACTATCAGGACCACACCCACACTCAGCCAGACCCAGAACCGTTTACTCTTTCGCGACGCAGCCAACACAACCTCCCCTGCGCGAAGATAGCCGGAGCCCGTCTTTGCGCAGTTCCAACGATGCAATAAGGTATACAACTCTTGCGGCGCGAGCGCATGCCTTCGTTGCTGCTTACTACGCAAGCCGACGCCGTCCGGTTCCATGCGCATCGCTATACGAACGGCGAGGGAACCGAAACCCAGTCTTCCGCGTATCATTCCCGTGAGCGCCCTCCCCGCGTCGCTAACGTTATGCAGTCTTTCTCGGACATACTCGGCCAGGTATTTCGAGCTATCGCAGCCAACAAGCTGCGCTCGTTCCTGACCATGTTTGGCATCGCCTGGGGAGTCGGCTCTCTGCTCGTGCTGGTGGGACTCGGCGAAGGCTTCCGGTCTGGTCAACACAAGCAGATGTCCAGACTAGGCAACGACATCATCATGATGTTCAACGGCACGATTCCTGCGTTGGCCAACCAGCACACGGGAATGCGTCCCTACAAACTGACGACGGGAGACGAGATCGCGCTGAGCCGCCTGCCCGAACTCCGTGCTGTCACCGTCGAGATGGCCCGGTCGGATCTCTACGAAGTGAGCCAATACAGCAACACGTCCAGCCGCGTGATTGGAGTCGAGCCCAACTACTCGGAGGTGAAATTGCTTCCCGTGGTGCAGGGCCGCTTCCTGGACGACGCCGATGAGGCCGACCGGCGACGCGTCGCGGTGCTGGGTTCCAAAGCGGCTATCCTCCTGTTCCCGGGCCGGCCCATGCTGGGCGAGACCATCACCATCAACGGGGTCGCCTTCACGGTGATTGGGCTGGCCGGAAAGATAAGCCGCGGCGACAACGATAACTCGGACCAGAGGCTCTACATCCCGGTCACGACCATGCAGGAGATGTTCGCGATGAAGGGTGACAACATTCCTCGCGACGCGCTGACGTCGATCCAGTTCCAGCCAACCAAAAGGGGCGAGTCCGTGGCCGCGTTGGCTGCGGCGGATCGCGTGATCGCGGAAAGGCACGGCTTCGATCCTTCACTCAAAGACGCCTTCGACCAGTTCGATTCCATTCAGGAAGAGAGAATGATCGGGGTCATCTTCAATGCCATGGACGTGTTCCTGGGCGGAGTGGGAATCGTTACGCTGGGGCTGGGCGCGGTGGGCATCATCAACATCATGCTCGTCTCCGTCACTGAGAGGACGCGCGAAATTGGCGTGCTCAAAGCCATTGGAGCCAGCAAGCGCAGTATCGTGGCGCAGTTTTTCTGGGAAGGATTGCTGCTGACCGGCATCAGCGGGCTGATTGGGATTGCCGCCTCCGCGGGCTTGATGTGGGTGCTGCAACAATTTTTTACCAACAAGATGCCCGGCTTCGATCCGCCGCGATTGGTTCCGTGGTCGGCGGCGCTGGCCCTGGGATCGCTGGTGGTTTGCGGAGTCGCCGCAGGGCTTTATCCGGCGAACAAGGCCGCGCAGTTGGATCCCATCGAGGCGTTGCGGCGGGAGTAAAGAAGTAGCTGGACGTTTCGCGGCTGCAAAGGAAGCGCTTATGTTCAAGGACATTCTCGGTCAGGCCTGGGAGGCGATGCTCTACAATCGCCGCCGTACTATGATCACCATGATCGGCATGGCGTGGGGCATCGCCACGGTGGTGCTGTTGCTGGCCTACGGAGCAGGCTTCGCCCGCGCCTTCGAGGCCATCTTCGCGGAATGGGGCACACACACCATCGGCGTCTTTCCTGGCCGCACCAGCCAACAGGCAGGCGGAGATAAAGCGGGTGTGCGGGTGCGCTTCACGCTGGACGATGTGGACCGCGTTGCTGCCAGCGTTCCCGGAATCGGCCAGATATCGCCCGCAGCCTACAAGGACGTAACCGTGCAGAACGATCTGCACACCTACACCTGGAGCGTGCTTGGAGCCCGGCCGGGATACCAGGACATAGTGAAGCTGGAACCCGATCAGGGGCGCTTTTTCAACGGGGCCGAGGACCAGCAGCGCGCCCATGTCTGCGTGATCGGCTCGGAGGCGAAGACCAAGCTGTTCTCCGGCGGCTGGGCGCTGGGCGAAAGCATTCGCCTGAACGGAGAGATGTTTACCATCATCGGCGTTCTCAACCCCAAGATGCAGGAGGGCGAGGACAGCGACATCAACCGCCAGATCTACATCCCCTTCAGCACCATGAGCGACCTGAAAGATACGCAGTATCTTGACGGCATATGGTTCAGCTACACCGGTGACAACGAACTGGCCGAAAAAAGCCTGCGCGAAACGCTGGCGGCGGCGCATCATTTCAGGCCCTCCGACCACAACGCAGTCTACGTCGCGAACCTGATGACGGAGCTGCACCAGTTCAAGATTCTCTCGACTGCCCTGCAGTTTCTGCTCTCGATCGTGGGAGCGTTGACGCTCGGCATCGCCGGCATCGGCCTGATGAATATCATGCTGGTCGCCGTCCAGCAGCGCACGCGTGAGATCGGCATCGAGAAGGCGCTGGGCGCGCGCAGGAAACACATCCTGCTGCAATTTCTGGCCGAGGCTATGGCTATTACCGGTGTTGGTGGAGTGTCAGGGATCGCGCTCGCCTATCTGATCTCCACCCTGGTGGGACGGATTACGATGTACAGCGCGCTTGCGCAACACGCCGAGGCTGCGGACATCTACCTGCTCATCTCGCCCACTTCGGTGATCGTCGCCACCGTGATCCTGGCGATTACCGGACTGGTGAGCGGCATGATTCCGGCGATCCGCGCGGCGAACCTTGACCCGATTGAGGCGCTGCGCTACGAGTAGCGGGCGTGCCAGGCCGAATGGGATCTCTAGAATTCTTCGGGCCACTGTTGGGCGCCATGTAGAACGCGCAGTATCTTTATGACGTCCGTTGCAATCCGATAGGCGGCGATGTAGGGCGTATGGCCGATGATCAATTCTCGTGTTCCCCTCACCCGGCCTGGGCGACCTAGCTCAGGAGACTGCAATAACTGTTCGACCTGTTCGCGGATGGTGCTGTCTACGCGAACCGCGGCGGGCGGATTATCGGCCTCGATGTACTCAAAGATTGCGAGACGATCTTCAAATGCAAGAGCGGTACCGCTTCAGGCGCATGGACTACTTTCGAGCTTTACGGGAAGCGGCTGCACGGCGCTTTGAGAAGTAGGCTTCTACTCGCGAGTGAGAGATGGCAGGGCGCGGATCGTCAAGGGCTTCCTGCACCTTGGCGCGGAACCAGGCATCGTGGGCTGCGGTTGATTGCAGCAACTCGAAGGGTAGCGCGCCTTCGTTGGCGGTTCGCGTGAGGAGGATGCGCACGGCGTCGGAGACGGTGATGCCCAACTCTTCGAGCACTGCGGATGCACGTTCCTTCACGACGGGATCAATCCGGGCCTGGACTAGTGCGGTCTCGGGCATACGAGCCTCCGCTTCTATTGTAATTCATTTGAATGACATCGTGGCACTGCGTCACATAATGCGAAAGCGTTCGCGCATGAGGCGTTGGAAGCGGGGACGCCAGATGAGGTCGTAGGCGAGTTCTTTGCCGGGGAACATGGCGAGCGCGGCTTTGCGTGAGTCGGCGATCATCTGCGAGGCTTCGTCGACGGAGAGCGAGCTGTCCTGGGCGATGGTCTGCATGACGAGGTTCATCATCAGTTGCAGGCGGCGGATGAGCTTGCTCTCTTCGGCCCGCTCGGCGGGAGTCATTGCGGGGGTGGCTTCGGTGTTGGGGGAGATTTCTTCCAAAGGGGGCCTCCGGTGTGGGTGCTTATACTGCATTTCCTATCCAGCGCTCAAATTACGATCGAGACTTTCCCGTGAATTGTCCGCGGATCAACAAGATATTCATCCTCCCCGAGGGTCAGAGTATGATCCGAGTAATCTTTCACTGCTATAGCAATCATGTCGGGTGTGGCTTCGATCTTAAAGACCACAGCGTGACCTTCGATAGAACATCGCCTATCGGCAAAACACTTCGCCTTTTCTAGAATCGATGTCCACGATATTCCATACTCACCCTTCGCATGGCTCGACTCAAGTTCTCCACGATAGAGCGTCAGTCCTTCTCCGGCGTACGGCGGGAAAAGATACCTGAATGCGTCAAACAGGCGAGGCAGATCTTCCCTCAATTCTGGTGGGATGCTATCTAGACCGTATCTAAACCAAAATGAAAGGAGGGCATCTCCTTTTGCCGTGTTCGGGCTGGGACCGGTCATCAGGTTGTCGACAGCCCGATTCCAGCAGTGAAGTCGGTTCAAAGCAGATATCGATGCGTCTAGGCCGTCGGCGTCTTTGCTTTGGAGATACTGACAAAACCTTCGGATGGCCTGACTCTCATTCCAGGTTGCAGGGCGGAATTTGCGAATTCGCGCTGGTTTTCGCGGCAGCGCTATCGAAAAGCCGCTCGTTGTCGAGCCACTTGGATCGACGAATGCGATTTGGATAGCCTCTGTGCTCATATGCACCAATGGGTTACTTGGATTAGTCCATAATTTGAGTTTAACGTGCCTGTCAAGGCAAGCATTTGTGGCGCAGTTGCTTCGTCTCAGTTCTGACGTTGGAGCGTCGCATTACGGATTAGACGCGGCAGGAATGGCGAAGATTCTTCCGTCGCGGGACATCAGGAAGGTAGCCAGGCCGAACTGGTCAGTGCGGTAGACGTGGGCGTGGGCCGCGGCGAGGCGTTGGACGATCTCGGGACGCGGGTGGCCGAAGGTGTTGTTGCGGCCGACCGAGATGACGGCGTCGCGGGGCGAGGCGAGGGCGAGAAACTCCGGAGTAGTGGATGTCCGGCTGCCGTGGTGACCGACTTTGAGCAGCGTGTCGGGGCCGAGTTGGAGGCCGTGGCCGCTGAGCGATGCGGCAACCATCGCGTCTTCGCTGGGCGCTTCGGCGTCGCCTTCGAGCAGGGCTGAAGACTGCCCGTATTGCATTCTCAGCACGAGGGAATCGTTGTTGATGGGCGGTCCGGGGTTGGCGTAGGCGGGCGTGGGCGCGAGCACGGAGACGTCGACGCCCTCCCACGGGATGCGGTCGCCGGCGCGGAGGTGGCGCACGCGAATGCCGAGGGTTGCGGCCTCGGCGAGCAGGGCGCGGTAGGGTGCGGAGTTGGGATCGACGGCAACCCAGAGCTCGCGGGGACGGAAGTTGCGCAGTACGGCAGGCATTCCTCCCATGTGGTCGGAGTGAGCGTGGGTGAGGGCGACGACATCGAGGCGGCGGAGCTGGCGCGACCAGAGGTAGGGCGAGACGACCTCTTCGCCGATGTCGAATGCGGCATTTTGAGAGCCGAGGCCCGCGGCGTTTTCGGCGTTGGCGGCGGCTCCAGTAGGGCCTCCCGCGTCGATCAGCATGGCGTGGCCGGTGGGGCCGACGACGAGCAGGGAGTCTCCCTGGCCTACGTCGATGGCGGTGACTTCGAACTGGTTGGAATGGACGGCAGGCGGCGAAGGCCAGAGGACGATTGCGATTGCGAGCGGAAGGACGGCGACCGCGGCCCATGCGGTTGCGCGCGACCGGCGCACGGCCCAGCAGCAGAAGGCGAAGCAGACGACGGCGAGCAGCGCGTGGGTGAGCGTGGGGCCGGGGACGCGGAGGTCGGCGGCCTGCGCATTGCTGATGCGGTGGATGAGGCCAGTGATCGCGTGCAGCAGGAGGGCCAACGCGGAGGCGGGCAGGGCCGCGAGCCATGGGCTTAATAGAGACGCGAGGAACGTCGCGAGGCCGAGTGGTGCGAGCACGGCGACCAGCGGGATGCTGAACATGTTCGCTGGCAACGCGAAGACAGTCGCGCGATGAAAGTAGAGGGCCATGGGCAACACCATGACGGCCTCGACGACGATCCCCATGAGCGCGAGTTGCGCCGTCGATAGCACCACGCGGATCACGCTCGCGGGGAGATTGCGCGCGCGTCGACCGAAGTGGTCCGCGAACTCCTCGCCCCAGAAGCGGAGCATGGTGCGGAAGTGCGCGAGATGTGGCGGAAGCACTCGGTCGTGCCAGGTGTCGCGGAGGTTGCGGGTGGCGCGGGCGTAGCCGAGGAAGCTGCGTTCAGCGAGCGGCATTGCGATGCCGGCGATGGCGACAATGGCGAGGAACGTCATCTGGAAGCTGGCTTCGAAGAGGGCGCGCGGCGACCAGACCAGGACGGCGAGAGCGGCGGCTCCGAGAGCGTTCAGCGGGTTGCGCTGGCGAGTGAGCAGGCTTGCGAACAGGAAGACGGCGGTCATCAGCAGGGCGCGCTGGACGGGCACGCCGAAGCCGGTGAGCAGCGCATAGGCGGTGACGAGCGCGAGGGTCAGCAGCGTCGCGAGCGTCGGGCTCAGGCGCAGGCGGCGGGCGAGCCAGAAGACAAGGCCCGCAAGCAGAGCGACGTGCATTCCTGAGACGACGAAGAGGTGAAAGGAGCCGGTGCGCTGGAAGCCGACGCGGAGGTTTTGGGTGAGGCGTGTGCGGTCGCCGAACAGCATGGCGTTGAGCATTCCGGCATCGTCCGGCGTAAGGCGGAGGAGCGATGGAAGGCGGCGGTTTGGCGTGGAGCGCGTGTAGGCAAACAGACGCGCGGCGGCCCAGCTTTGCGCGGCGAAGAGGTGGCATTGCATGGCTGCAGAGAGGCTTGCGCGTGGCGAAAGGGCGGAAACGGGGCGGAGTTTGGCGGCGGTGACATTGGCGGTTGCGGCGATTCCCTGGTCCAGCAGGAAGTCGGCGTACTGCCATGCGCCGGGATCGCGGTACCGCTCGGGCGTGCGAAGGCGCAGCGGGACTTCGACGAGGTCGCCGCAGTGGAGTTGAGTTTGTGGCTGCGAATGGTTCGCTGCGAAGAGCGTGGCGCGGACGCCGCCGGCGATGGGGACCATGCGCGAGGTGTCGGGCGTGACGTCTTCGATGGCCGTGAGGTCAAGATCGAGGGAGGTGTCTGGCGTTCCGGGCTCGTCCCACTCGTCTGCATCGGCGTCCACTTTCGCCGGAGACGTGCGCGGGGGCAGGGTTCGGATGCGGACGATGCGGCCTTCGACCGTGCGGCTGAGGCCGTCGGCGTAGGTGAGGATGGCGGTCTGCGGCGACGGCGCGGGCTGGAGTTGCGCGGACCAGAGGCCAGCGGCGATCCAGAGTGCGGCGATAGGCAGGATGGCGAGGCGGAGGGAACGGCCGAGCGCGAGCAGCGTGACGGCGCCGAGCGCGACTGCAGCGGCGAAGAGAAGGAACGTGGGGCGCAGGGTTGGCGGCGGGAGTTTGGTGAAGGCTTCGCCGAGCGCGAAGCAGAGTGCGGCTGCGAGGAGCGGGGCGCGGCGGAAGCGGAGAGCTTCGACGCGCGGGAAGCTTCGCGCGCGTGCGGATTCACGTTCAGATTCGGGTCTGGGAGCACCAGAGATTTGCCGCAACAGGCCACCCGTCTTTCCTCACGATTGAACCACANNCGGGTGAGGATGGCGACGGTTTCGATGTGGGTGGTCTGGGGGAAGAGGTCGAGCAGGTGGAGCTCGGCGACGCGGTAGCCGGAGGCGGCCAGGGTTGTGAGGTCGGCGGGCAGGGTTTCGGGCGAGCAGGAGACGTAGATAAGGGTGGGCGCAGCGATTTGGGCGAGCAGGGCGCAAACTTCGGGGCCGGCTCCGGTGCGGGGCGGATCGAGGACGATGAGGTCGGGACGGTCGCGCTCGACGACGGCGGCGCGGAGGAAGTCGAGCGTAGTGGCTTTTACGGCGCGCAGGTTTGCGAGCTTGGTTGAGGCAAGAGCGGTGGCTGCAGGCTCGGCGATCTCGTTAGCGGTGACCTGTGCGAAGCTGCGCGCGAGGGCGCGGGAGAAGAGGCCGACGCCGGCGTAGAGGTCCCACGCGAGACTGCCGCTGCGGCCGCTGGTGGCGAGCGCGAGCAGTTCGGGCAGGAGGAAGCGGTTGACCTGGA
>PKWK01000372.1 GCA_003133205.1 Granulicella sp. | reverse complement strand
GACCCTCACCACGGCCCCGCTGCGCGGCACGACACCCGTCGCCCAGGCTCACTCGACCCTCACCGGCAAGCCTCTGCGCCTGCAGTGGGGGCCCAACTGGGAGGACGACCTCGCCGGTGTCCAGCAGCCCGCCGACCCTAACCTCAGCGGCCTGCACGAACAGGTGAAACTGCGCTACGAGCAGGTCTTCATGTTCTACCTGCCGCGCATCTGCAACCACTGCCTGAACCCTTCGTGTGTCGCGTCCTGCCCGTCGGGCGCGCTGTACAAGCGCGGCGAGGACGGCATCGTGCTGCTCGACCAGAACCGCTGCCGCGGCTGGCGTAACTGCATCTCAGCCTGTCCCTATAAGAAAGTGTTCTTTAATTGGTCCACCGGGAAGTCGGAAAAGTGCATCCTTTGCTACCCGCGCCTGGAGACGGGACAGGCGCCGGCTTGCTTCCACTCCTGCGTCGGACGCATACGGTATCTGGGCGTGCTGCTGTATGACGCCAGCCGTATCGAGGAAGTGGCCAAGCGGCCGCCGGAGGAACTGGTGGAGGCGCAGCGGTCGCTGATCCTGGACCCGAACGACCCCGAGGTGATCGCTGCGGCGCGCGCTAACGGCATCCACGATTCCGTTATCGAGTCTGCGCAGAAGTCGCCCGTTTACAAGTTCGTCAAGATCTGGAAGATCGCGCTTCCGCCTCATATTGAGTTCCGGACGCTGCCTATGTTGTTTTACGTTCCGCCCATGGCTCCGGTGATGTCGAGCCGCGACGATGGCACGGTGAAGAACATCAGCGACGATTTGTTCCATGACATCGACGACGCGCGCGTCCCCATGAAGTTCTTCGCCAACATGTTCGGCGCCGGCCACGAGGGCGTGGTCCGATATGCCCTACGTAAGCAGAAAGCGGTGCGCTGGTTCCGTCGCGCGGTGACCGTGGGAGACGTGCCGATGGCGGTTGCCGAACGCATGCTGCGGGAAGCCGAATGCTCTAGGGACGAAGCGGAGGCGATATACCGGTTGACTTCGCTTTGCACGTTCGACGACCGCTTCGTCATACCACCCATGCACCGCGAGGAGGCCATCGAGATGATGGAGGACCCGCTCGAACACAAGCAGAACGCCGGATTCGGTTTCCTCACGGCTCCGAAGAGGGGGATGTGATGTTGGACATGGCTTCCACCCTGGATGTGATAGCGGAACTGTTCGAGTACCCCGCCGCGGGATATCGGGAGCACCTGGAAAGCGCCGCGGCGGCCATCGCGCGAACTGACGCTGCCGCCGCTGCACACGTCCAGGCGTTTGCGGACGCGGTGCGCGGCCGCAGCCTCTCCGAAATGGAGGAACTGTACATCCAGACCTTCGACCTGAACCCGGATGCGTGCCTGGACATCGGCTGGCACCTTTTCGGCGAAGACTACGCGCGCGGCGAATTTCTGGTTAAGCTCCGGCAGGAAATGCGGCGCTACGGGATCGCCGAGCGGGACGAACTGCCGGACAGTCTCCTTACCGTTTTGCCGCTAGCGGCGCGTATGCCGGAAGAAGAGGCGGCGCCGTTCCGTGCCAGGTTTCTGCGGCCGGCGGTGGAGAAGATCCGAAAGGCCGTGCCAGCGGAGAGCAATCCGTACGCCAAGCTTCTGGCGGCATTGGCCGCGCTGCTGGGTGGTGCGGAGACCGGGACGGGACATCAGGAAGGGAGAGAGCATGAATAACCCGGGCCAATATCTCGATCAACTCCTGTTCAACGCCTTGCCGTACATGGCGGTTTTCACCTTCTTTCTGATGACCATCCGCCGCTACCGGGCGCGGTCGTTCAGCTACTCGAGTCTCTCGTCGCAGTTCCTCGAGAACCAGCAACATTTCTGGGGGCTGGTACCGTTCCACTACGGCATTCTCGTGGTGCTCACCGGCCACTTCGTTGCATTTCTGGTGCCCCGCGGGATTTTGCTGTGGAACAGTCACCCCCTGCGGCTCTACATTCTCGAGGGAGCAGCGCTGGTGTTCGGAATTTTGACGGTGGTAGGCCTCGGCGCCGCGATTGTCCGCCGGATGACGGTAAGCAAGGTGAAGATGGTCACGAGTCCGTTGGATTGGGTGCTGTTCGCGCTACTCATGCTGGAGGTTATCGTGGGAGTTGCCGTGGCACTCTTTCATCCATGGGGATCGTCATGGTTCGCGGCCACCGCCGTACCGTACTTCTGGTCGCTGCTGAAGCTCAATCCGGACATCAGCTACGTAACTCCCATGCCGTGGCTGGTGAAGGTGCACATCATCAACGCCTACTTGCTCATCCTGCTGTTTCCCTTCACCCGACTGGTTCACATCCTGGTGGTGCCGAATCCATACCTTTGGCGGAAGCCCCAGGTGGTCCGCTGGTATCGCAAACCGGCGCGCACCTGAAGAGGGCCCACTGTCATGGCTACATTGAAAGGTACACCCAGGCAGGGCTTGTTTGGCGCGACTCTCGGCTTCTTCATCGGCTTCGCCGCTGTGGCATTGTTTGGCCCCACCGCGCAACGCTTTCAGCAAGCCATGAACCTGAGTCCCGTGGCGGTGGGTTTCCTCATCGCCATGCCGGCCCTTTCCGGGTCGCTACTCCGCATCCCTTTCTCGGCCTGGGTAGACATCAGCGGCGGACGAAAGCCTTTCCTGACGCTGCTCAGCCTCTCTGTCATGGGGATGGCGGGACTCGCCGGCGTGGTCGGCTTCTTCTATCCGAACAGGATGACTCCAGGGATGTATCCGGTGCTGCTCATTCTGGCTCTTCTTTGCGGTTGTGGCATCGCAACCTTTTCCGTTGGGGCGGGGCAGACGGCCTACTGGTTCCCCCAGAGGAAGCAAGGTGTGGCTCTGGCGGTCTTCGGTGGCGTGGGAAACCTGGCGCCCGGTATTTTCTCGTTTCTCATCCCCATCGCATTGGGCACGCTGGGCCTGTCCGGCTCCTACATGGTGTGGGTTGCGCTACTGGCAACGGGGCTGGTCCTGTATTTCATGATGGGCAGGAACTCTCCTTATTTCCAATTGCTAGAGCAAGGAAGTGCGCCCGAGGAAGCGCGCCGCCTGGCGCGCGCTTATGGGCAGGAACTGTTTCCCTCGGGCAATCTGAAAGAGAGTCTCCTGGTGTCCGCGCGAATATGGAAGACGTGGGCGCTGGTCGCGATTTACTTCACCACATTCGGCGGATTTGTCGCCTTAACCGCGTGGTTGCCCACGTACTGGACCGGGTTCTTCGGCCTGGGCGCGTTGGCGGCGGGTTTTCTGACGGCGCTGTTTTCGATTCTCACGTGTGTTCTTCGAGTGATTGGCGGCGTTCTCTCGGACCGGCTTCTTGAAGGCGGTGAGAACACCACTATCCTGGCCCTGCTCATCATGATGGTGGGAGCGATCGTAATGGTGGACGCCCACGAGTACGAACTGGCTATCCCTGGAATCGTCCTGCTGGCGTTCGGCATGGGCGTCTCCAACGCGGGCGTGTTCAAAATCGTCCCGCAAGCCGTACCTCAGGCGGTTGGCGGGGCAGTGGGCTGGGTGGGGGGACTCGGCGCATTCGGCGGTTTCGTTATTCCGCCCGTACTGGCCTTCGCGGTGAAAGACCTGGGCAAGCGCGGCTACGCGATCGGCTTCATCATATTTGTCTTTCTGGCGCTGTTCTCCCTCTCGATGGCCTGGGTTCTGAAGTATATGCCTGGGTCCCCCGGCGCGCGAAGTGAGGTCGAGGCGCCGGCAACCGCCGCGCGAAGGATTTGAACATTGGTGAACCGATGAAGAGCCGAGTCCTCACAATCGTTCTGGCAATCGGGTTGTTCTTCAGCGCGCTCTATTTGGCGACGAGGGCCGGGACCGCCCACATCCCTGGCAACCAGCAAGACTACGAGCCGGTACAACCCATCGCTTATTCGCACCGGTTACACGCCGGAGAACTTCAGATGCCGTGCCTCTACTGCCACTTCAACGCGGAGAAGAGCCGGCACGCCGGCATTCCGCCAGCGGCGGTTTGCATGAACTGCCACACCATGGTGACGGGCACCTTCGGCGCCGTGCGCGCCGAAGAGGAGCTGGCCACGAAGGAACAGCGCAAACCCCGGACGCTCGTCTCGCCAGAACTGCGGAAGATCTACGATGCGCTCGGGCTGGATGCCAATCGGAAGCCCGATCCGGCGCGCGCGATGAAACCCATTGCCTGGACGCGCGTTTACAAGCTACCCGATTTCGTGTACTTCGATCACCGTGCCCACGTCAGCGCCGGCGTCATTTGCCAGACCTGCCACGGGCCTGTCGAAGCCATGGAGCGGATGAGACAGGTTCCCGATCTCAGCATGGGTTGGTGCGTCAACTGCCACCGCACGGCCACCCGGAACGGCGTGGCAGGTAAGAAGGTTTACGCTTCGATCGACTGTTCCACCTGTCACTACTGAGGAGCTGCCACCGTGAGTGCCGACGACAAGAAGTACTGGAAAAGCCTCGAAGAGTACGAAGGGGGCAACGCCTTTGAAGCGCGGGCGGCGGTCGAGTTTGCCGATACTCCTCTTCGTGAAGCATCCGAACCCGGGCGGCGGGAGTTCCTGCGGGCCGCCGGCTTCGTGTTTGCCGGAGCCGCCCTCACCGGATGCGGGCGTGCGCCGGTGGAGCAAGCGATCCCGATGCTGCGTCAGCCGGAAGGCATTGCGCCGGGACGTCCTTATTACTACGCTGGCGTCTGCGGCGGGTGCAGTGCATCCTGCGGGCTGCTTGCCAAGTGCCGCGATGGCCGGCCCATCAAGTTGGAGGGAAACCCGGAACACCCGGTGTCGCGAGGCGGCCTTTGCGCCGTCGGGCAAGCCTCGATCCTCGGGTTGTATGA
>PKWK01000322.1:9115-20727 GCA_003133205.1 Granulicella sp. | reverse complement strand
GACGCCTTACCACGTTGCCTGCGTACAACTTGGGGGAAGCAGGATGAGCACCCCGACATTCGAATTAGATCGGTCGCCTGCGGCGTTCATTGCGACGTTGGAGGTGGATAGCCCGATGATGCAGGCACCGGAACCGCGATGACTTTGGTCTTGTCTCCGCCGTCGGCGAGCGCTTTGGCGATTTCGCGCCTACCGAGAATCCTTTCTGGCGATAAGGGCGTTTTCAGGGACTAATATGCCATATTCTGGACTATTAGTAAGTGCTGCAATCATGGATGACGTTATTCGGGCTCACGCATTGCTCTGGAACATGCGAACATGAATCGAACGCTCCTAGCGTGCGTGAAGTAAAGGAGGCAAGTTCATTGAAAGTCCGAAAGCCAATGGATCCTAAGGTCCTCGGTTCAGTCGCAGAAGTTCTAGGCTTCGTCAGCCGCCTCCGTGAAGCCTGGTCGAGCGCAGCCAAACTGCCGCTGGATGTAGGAGAGGAACTCTGGTTTCGTGGAGAGAACAACCTCTATGCGGCGCCTCTCCTTCCGCAACTGTATCGTTATTCTGACGGAAAGCCGTCGAAGGATTCCATACACCACTTGTTGAAGCAAGAGAATGCATACTGCGAATCTTTCAAAAAGTGGGGATTTCAATTCTGCGAGAATCCCCCCGACGACGATTGGGAATGGTATTTCCTCATGCAGCATCACGGCGTACCTACAAGGCTTCTTGATTGGTCGGACGGTGCGCTGATAGCCCTGCATTTTGCGGTATACCGAAACTTGGGCGACGGTGGCAATCCGCGACTATACATATTGGACCCGACCTGGCTACAGACAACTTTGGACACAGATGAGAACTATGGAGAGGCCAAGGACGCGTGGAGGCAAACCTGCAAGAATAGTCCCGAAGATAAACATGATTGGGACAGAATCTACCTCTTTGACGACGAAGATGAATGGAAGAAGACACCCCTCCCCTCCGCACCCTTAGCCTTAGAGTTCTACAACATCACCAGACGGATCGCGGCTCAGAGAAGTCGCTTCATTGTGCGGGGAAAGAAACGTGATTGGCTTCAGACCCTCCACCTCAACCCAGCATCTCGGCTAAAGCATGTAGATATTGATCGCAACAAGGTCCCGCAGATCAAGCGCGAGCTGGCTGATGCAGGAATCACTGAGTCGGTTATCTTTCCCGATCTTGACGGCGTAGGCAGAGAGATTAACCAACAATGGCAAGATCGACCGTCGCCTGGAATCCGAGACCGAAAGAGAGCCACCGAAAACCGTCGCAAGCTGCGCTGATTCACATGTCGTCGCTGTCGCATGCCACGACTGTTCTACTCGACGTCGTTTGCCGGGGTACCGAATCGATGGCCCTTTTTTATTCTCGCCATGCTGCCAGTACCCGGTGTTGAAACTCCCTTAGTATTGAGACACAAGGTGATTCCAATCATGTGTACTTCGTACCGATCCCTGGTCCTGCGATTCCTTGCACTGTCCGGCTTTTGGATTGGAGTTGCTTCAATGCCTGGGGTTCTGGCCCAGGCGACTCACCCTGCCTTGGCTTCGAAGGCTGGCTCCACAGATCCCGTGAAGGCAGAGGACCGCACAGTTCCTGCACTATTCATCAGCGACATCCACTTCGATCCTTTTCAGGACCCTGCCAAAGTCCAAGAGCTTGTCGCTGCCCCGGCGACCCGTTGGCGGTCAATCCTGTTAGCCCCGGCATCCTCGAATCAGAAGGAGGCGTTTGCCGCGCTCCAGCAGACCTGCCATGCACGAGGTGTGGACACCCCGTTTGCTCTACTCGACTCCAGCCTGAAGGCCATGAGGTCCAAGCAGCCCGATGCAAAGTTCATGACGGTGAGCGGCGATCTGATCGCCCACGCCTTCTTTTGTCGGTTTGCGACACTTGTTCCTGGTTCGACGCCGGGCGACTATCAAACCTTCGTGCTGAAGACCATGAACTTTGTCATGGGCGAACTCCGTGCATCCATCCCCGGCATGCCCGTGTACGTAGCCCTGGGCAATAACGACACCGAGTGCGACGACTACCAACTCGATGCCGGTAGCGAATTTCTGGCCCAAGCAGGTCGGATTGTAGCTGAAGCTCTGCCGCAATCCCAACGGCAACAGGTGCTCAAGGAGTTTCAGGACAGCCTCGCGGTGATCGTCATCCGCTGCCCCACCATCATCGACGAGGGACGGCTCGGCCTGCTCGCCATTCTGTTCGAATTCATCGACGAGGGGCGCAAGGTGTGGGTGGTCGGCGACGGCAGCAACCGCTACCAGTTCATCTACGCCCAGGACCTCGCCACCGCATGCGTGCTGGCGATGGACTACGGCAAGTCCGGGCTGTTCCACGTGGGTGCGGACAACGTGCCTACGCTGCGCGAGGTCTACCAGGCCGTCATCGATGCTGCGGGAACCGGGGCGCGCATCGCGCAACTGCCGCGGCGGCCGACCATCGCGGCGATGAAGCTGGCGCACACGCTGGGCGTCTCGCCGCTTGGGCCCTACCACTACCGGATGATCGCCGAGGACTTCGTCTTCGACACCACGCGCATCCGCGACGAGCTGGGCTGGCGGCCCACCGTGACCAACCAGCAGATGATGCTGAAGGCCTACCAGTACTACGCCGCCCGCCGCAAGGAGATCGACGCCCGCGCCGGGGAGGTCTCCGCCCACTCGCGCCCGGCCGCCATGGGAGTCATCCGCCTGCTGAAGTGGCTCTCCTGACGGGAAATTCGATAGCCGCCTAAAACAACGCGCCGATCTGCCGATAATCCCAATACAACGGCAGCAGCGAAACGCGACCTCCGGCAGGCGACCGCCACGGAGCCGCGGCCCTGCGCGCGGAGGCGAAGAATGGCAGGCCAATTCCAAACGTGTAGCGATGCAACGCCGAACCAGTCCTCGCGCTTCGCCGACAACATGCAGCAGCTCTTCGGAGAAGACTTCGACCCCGACGCGCTCTTCCTCGAAGAAAGCTGGACCCTCGGCATCCCCGCCGCCGCGGAGAATCTACACCGAAGGCGCCAGCGGCAGGCCGACCGCGAACGTCTTCAAACCGCCGCCGCGCGGACTCACGACCCCCGGTCGCAAAGCTGGACCCCGGCCGATTGGGTTCCAAGCGACCGAATCTCGCACCGATGGATTCCGCAGGGTTGGATGCCCGAGGGTGTGCCGCTGCGGAACGAAACGCCACAGCAATCTGAGTCCGGCGCCCAACCGTGGGACAGCGCCATGACCCTGCCCCACGCCCACCAGCTCCTCGGAGTCACCGCTGCAAGTACCCGCGAGCAGATCCGCTCCGCTTACCGGCGCATGGTCAGCCAGTGGCATCCCGACCGCCTGCAGCACGCCACCGAGGCAGTCCGCGAACGCGCCACGCAACAGATGGCCGACCTCAACGAGGCCTACCGCCTGCTGTGCACCTCTCCGCTCGAGGACGCGGCCTGATTCGCGCTACGCGCGGCCGGCAAACTCTCCGGTTTCGGTGGCGACTTTTACCTTTTCGCCTTGCTTGATGAAGAGGGGCACGCGAATCTCGAGGCCGGTCTCGAGCTTCGCCACCTTGGTGACGCTGCCGCTCGAGGAGTCGCCCTTCACGCCGGGCTCCGTCTCCGCCACATGCAGCTCGACGAAGATCGGCAGTTGCAGGCCGATGGGGTTGCCGTTGAACTTGTGCAACTGGAGCAGCGCGCCCTCCACCAGATAATCGAGCGCGTTGCCCACCATCGCCTCGGTCAGCGTCAGCGTCTCGAAGCTCTCCTGATCGAGGAAGTGCGAGCCCTCGCCGTCACTGTATAGATAGGACGCGTCGACAAAGACCAGGTCCGGCTCCTTGAACTTGTCCTGCGCCTTGAAGGTCTTTTCGAAGACCGCGCTGGTCAGCAGATTGCGCATCTTCAGGCGCACCAGCGTCTGGCCGCCGCGCGCGGTCGGCGTGTTCACTTCTGCATCCAGACACGCGTAGGGAGTGTTCTCAAACTCGAAGACGCTCTTGCGCTTCACGTTTATTGCTTCAATCAGAGCAGCCATGCTTCAAGTATATGCAGCCGGCTACTGACCGCCGGCGGTCTGGGTTGCGAGCTTCAGGACAACGGGCTCCTGGTCCTTGGTCTCGAGCTTGGTGTAGAAGGCGCGGAGATCGGGGAATTCCTGCAAGCTGAAGATGATGTCGCCCATCAGGAAGGCACGACGTACCGTGACGGAGGTTGGCGTTGTCTCCGACTTGATCGAGTACATGGCAGTTTTCTGGTACGGCACCTCCTGGGCGGCCGGAGCGGACTCCAGGCCCAGGCTGGCAGGAAACTTGACGCGCACCGCATCCAGAACTGAACTGGAGTAGTCGAAGTAGACAGGGAGCGTGCGCTTCTCGTGCGGGAAGGTGGGCTTCTCGTTCACCTCGAAGATGTCGCCCGGCACCAGCAACCGCTTGCCGGTGGAGGAGGCGATCTGCCCCTTGACGTCGAATTTGACGATGAGCGGTTGCTCGTAGTTCTCGAGCTGCTGAATGGAGTTGACCTTGACGTCCATTCCGCCCGGCATCATCTTTTCCATTGCAGTCTGCAGGTCGTGTCTCAGGCTGGTGTCATCGCCACGGAGGAAGCTCTGGCGCCAGCGCAGCGCCGGCGCACCGCGATAGGTCATGGTGATGGTGCCGGTCGCCTCGCCGTGCTCGTCCATGGTGAGATCGGCGATGCGATCGATGCGCTCATCCTTGTAGGACTGGCCTGGAGTTCCGGCGATTGCGCTGCCTCCATCGACCTGACGCAGGCCCTGCACGAGGGTGTGCTTCCAGGCGAGCTGGCCGTATGGACAATACCGTTGGCCGGGGTCGAAGAATTGATCCTTGCCATCGATGTTGACGACGGCAATATCGTCATCCAATTGCGACATGCTGAAGTAAGAAGGCAGAAACATGCTGCGACTACGATTGGTGACGGCCATTAGATACGCCTTCGTCCCGGCGGCGCGCGCCATGGCGACGAAGAGCGCCGCGAGCTGATCGTCGGTGCCTCGCTTGCGCTCCCAGATGTCGTCCGTGCTCTTGACTTGGCCGAGGCCCTGGGACTTGTTCTCCGCGGCGGAGCGCTCGCGGTTGTAGGAGGTGTTGTCCAGCTTCATGACGGCGGCATACAGCTTGCGCAGCTTCTGCTCCGGCGTATCGGAGTCAGCGACCAGATCCTTGACGGCGGCGCGGACCTTGTTGCCGGAACCAATGAACTTGTCCTGATTCTTCGCCCAACGCTTGCCCTCGTTCTTCCAGAAGTCGTCGCCCGAGCGATACGGCGTGTAGTAGAAGAGCACGCGATAGGTGAGACTGTCGATCGGCGGCATGTACTCCTCGGTGGGCGAGGGCGGAACGTCGTGGATATTCAGCTCAATCACCAACTGGCCCCCACCCTGGTAGGCCGTGCCCGGCAGATGGGTCTGCTTGAAGTCGGCGCCGTTGGGCAGGATGGGCGTCCAGGCGATGCCGCTGGTCAGTTGCCCGCCCTTGTCGTCGCTGGTGACCAGGGATTCGCTGGTTGGCTTCCACAGGTAGTGCGCCTTGCGGGTGTAGAGCTCGGACTGCACGAACCAGTCCGGCGAGATGTAGTAGTTGTCGTCGTAGCGCAACTGGTAATGGTACTCGATGATGCTGCCGACTCCGACGTCGGGCAGGGTGAAGACCTTCGCCATCTCCTTGTAGCCTTGGCCCTTTTCGATCAGCTTGTCGAAGGGCTTGCCGGTGAACGGGATGATGGTGCCGTCGGGATGGATGGTCCTGCCCGCAATGCCGTTGACCGTGTAGCCTCCGTGCTCCGAGGAGCTGTACTGCTTCAGCTCGACGTTGGCGTACTCCTTGCCGGCTTCGGTGAGCACCTTGAGGCGGACGTATTTGCTCCACATGTGCAGCTTGTCTTCGGTGATCTCCTCTTTAAAGAGGTAGACGGCCGAGGCCCCGGGCACCTCAGGCTGCGAGGTCATCTTGAGCTCCTCGGGGGTGGGTGCGGTCCACTGGTCGGCGCGCGCGATGGGTGCGAGCGCGATGAGGCAGACAAGAGGCAGGCAGCGGGCAAGGGTGCAGCGAATAGTGGCGTTCATGGCTTCCGTTCCTTCGGACGTACTCGGCGTTGGAATGATCTGGTGGGTTCCTTCTATTTCTTCTTCAATATGGCGCTGCTAGCCTCATCGGCCGCAATGGTGCCGGCGAGCTTCTGCACATCGGCGTAGCGGTCCGCAGGAAGCGTGATCTCGCGAATGGTGTAGGTGCGCTGGTAGTGCAGCGTGTTGCCCTTGACCTGGACGTCGCTCTGGTACGCGGCAAAGCCGACGTCGAGTTTGACCGGATCGGGGACCTCGTCGACGGAGTAGCCGTCGGGCAGCTCGATGGAGTATTCGTCGGTGGCCTGCATGGTCTCGCCAAGGTTGATGGGGATGGTGCGCGGCTTGCGGTCGGTGTCGAGGTCGAGATCGCCGAGAACGCGCGGCCGCACCATGAGCAAGGAACCCATCGCCTTGGCGTAGCGGTCGGCAGAGAGCGAGTAGGAGAGCGTGAAGTCCTGATTGAGCGAGTCGACGTTCTCCACCTTGACGCCGGTGGCGGAGAACGACGTGAAGTCGTTCCCGAGCGAGTGGTCGAGGAAATCGGTCTGCTGCTTGGCGTCGCCCTTGGCGTAGACCTCGCGACGAACTTCGGAGAGATCGCCGAAGCGCTTCTCGGTGACGGTGCCCTTCAGAACGCCGTCGGCGTCGAGGCGGAAGCTCGCGGTGCGATGGATCGTGTTGAGTGCGGGATCGAGCACTGGAAGCTGGATCGCCTGCGTATCGGGGCCTTCCAACAGGATGCCGTAGCCGCCCTGCAACTCGGATTCGAGTTGGCCGAAGGCGGTCTTCTCCGAGGTGGGATCGAAGATGAGATAGCGGCGGCCGGTGCCGGCTGTGATGGTGCTGTGCAGTCGCGGCGAGGTGTAGCCCACTGGCAGCTCGATGGCGGCGATCATGTGGTTGCCGACGAGCGACGGCGCATCGGGGTCGACGACGCCGCGTTCCGAGTCCACCATCATCAGTGCGGCGTGGACGCCGACGGTGGAGAGCATGGCGGCGGTGAGCGTCGCCTTGTCCTTGCAGTCGCCGTAGCGATGGCGGAAGACGTCGCCCGCAGCATGAGGCTGATAGCCGCCGATGCCGACCTCGACGGCGAAGTAGCGCACCTGCTTCTGGACGAATTCGCCGATGGCTTCGGTCTTGTCATAGAAGTCGGTTTTGCCGGCCGTCAACTCCTGGGCCTTCGCGGTGACCTCCGGCGTGGCGACCAGGCGGTCCTTTGCCAGGTCGCCGAACCATACCCCGATGCTCTTCCAGGTGCTCTGGGCCGCGGCGGCGAGTCCCGGGCCGGCGTAGTGCACCGTCATGCGTCCAGCCAGCGAGTCGGCTGAAGGCGCAAGCGGGACCCGTTCCAGATCGACGGCCGCAGTGTTGTTCATCTCCCAGCGCCAGCGCTGGTTTTCGAGGTCCGCAGCCGGGACCGTGGCGTGGTGCGCCCACACCGTTCGGTAGCTGTACCCGGGCGGAAGTTCCAGGGTGAAGCTCTGGTTGAGGCGAGGGATCTCGTTCTGGAAGGACCATGTCTTCTCGGTGACGAACGGCCGCGCTCGCTGCTCGTACTCATAGGCGACGACGGAGCCGGGATCGGCGCCGGGAGCGCGCGCCACTCGGAACCGGTCGTCCTGGAACATGTCGCTGTCTCCGTCGAGGCCAACATCGGAGAAATCTTTGTCCTTCATCGCGTACTCGTGGCCGTCGGCGCCGATGCTCCAGACGTTCATCGAGAGGATCTTGGTGTCCTTGTCGAAGCCGATGTGGATGACGGCGTTGTCGCGGCCCTGCGGCCGGAGGATCTTGACCACGTGACGGCGATGCTCGACGGCCTGGCCATCGGTTGCGACCGAGTAGGTGATGTCGTCGAGCAGGACGACGGCGTTGGTCTCCGCGGGGTAATGGGGAGTGGTTTGAGCCGCAGCCGACCGCACCCAGTCCGGGACTGAGTCGGTCTTGGCCGACGCCGGGCGGGCGAGGCACAGCAGCAGGGCGGCGCAGAGAACACCCAGAATACGTCCCCCGAACCGGGTGGCGTACCCGCCGGGGCACGCCGTCAAGCCACTCTCCTGGTTCGCCTCAGCATGGCGCATCGTAATTCGTACAGGATTGCCCATCGGGCCCCGTCCCACGGCCCTGCCGATTTGGACAGGGCAGGAGATTTGCTACATAAGTGGAAGCTATGTACCGCCCGATTCTATTACGCGGTGCAATTCTGGCAACATTAATTATGAGCAGGCACGACAGTGTGGGGTATCGCACGCAGGCGCGGCGGTGGTTTCGCCCTTGAGCCGGCATGATATGTTGCTGCGGAGGGCATGCGGCGAGCCTATGCGAGCAGTTCCCATCCATCCGCCGCCGTGGATCATGACGACCAACGGAAACCCTGCCGCCGGCCGCCGCAAACTCTTCGGCGGAAGATACAGATCGAGCGTCAGCGGCCGATAGCCAGTCTGCGTCCAGTACACCACCCCCGGCACACCCTTCACGCCATTCGCAAAGATCGCAGCATGCGCCGGATAGCGATCCACCTGCACAGCCTGCGCAGCCACCTCGGGCACGGGCGATGGAAGCTGTGCCGCCACGGACGAAACGCAAATCGCGAGAACCCCACAGCCCAGAAACACTTGGTGCCTCATCCGCGCCACCTCTTCCTTCGCCTTCACGAAATCCCGCCGCACTCGAACGCAATGTGGTGAATTCTACCGCCTCACTTCCACCATTCCGCTCCTCATTAAGAAAGCCCCACCACCACGCCCAGGCATCCAATACTTCTGAGGACCTCCATGGCCGCAACCTACCGCGCAGTGATGCTGACAAAACCAGGAGCGCCGGAAGACCTGCAGGTGGTTGAACTGCCGATGGAGGCTCCCGGGCCGGGGCAATTGCGGGTGCGGGTGCGCGCCGCGGGCGTGGGCTCGACCGACTTCTTCATCCTCGCGGGGAAATATTCCTACGCGCCCAAAGTTCCGCTCGTCCCCGGATACGAGGTCGCCGGCGTGGTCGACGCAATCGGCGCGGGCGTGACCGGCTTTGCAGTGGGACAGCGTGTGGCGGCGCTGACCGTCTACGGAGGCTTCGCGGAGATGCTGATGCGCGAGGCCGAACACTTTATCCCGATCCCCGACGCTGTCTCGGACCGCGGTGCTGCGGCTGTGATTTTGAATTATGTGACCGCGTGGCAGATGATCCATCGCGTCGCCAAGGTTCAGCCCGGGCAGACGGCGCTGGTCACCGGCGCGGCTGGCGGTGTGGGCACGGCCGCGCTGCAACTGCTGCGGCTCGCCGGGTTGAAGACGTACGGCGCTGCCTCGGCCGCGAAACACGCGACGCTGCGCTCGCTTGGCGCAATTCCCATCGAGTCGCGCGCAGAGCCCGTCGATCGCCTCATCCGCGCCCTCGAACCCAGCGGCGTCGACTACGCCTTCGATGCGATCGGCGGCGCCAGCATCGGTCCCTGCATCGGCGCTGCGGAGGGGGGGAACGCTGGTCGGATTCGGATTCATGGGTGCAGCACCCACTATGCTTGCCCAAGTGGCGATGTTCGCCAACATCTTTATCGGGTCGCGGCTGCGCGGACGAATCGGCAAGTTCTACGGCATCACCATGCTGTATCGCAAGGATCCCAAGCCGCTGCGCGAAGACCTGCCCAAGATCTTCGCCCTCGTCGCGGAGAAGAAGATCGATCCCATGATCACCCGGACGTTTCCGCTGCTGGAAGCGAGACAGGCGCTGGAGTTGCTGGCTGGCGGCGGCGTGGCAGGCAAGATCGTGCTCGTCGATAACTGAGCGGCAATGGCTAATGCGGTGCCTTCCAAATCGCATTCTGTATAGAATCCATCTATCTCATCCGGGTCACATGAAATCTGCTGCCCAATGACGGGCTGACTATCAAAGCTCCCGAAAGGCGCGGAAGTGTTCGCCGCCAGCAATGGCTTCAAACACCGCAAGGGAGACCTGCTGGTCTGGGGCATCGCGTACAATTCCGGCGTAGCGCGTTCTCCAGGAAATTACCAATGAATCGCTGCAAGTTTGCGTGGTTATCGCCGTAGCTGCATGGCTCGCGCTGCCCGCGCTCAGCCAGTCCTCACCCAAGCCGTCTGACAAGGATTTGGCCGCCACCACGGCGCGCGGAATCCTGCTCGCAGGCTATGACCAGGCCGCCGCGCATGCCACCGACGCGGTGCAGGCCACTCACCCGCCCGGCGGCAAGGTCACACGCTATATTGCCCATCAGACAGCCACCGGCTGGATCGTGGATTTTGGCCGGCTCAATCCAGAGAACGATAAATTCCTGGTGGTGTACGAAGCTACGCAACCCGATGGCGGCCCGTACTTCAACGTCAGCAAGCTGGAGCCGGAGCGGCAGGACACAGACTTCAATCTCGCAGCCGATAGGGCCATAAGCCTCGCTCTGAAAGATTTCGTGGGAGCGAACCGCCCCTACAACGTCGCGGTGCTTCCGGCCGGCCCGGAAGGCCTCTTCGTCTATCTCTACCCCGCACAGGTGAAGGACGGCGTGTATCCCTATGGCGGCGATGTCCGCTATCTCATCTCCCCGGATGGCTCAACCCTCATCACCAAGCGGCAGATGCATAAAACCGTTCTCGAATCGACTCCAGCCGACATACCGAAATCCGCGACGCCCGCCGCCGGATATCACTCGCACGTGCTCAGCGATGTTCCCGAAGACACGGACGTGTTTCTCGTTCTGTCGCGGCAACCCCGCATGCCGGAGTACATCGGAGCCGGTGGCCACGTCTTTGAGATCGAGATCGAC
Source organism: Granulicella sp. (assembly GCA_003133205.1). Next base: position 9,864 of record PKWK01000322.1, on the reverse strand, counting down.
GGCAAGATCAAAATCACGAAGTAGCTTCGCCGGCCGTCTGCCTGTTTATCGCCAACAGATCGGTCTTGCCAATCTCGCAGAATCTGTTGGCAATCTTTGCCAATCGGGTTATCCTTGAGAGGATGTATTGATTTCCCCGGAGACGGAGGCAGTGCTCCCATGCCCACTCGCAATGTCAATCTGACGGATGAACTCGACCGCTTTGTGACCGCCAAAATCGAGAACGGCCGCTACGACAATGCCAGCGAGGTCGTCCGCGCCGCCCTGCGAACCCTGGAGCGCGAAGAGCGGGAGTACGAGGCCAAGCTTTCCCTGCTTCAACGAGCGATAGACGAAGGAGATGCGAGCGGCATCGCCAAAGGCAACGTCGTCGCCCGCGTCCGAAAGTCTCTGAACCTTCCTGCAAGACGGCGGTAGACCTTGGCGGAAGTTCTTTACTCTCGCCGTGCTGAAGAGGACTACTTCAGCATCGGCCAATTCACACTGCGCACGTGGGGCCCAGTACAAGCCGACCTGTATTTGACCGAGATCGAAGATTGCTGCCAGCAACTCGCGAAGAACCCTTCACTGGGCCGGGCTTGCGACGATATTCGTCCCGGTCTGCGGCGAATTGAGCAGGGAAAGCACGTGGTCTTCTACCGGCAGCACGCCAAGGGCATTCTCGTCTCGCGCATCCTTCATCAGAGCATGCAGCCGGCACGCCATCCTTTGGACGAGGAACCGTAGCCCCAGGGCAATCGCATTTGGAA
>PKWK01000322.1:0-9075 GCA_003133205.1 Granulicella sp. | reverse complement strand
TTCAAATGCGATTGCCCTGACCGTAGCCCATTCCACGTTGACCCGGGTCTTGGCCCCTGATACACTCTTTAAGTTTGGCGATGCAGCTATCTTTTCGGCTGCACAGCCGGCTGATTCGAGGCGTTTCGCACTTTTGAACGCGGTCAGGTCAGCGGGCCCGATGCAGTTCTTTTGTATGCGCCCCGGCAACACAATCTATGCAGAACGCGCGAGCAGACGGTCTTTTCGTCACCGCGCATGAGGGTTTGGCTATGTATGCAGTGATACGCACAGGCGGTAAGCAGTACCTGGTTTCTCCGGGCGAGAAGCTGAAGATCGAGCGCACCGCGCACGCCGACGGCGCAATCGAGTTCTCCGACGTCATCGCCTGCAGCGCGGAAGACGGCAAGTTCGAGTCGGACCTCTCCGGCGTCAAGGTCACCGGAACCGTGCTCGGCGAAGGCCGCTTCGACAAGATCCTGGTGTTCAAGCTGAAGCGCAAGAAGCAGTACAAGAAGATGCAGGGACACCGCCAGGGCTTCGTCGAGGTCAAAATCAACGAGATCGTCGTCAACGGTAAGTCCTTCAAAGAAGAAGGCGCAGTCGAAGCGAAGGCCGAAAAGAAGGCCGCGAAGGCCAAGGCCGCAAAGTAACCGGGTATCGGGGACGGACATCAAGTCCGTCCATTGCTGGACAGAATTTGAGAGGGGCTGGTAGCCCAGGGCTTTAGCCCTGGGTCTCCCCGGAAGAAAAGAGACAAGCAAATGGCACATAAAAAAGGTTTAGGATCCTCCAAAAACGGCCGCGACTCAAATGCTCAGCGGCTCGGCGTCAAGGTATTCGGTGGCCAGGCCATCCTCGGCGGCGGCATCATCGTTCGCCAGCGTGGCACACCGCTGAAGGCCGGCGAAAATGTCGGCCGCGGCAAGGACGACACCCTCTTCGCCAAGGTCTCCGGCGTGGTCCGCTTCCGGGATCGTGGCCAGCAGGGCCGCTTCGTCAACGTCGACCCCGCCGAAGTCACCTCCGTCCAGGCGTAAGAAGCCCTCATATCCCCGCACCACCCGGGTTCGCCCCACGGCGAACCCCGCTTCATTTAAGCCTCGCAACCGCGATGTGCTCCGGCGGCAGCCCCGCCTGGTACCGCTCGAACATCGCGCAGTAAGCGGCCTCAAGATGGCGTGTAAACGCCTGTATATCGAAGAGCGGCGCGGTCGCCCGGCTTTGTTGCAACCGCTTGCGAAGGGCCCTGTACCGTTCCGCATTGCGTGCCAGCTCGACTGCCAATTCCTCAAACTCCGCCTCCGTCGCCGTGACCAACTCCGGCAAGTCGACGGCACGCAGGAGACTGGCCGCGACCCGGCCGGCGAAGGTTTCCCCGATGCGGGTCAGCACGGGCAACCCAGCCCATAACGCATCGCTGGCTGTCGTGTGTGCGTTGTAGGGAGACGTGTCCAGAAACAGGTCGGCCAGGGTGTGCCGTGCCAGATGCTCGGCCAGGGGCAGTGGTCTGGCGAAAACCAGACGATCTGGAGAAATCTCGCGGCGCGCAGCTTCCTTCCGCAGATTGCTGCTGGCCGACGGATTGTCTTCGAGGAGCCACAGAACGCTACCCTCGACTCGCGCGAGAATCCGCATCCAGATATCGAAGACAGCCGGCCCGATCTTGTACGCGTTATTGAAACAACAGAACACGAATGCGTTTTCCGGCAGTCCCTCATCGGCTCGCGTGCTCAGCTTGGCGGAGAGGGGCCGCCGCGAGTCGTTTGGCTGATAGCTGTCCGGCAGGTATGCGATCTTTTCGGAATAATGCCGCTGGCAGTCTTTGGGAATCAGCGTAGGGTCCGCAATCAGATAGTCCATGTGGTCGGCACCCATGGTGCCCGGATAGCCGAGATAGTTGACCTGGATTGGAGCGGCCCGCTCCGCAAAGATACCGGCGCGATGGTCTCTGGTGAAGCCTTTCAAGTCCACGGCAATATCCACTTCGAGCGTCCGGCTAAGCTGCGCGACCTCCCGATCCGTCATGGATTGGACATCCACAAACCGGTCCATCGCGGCGAACACGCGCTTGCTCATCGCATCCTTTACATCCGGGCCAAAGGAGAAACCCAGGATTTCGAACCGGCTCCGATCGTGCCGCTCGAATAACTCCGCCATCAGGTAGCTGGTGGCGTGGTTGTAGTAGTCTGCCGAAAAATACCCGATACGAATCCTGTCCCGCCTGGGCCGCCGGGGAATCGCCGCAGCGGTGGAACGCGCCGGATGCTTGCCGCGGACGTAAATCTCCGCCGCCTTCCTTTGCAGCGCCGCGGAACCGCTGACGGCCAGCATCGTAAAGGGGAGTGCTGCTTTCTCCCCGCGATCGATGCGGGCTTCCAATTGCCGGCACTCGCTTTCACTGGCTTCCCAATCGCAAAGGAACCTCTTCATGTGCAGCCGCATTCCTGGCACGTATTCATAGTCCGGCCGAAGGAGGATGGCCTTGTCGAAGCTCTCCAGAGCTGCCTGGTACTGCTTGAGCGTCAGCAGTACATTGGCCCGGTTGCAGTGGGCGTCCGCGTAATCCGGCTTCAACTGAATGGCCCGGTCATAGCTCTCGAGAGCCGCCTCGTGCTGCAGCAGGGCATGCAGCGCGCTGCCTCGATTGTTGTGGGCTTCTGCATGGTGCGGATTCAGCAGGATTGCCTTGTTATAGCTCTCCAGGGCCGCATTCCGCGGTTGAGGATCTGCGAGGGCTTCGTTCCACGCGTCGGCGACCGTGTTCCAGTCGAACGTGGATCTGGCCCACTCGCGCATCGGCTCCCGTGACTGCTCGCCTGGTGGGTTCAGGAGGATGCTCACAGCTTCCTGGATGAACTGTTTTTTCTGCTCGGGGTCTGTCATCTCGAAATGGAACTGGTATGGTTGCGCCCAGTCGTCTTTTGTCTTCTTCGAGGGGATGAATACCCCGCCATGTTGGGATTTCTCGCCCATCGCCGCGAAATCGGTTGTGATCGGTATTGCTCCGGCAGCCATGGCTTTAGAGAGGGAGATGCAATCGATCTCCGCCATCTCGGAAGGGTAGGCGAAGATGTTTGCCGCGTGGTAAAGCTCGGCAATCTCGCCGGGGCTGATTCTGCCGCGTTCTTCCACGCCGAGTTGCTTCATGCGTTCCTGCATCGCGACCTTCCACGCCATCTTCTGCGGGTCCGAGGAATGGACCGCATCCCACACACCCCAGCCATAAGCCCACTGCGCCTTCGCGAAGGGAACCTGCTTTCGGATCTCTTCGAAGCAGTCCAGAAATGCCTCAAGACTTCGGTCCGCCGACGAGGTGTTGATAAGTAACAGCGGGTCGCGAGTGCCTGCGCCCTGAAACAATTTCGTGTCGATGCCATTCGGGACAATGACGAACTTCTCGTCGGGAATGTGGGGAAACAAGGAACGGTGGAATGTGGATTTGACGAAGATCTTGTGGATCTTTTGCAGTATGTCCACAGGGAACCATTCGTCGGAGAGGACGTCGTGCAGGTCGACGATCACCTTGTCGGAGTTGATCTCGTACTTTGCGACGTGGGGATATCGCCATATCACCGTGACGTTCTGCTTGTCGCGGTAGTTCCACATCCAGTAGGGCTTCCAGGAGACGCCGTCGTAGTCCTTTTCCTCCTCCCCGCAACTGGCATAGACACTGACATTCCAGCCGCGTTCATGCAGGAGCCTGGAGAGCCACACGACGGCTTCCTCTGACCCTCCGATGCCTTCTGTCCTGGCCGTCTGGGGATTCCAGATCTCGACTGTCTGGCCGCAATAGAACACGACGTCCTTGCCGCCGGACTCAGTCTTTGCGAAGTTCTCGTTGCCCAGGTTGAGAGCCTGCAGCGCGTTGCCACGGTTGCTGTAGGCGTCCGCATAATCCGGCTTCAGAACGATGGCCTTGTCGTAGCTGTCCACGGCGGCCTGGTACCGCTCAAGCGCGCGCAGAGCATTGCCGCGGTTGTTGTAGGCTTCCGGATAGTTCGGCTTCAGAGCGATGGCCCGATCGCAACTCTGCAAAGCCGCCTCGTACTGCCCCAGAGCCTGGAGAGCATTGCCGCGGTTGCTGTAGGCGTCCGCATAATCCGGCTTCAGGGCGACGGCCTTGTCACAACTCTCCAGGGCCGCCTGGTACCGCTGAAGAGCATGCAGAACGCTTCCCCGATTACTGTAGGCCTCGGCATAGCCTGGGTTTACCTGAATGGCTCTGTCGATCAGTTGCAGCGCGAGCTGATGTTGTCCAACCTGATAGGCGATCACTCCCAGAAGATGCAGCGCGTCCGGGTGGTCGGGAGAGGCTTGGAGGATCTGCCGATAGAGCGCGTCCGCCTGGGGTAATTGCCCGGCTCCGTGGTGAGCGATCGCTGTCTGCAGCAATGCATCCACGGTTGCAGGACCAGAACTCGCCGGCTTGGAGAGCGGTTGCTTTACCGGGGGTAGGAAAGGTTTGTCACGTCCACTCTTCATGCGCTCCCATCCTCTACCACTCGGCGGAACAATGAAAGGGCAGTCGATTAGTCGAAGGTACATAAGGCAGTCGCCCCGGCTTGCCTGGAAGATGCCTGCCTGGAAGATTTCGTCCTGGGCTGAGCGGCGTGTCGAAACACTATCCCGCAACCACGGGCTTGCCTTTGTCGTTCAGCACCACGTGCGCCATCGGCGTGTCGTGGTCATGTGGGAAAATCACCAGCCATTGCTCCGGGATCGCGCGGGAGTAGAAGCGTTTGCGCTCCTCGATGCAGCGCACCGGGTCGAGATCGTAGCCCATCACCCAGGTCGGGTCGAGATGGCGCGAGGTCGGAAGCAGATCGCCGATATAGCAGGCGTGCGGGCCGTTCGCCGGCTGGATGTGGACGCCCATCATCTGCGCCGTGTGGCCCGGAAAGAGTTCCACCGAAATCCCCGGGCAGATCGCCCCGCCGGCTCGCAACGCCCGATCGTCGAGCAGCGTCATCTGGCCGGATTCGACCAGCGGATCGTAGTTCGGCGACTGGTAGCTGACGCGATCGCGATCGAGTTGCAGATGTCCATGCGCCACCTCGCCGGCGTGCGCAAAGTAACGCGCATTCTTGAACGTCGGGGTAACGCTGCCGTCTGCGTGGAGCGTCGTGTTCCAGCCGCAATGGTCGAAGTGCAGGTGCGTGTTGACCACAATATCGACTTCGTCCGGATCGACACCCGCGGCCGCATACGAATCCAGCAGCAAAGCCTGGTTCTGGAAGATCTGCTGCATCTTGGGCGTCTGCTTGTTGCCGATCCCGGTTTCGATCACCACGGTGTGCTTGCCCGTCCGCACCACGAGGGAGTTCAGGCCAAGCACGATCCGGTTCTCCGCGTCCGCCGCAATGCGCTTCTGCCACAGCGTCTTCGGCACCACGCCGAACATCGCGCCGCCGTCGAGCAGATAAGTCCCGTCGCTGCAGACGGTCAGCTCGAAGTCGCCCAGCGTCGCGCGTGCGCGCACCAGTCCACTATTGTCGCGAGAGGTAGTTTGCGGCGTCACTCTTGGAACATTATGCCTGCGCAGGCTGTGCAGCAGCAGCAGCAGCAGCTAGCTCGCTCGAGCCTGGTGCGTGCTCCACAGGCGGCGCGCTCGATGCAGCCGCAACCAGCTCCGCGGTCGAAGTCGAAGTTGCGGTTGGGGTCGCAGTCGTGGCCTCTGGAGTGGCAACGGGCAGGGTTCGCTTGTTCTTGAAGCACTGACGACACAGCACCGGGCGGCCTTGCGTCGGCTTGAAGGGAACCGTGGTGGTAATGCCGCACTCCGAGCACTCGGTGCGCGTCTCGGTTCGCGAGATTCCAGCCGCCGCCGGACCACCTGGGTTCGCGCTCGCAGCCTGTGAGCTTCGCCTCGATTTACAGGGCTTACAGCGCTTCGGGTCGTTCTTGAATTGTTTGTCCAGGAAGAAAAGCTGTTCACCGGCAGTGAAGATGAATTCACCACCGCAATCTGCGCAGGTCAAGAGCCGGTCAACGAATTCCATACCGCTTCTCCCATCGTACGGAAAAACTGATCGCTCGCGCGCCGTACACTCGCGGAGGTCGATCAGCCAAACTTTGATCAGGTGAATCGGGGCCCGTGTCGCGGGGAAGGCGACCTATTTGGTTTGCCGGCGAAAAGTTCAAAGTCAAACCATTGCCGGTGCCTGCTGACCTGGGGAGGAGGGGGTCGGCTGGGCGATTTGAGGAGGCCGCCAGCCCTGTTTCAAGAGCGGCGGCCATCCAGGGTTATAAGGAACAGAGCTAGTCCTGTTCCTTGCGAATCTTCTTGCGGTTCCGCTTACGAGCAAGCGCTTCTTTCACACGCTTCTTCTCGCCGGGCTTCAGATAGAAGGAGTGACGCTTTACTTCCTTGATGATGTCTTCCGTCTGAACCTTGCGTTTAAACCGTCGCAATGCATTTTCGAGAGGCTCGCCTTCCTGCACTCGAATCTCTGCCAAGGCAAATACACCTCCAAATCGTCCCAATTGGGCAGACTTCAGAATAGCGCACAATTGTTGCAGCGCAACGGATTTCTGTCCAGTTTTGCAGTCCGCGAACGGCCAAAGCCTTTTCCGGGCCGCCAGCGCCAGGCAAAGGGCTTCCGGGCCGGGTTTCCGGCACCGCCTCCCCAGCCCGGAACCCGGCCCGGGGGCGTAAAATGGAAGAGAATGATCCGTCCTTACCAGGGAGTTCTTCCCACCGTCCCCGCGTCCTGCTATGTCGATGTGTCCGCCCAACTTATCGGCGACGTCGTCCTCGGCGAACACGCCAGCATCTGGATGAACGCCGTCGTCCGCGGCGACGTCAACTCGATCCGCATCGGCGCCAATAGCAATGTTCAGGACTGCGCCGTGCTCCACGGCATGCGCTACGTCTACCCCGTAATCGTCGGCGACTGGGTGACGATCGGGCACAACGCGACGGTCCACGGCTGCGTTGTCGAGGACGCCGTACTGATCGGCATGGGCGCGACCATCCTGAACGATTGCCGCATCGGCGAAGGCTCGATCATCGCCGCCGGCGCGGTATTGCCGGAGCATACCGTCATCCCGCCCAACTCGCTGGTTGCGGGAGTGCCCGGCAAAGTTCGCCGGACGCTGGTCGACGCCGACCGCGAAATGATCCTGAAGTACGCGCGGAATTACATCGACTACACAGCCATCTATCTGAAAGAAACCGCAGGCACTTAGGCCTCTTTGAAGGGGGGCCACAAGGAGCCGGCAGTTCGGCCGATTCCGGGACCCCAGCCAACGGGCGGTTTGAAAGCCTATCGCGCGGATGTTCAGTTTTGAACAGACTCGCGTTTCCTCCTTCGGTACTCTTGCCTTCACCGTGGAGGCGATGTGTGCGATGGACGGCATAAAGATCCCGGATTTCCCTCACAGAATCCATCCAGATGGGACTTACGAGTCGATCTGCATCCTCTGCCTCGCCACCGTGGCCACTGCGAGAGACCTGGCGGAGTTGTACGCCCGCCACAAAGGTCACGTCTGCGAACCCGTTGATTGGGCTCATGATTATCTGCCCAACTACCCCAGTTAGCGATGCTCCGAGTCTGAGAAACACCAGAAAGCCCCACCGCCAGGCGGGGCTTTCTGGTGTTGACACATGCAAGTTGGACAAAACGGTCCGGCTTCGCCGCTCTTCAAGTCGTTTTCGCTACACTGGAAGTCCATGTCTACGCCGTCCTCTCCCTTGAAAGCTGTGCGCGGAACGCGCGATCTTCTTCCCCCGGAAACCGCTCTGTGGAACCGTGTCGAAGCGGTGGCGCGGGATGTGTTCGCCCGCTATGGCTTTGGCGAGATTCGCACTCCGATCTTCGAGGTCACCGAACTCTTCGCGCGCGGCGTTGGCGAAGAAACCGACATCGTCTCGAAGGAGATGTACACGTGGGAGGATCGCGCGCGGGCGCAGAGTGAGAAGGCGCAATCGCTTACACTGCGGCCGGAGAATACGGCGGGCGTTGTTCGCGCGTACATCGAGCACAAGCTGGGCGAGCGCGGGGAGCTGCAGAAGCTGTTTTACATTGGGCCGCAGTTCCGGCGGGAGAGGCCGCAGCGGGGACGGTACCGGCAGTTCTGGCAGATCGGCGTCGAGGTGCTCGGGCCGGTTTCGTCCGGCTCCGAGAGCCCGATCCGCGACGCCGAGGTGCTGGAGATGCTGGCGACGCTGCTGGATGAGTTGGGCATCAAGGGCTGGCGGCTGGAGTTGAATTCGGTGGGCTCGACTGAAGACCGCAAGCGCTACGACGTGGCATTGCGCGAGGCGCTGGCGCCGGTCAAAGACCGCATGTGCGAGGACAACCAGCGGCGTGCGGAGACGAATCCGCTGCGCGTGCTGGACTCGAAAGAAGCAGCCGACCAGGAGATTATTGACGCGCTGCCGAAGATTGCGGATTTTTTGGATGAGGCTTCGACGGCGCATTTCGCGGCAGTGCGGGCGGCGCTGGATGCTTGTGGCGTTGCCTATACAGTCAATCCGCGTCTCGTCCGCGGGCTGGACTACTACACGCGGACGACGTTCGAGTTCACCGTTCCGGATGGCAGCGGACTGGGCACACAAAACGCGCTGCTCGGCGGCGGACGCTACGACGGTCTGAGCGAGATGCTCGGCGGGCCGAAGGCTCCGGGGATCGGGTTCGCGATTGGCGAGGATCGGCTGATCCTGATTCTGCAGGAGCAAGCGCAGGCGAACAAGTCGGGTGCCCCAGGTCTCGATTCTGAGACCTGGGTTCAGAAGCTCGACGCGTACATCGCACCGATGGGCGCAGAGCGAAATGCCGCGGCGCTTGCCCTCGCCCGCGAACTGCGCCGCGGAGGCCTTTCGGTCGAGGTCGGCGACGGGACCTTCCGGCTGAAGAAGAGCTTCGAGGCGGCGGACAAGGTGGCGCGGCACATCGTGATTCTTGGCGAAGATGAGGTGGCGAGCGGCACTGCCACCGTGAAAACTTTCGCTACCGGTGAACAGGTGAAGGTGGAACGCCGAGCGTTGGATGAAATCTTGAGGTCCTAGCATGTATGGACTAGTGGCGGATACCGACCTAAACTTCTTGCGTGGGAAGACCCTCATCCAAATATAGGGGTATTTACTTGACG
>PKWK01000197.1 GCA_003133205.1 Granulicella sp. | reverse complement strand
CCAGATGGTCCGCGGCACCGTCGTCCTGCCCCATGGCCTGGGTAAAACCAAGATCGTCGCCGTCATCGCTTCGGGCGATAAGATCGCCGATGCGCTGGCAGCCGGAGCAGAATTCGCCGGTGGCGACGAAATCGTCGAGAAGATCCAGAAAGANNATCGCGACCCCCGACATGATGAAGTCAGTCGGCCGCCTGGGCAAGGTGCTCGGCCCCAAGGGCCTCATGCCCAACCCCAAGACCGGCACGGTCACCACCGACGTCGTCTCGGCCATCCGCGAGATCAAGGCCGGCAAAGTCGAGTTCCGCACCGACAAGACCGCGCTCGTCCACGTTCCCGTCGGCAAGCTCTCGTTCGACCCGCAGAAGCTGGTCGACAACGCCATGACCGTCATCAGTTCAGTGTTGAAGGCCAAGCCGTCTGCTGCCAAGGGCAAGTACGTCAAGGGCATCTTCCTCAGCTCCACGATGGGTCCCGGCATCCAGCTCGACTCGACCGTCATGGAATTGGCCGGCAAGGCGTAAGGGCAGCCGTTTGCTAGTAGCTTCGCTATTAGCCGGTTGATTCAGGATTCAGTCGCATCCGCGACATATTTACGAAAGCTAGCGGCTAAAAGCTAGCAGCTAAAGGCTAGGTTCCAAATGGCATTGACCAGAGCAAAGAAGACGGAGAAAGTGACCGCGCTCGCAAGTGAGCTCGAACACTCCACGTCTGCGATTATCGGCACCTTCAAAGGGCTGACCGCTTCGAAGGACTTCTCGCTGCGCAAGACGGTTCGCGAGGCGGGCGGCAGCTACCACGTGGTCAAGAACAAGTTGGCCGCGCGCTCCGCCCAGGGCACCAGGATCGAAGCCGCACTTCAGGGCCTCAAGGGTGTCTCGTCGGTTGCGTATACCTCGGGCGATCCGGTCGCCCTCGCCAAGGCCCTCTCCGCGTGGGTCAAGGACAACGCGGAATTCACCTTCAAGCTGGGCATCGTCGACGGCAAGGTCATCACCGTCGAAGAGATCAAGGCCCTCGCCACCATGCCGGGCAAGGAAGAGCTCTTCTCGAAGCTCCTCTTCCTCATTCAGTCTCCCGCGCAGCGCCTGGTCACGGTCATCAACGCCGCCGGCCGCGACCTTGCCGTGGTCATCAACCAGGCCGCCGAAAAGGGCAAGTTCGCCGGCCCTGCCGCCGCACCTGTTGCTGAGGCTGCCGCAGTCGAGGCCCCGGCAGCGCCAGTCGCGGAAGTAGCCGCCCCGGTCGCAGAAACTGCTCCGGCCGCGGAAGTTGCCGAAGCCGCTGCTCCTGCCGCGGAAGCACCTGTTGCGGAAGCACCTGTTGCGGAAGCGCCTGTTACGGAAGCGCCTGTTGCAGAAGCACCTGTTGCAGAAGCACCCGTCGCCACCGACCCGGTCGAAGGCGCATAAAGTTTCGCTTCATCCCCCGGGTGCGCTTGTCTGGGCGCAACGGAAACCCGGTGGGATTAGGCAACCGACAGGCCTCTGGCCTTCGGGGACGCAAATCGGCACCACAAAAGGTTTTGACTCAAATTTAGGAGAAACAAAATGGCAGATATTCAGCAGTTGGAAGATCAGATCGTTAGCTTGAGCCTGCTCGAGGCTTCGGCGTTGGTGAAGAAGCTCGAAGAGCGCCTCGGCGTCTCGGCGGCAGCAGCCGTGGCAGCCCCGGCAGCCGGCGGCGGAGCAGCAGTAGCCGCTCCGGTCGAAGAGAAGACCGAGTTCACCGTCATCCTCAAGGATGCCGGCGCAAACAAGATTTCCACCATCAAGGCTGTTCGCGAAGTCACCGCCCTGGGCTTGAAGGAAGCCAAGGATCTGGTCGATGGAGCACCCAAGGCCCTGAAGGAGAACATCTCGAAGGATGACGCGGCTGCCATCGCCAAGAAGTTCGAAGGCATCGCGACCATCGAAATCAAGTAACCTCCGCGAGGCGGGGTTTGCCGGGCAGATCGGAGCTTCAACTCCGGCGAGTTTTTACCGCCCGGCAAACCACCACTTGCGCTTTTTGGCGGAAAGCGGTATCCTCCTCTTTGGAGAACCGCCTCTGCCTCGGTGTGCTGGTAGGCAGATCGCGCTTCCGGACACTCGAGAAATTCGTTAGTACCCACGGCAATCTTCCGGTCCATCCCGCGTGCGCGGGCTACGGGGCCGGCCATCATGCAATCTGGCGGCGGACAGCATGGTGACACAGGAACAGTAGCGGCAGCAAAACCTTGAGGCTAGGCGAGCCTCAAAGGGTGGCAGGCATCCATTCAGACACAGAAATAGTGCACAAGTCGGTTATTGCGCTCACGGGAGGTGCTGTCCCTGCGAGCGCCTTTCTGTGTGTTAGCGCACAACTCTACATGCTCCATTCAGAAGCCCCGGAAATCATCCGTACGCGCACTTTATAGCAGTTCCCGCAGTTCGGCGAAAGTTAAATATTTCGCCCTTGGCAGTTCAGAAGAGAAACACGCATAGGCGCACAGGCTAGACCGCATCGAGGGCGGCGAGGCAAGACAAGCGCAATCGGAAGCAAACCCGGAGAGCTGCAACGCGGCTCTCCACCTTCGAACGCAGCCCGCATGTCCCCATAGCGGCAGCGACCAAACGAAGGCCTCGAAATGAAGTTCAGGAGACTCCAGCATGCCCAGCGAAATGCGCGCGATCCGCACCCGCCTCGATTTTTCCAAGATTCCTACCTCCATCCAGATTCCCAACCTTATCGAGGTGCAGCGCCGCAGCTACGAGCGCTTTCTGCAGATGGACAAGCTGCCCCAGGAGCGCGAGGACAACGGCCTCCAGTCCGTGTTCACCTCCGTCTTCCCGATCACCGACTTCCGCAACGTCTCGGAACTCGAGTTCGTCGACTTCTCCATCGGCAACTGGGAGTGCAAGTGCGGCTATCTCAAGGGTCTCAACCACCTGCGCACCGCCTGTTCCAACTGCGGCCACATGGTCATCACCGACCCCTTCCACCCGGGCGACGTCCTCTGCTCGTTCTGCGGTACCTACAACAAGAACACCCCCGACTTCTGCACCAAGTGCGGCGACCCCGTCGGCCTGCAACTGAAGTACGACCAGGCTGAGTGCGAAGAGCGCGGCATGACTTACTCCGCCCCGCTCAAGGTCACCATCCGCCTCAAGATCTACGACAAGGACCCCGAGACCGGCGTGAAGAGCCTGCGCGACATGAAGGAGCAGGAAGTCTTCTTCGGCGACATCCCGCTCATGTCGCAGAATGGCACCTTCATCGTCAACGGCACCGAGCGCGTCATCGTCTCGCAGCTCCACCGTTCGCCCGGCGTCTTCTTCGAGACCGCCAACAACCGCACCTACTTCCTCGGCAAGATCATTCCGTATCGCGGAAGCTGGGTCGAGTTCGAGTACGACCAGAAGAACACCCTCTACGTCCGCATCGACCGCAAGAGAAAGTTCCTCGGAACCATCTTCCTGCGGGCTTTGGGTCTTCGGACCGACGAAGAGATCCTCAAGACCTTCTACACCGTCGACAGCATCTCCATCGCCGACGGCAAGCTGAGCTGGAAAGTGCTTCCCGAAGGGCACTCGACCAACCTGCAGGGAACGCGTCCAGCCCACTCCATCACCGCAAAGGGTGAGGAGCTCGCCCCCGCCACACGCAAAATCTCGGCACACTCGCTCAAGCTCCTCCGCTCGCACAAGATTGACTCAGTCGAGGTCGAGGCATCCGAATTCGACGGCGCGATGACCGCCTCCGACGTCGTCGACCTCACCACCGGCGAGCTGCTCTACGAGGCCAACCAGGAGCTCACCGCCGACAAGCTGCACAAGGTCCTCCAGTCCGGCGTCTCGTCCATCGAGGTCTTCTTCCCCGAGCGCGACGACGTCGGCAACATCATCACCAACACCCTGCGCCGCGACTCCGTGCGCAAGCCCGAGGAAGCGCTCATCGAGATCTACCGCAAGCTGCGTCCCGGCGACCCACCGACCCTCGACACCGCCTCTGCGCTCTTCGAAGGCATGTTCTTCGACCCGCGCAAGTACGACTTCTCGCGCGTCGGCCGTCTCAAGTTCAACATCAAGCTCTACGAGAACCAGGACGCCACTCATCTCGACAAGCGCACCCTCACGCCCGAGGACTTCTACGGGACGATCCGCTACCTGCTCAAGCTGCGCAAAAATATCGGCACCGTCGACGACATCGATCATCTCGGCAACCGTCGCGTTCGCGCTGTCGGCGAGTTGATGGAGAATCAGTTCCGCATCGGCCTCGTCCGCATGGAACGCGCCATCAAGGAAAAGATGTCGGTCTACCAGGAGATGTCGACGGCCATGCCGCACGACCTCATCAACGCCAAGCCGGTCATGGCCGCGATCCGCGAGTTCTTCGGTTCCTCCCAGCTCTCGCAGTTCATGGACCAGACCA
>PKWK01000302.1 GCA_003133205.1 Granulicella sp. | reverse complement strand
CCTTGCGGAAGAGTTCCTTCTGCCGCAAAATCTCGGAGTTCGCATACTCAGCTCCGGCCGGCGTAATCTCCGCATCGCCTTCCGTGATGGTCAGGAAGCCGAGCATCTGGGCCGCATCCACGATGGGCAGCAGGTCGTCGATCTCGAACCCGAGGTCGTCCGCCAGGCGATAAATGTCGTCCTTGCCATGGCGGTCGATCAGCAACTCCAGCAGTCCTGCAATTCCGCCGGGACGCGCGTGCGGCAGTTCCTGATAGTGCGCAGCGCGCGATTCGGTCGCCTTCACGGACACTCCCGGAGGCGCCGTCGGCAGTGCCGGAGGTCGTTCGCCCGGCTGCGTCAGCACCTTGTAGATGTAGTCCACAAGCTGCGTAAACGCCTCACTCTTGCGGTCGCGCGGGTGCGGCAGCGTCACCTTGAAGTCGGTGCGAATTACTCCCGGATTGCGCCCCAGCACGATGATGCGATCCGCCAGTAGCACCGCCTCCTCGATGTTGTGAGTCACCAGGAAGATCGCCTTGGTGGGAATCGTCTTCTTCTGCCAAAGCTCCAGAAGCTCGCTGCGCAGGTTCTCCGCCGTCAGCACGTCGAGCGCAGAGAAGGGCTCGTCCATGAACAGAACCTCCGGCTCGACCACCAACGCCCGCGCAAAGCCGACGCGCTGCCGCATGCCTCCCGAAAGTTCTTTAGGGTAAGCGGTTTGGAAGCCGTCCAGACCGACCGTATCCAGGATTCTGAGGCCGCGTTTGCGCTGCTCCGCCGCGTCCAAGCCCCGCGCCTGCAACGGCGCCTCCACGTTTTCCAGCACGGTCAGCCAGGGGAACAGCGCAAAGCTCTGGAAGACGATGGAAACATTGGGCTCGGCGGTAGCGATCAGCTGGTCATGCCAGAACACCTGCCCGGCCGACGGCGTCGAAAGGCCGGTCAGCATCCGCAGCAGGGTCGATTTCCCCGAGCCCGAGGGCCCCAGCAGGGCCAGAATCTCGCCCGCGCACACGGACAGGTCGGTGGGCGCGATGACCTGGATGCGGTTAGCGCTCGGCTGGGCGTAATACTTCTCGACACGTTCGGCACGGATGATCGTTTGCGGCATAAAGTTCTTCTTTTTTGGGGACTTCGGGATTGGCTGGGCCAGGATTTATTGGCGCTTCCCGGCAACCTTCGCTCTGGTCAGCGTATCATTATCAAGTACGTCCAGAACGAGTTGTCGGGCCTCGAAGAGCATCAACCCGTAAACTTTTCTCACTACATTCATTTGGGGACCCTCCGCATGTCTGATTCGCCAGCCGCAGCACCGTCCAAACGCAAGGTACTCGTAGCCGACGACGAACAAGTGATCGCTAACACGCTTGCCATCATCCTGAATCAAGCCGGGTTCGAAGCGCGCGCCGTCTACAGCGGCGAAAAGGCGATTGAATCGCTCGAGAGCTTCCAGCCTGACCTGCTCATCTCCGACGTCATCATGACCGGAATGACCGGCATCGAGGCCGCAATCGCGACCCGGGCGAAGATGCCTAATTGTAAGATTCTGCTCTTTTCGGGCCAGGCGGCCACCGCCGACCTGCTGGAAAAGGCGCGGCTGGATGGCCACGAGTTCGAAATCCTCGCGAAGCCCGTTCACCCCACCGATTTGCTGGCCAAACTGCGCGGCTGAGTCCTCCCACCAGCCCCACTCCAGGTTCGGCTACATTCCTCTCTCGGAGCTAAGATTTAGTCGCCGATTGAGCGAATATCGCCCGTAGCGTGTCTCCAGCCGACGTGAGATTAGCCAGCCACATCTCAACGTATTCGCGTGATAGCACGACGCCGTCAGCGCCCGCCGTGAAGGCAGCCTGGAGCGCGTGCTTCACGTCGTCGGGGTGGGTGCGCTTGTCGGTCGCCGCTGGACCTGCCCCGAGGACGGGAACATCGATGTCGATGCCGGGGTAGATCTTCGTCTGGCCGGCCACACCCGTCAGGGCCCGCTTCGTCTCCTTCGCAACGTAATCCGGCGACAGCCCCGCAGAGGCCAACTTGTCGAACGGCGCCTCGTTGTAGTTCATGATCTTGTAGTAAAGCGCGAGGAAGTCCTCGGGCTTGGCGTCGTGGAAGACGCCGCGGCTGAGCCCGTTAAGGTAGGCGGCCATGCGCGGGCCACCAGCGTTGTTGTAGGTGGCGAGCTTGAAGAAGTCGGAGGAGTTGCGGCGCTTGGTGTAGTCCTCTTCGGCGCGGTAAAACGGGCTGAAGGTCATGTTCTGCATAATGTGGAAGCCGAATGTCTTCTGCGGCGCGATGGCTTTTCCGAGGCTGTAGAGCTCGGCCTGCGCCTCCTGGAAGCTGTCGGTCCAGAGCGACTCCCACGAGAGAATTTCGGGGTATTTCAGCAGGATGCGCCAGAAGGTGGTGAAGTAGCCGTCGACTGGGACCTGGTCCCCGGTGGAGCGGAAGAGCTGGCCAAGTTCGCGGTAGCCGGCCTGCGCGCGGGGGACGGAGACACCAAGGTCGCGGGCCTTGGCCTGGCAGAACTGGCAGAAGCAGGTAGCTGAGCCTGCTCCACCCAGCATGCCATCCAGAGGCCCCATGCGCTCGCAGCCCCAGGCGATGCCGTCGACGAGTTCGGAATAGCCGATGAGCAGGCTTTCGATCTTGCCGCTCAGATAGGCGCGGAAGTCGGGGTTATTGAAGCAGGGGTTGGTGGTTCGGTGTCCGTTGAGGTCGATCTCGCCGAGCTCCGCGTAGTTCGGCGCCGTGTGGGCAAGAGTCGGGCTGGGATTGTTGAGGTCCCAGGCGAAGAAATCCATGCCCCTGGCCTTGGCCTTCGGCGCAACCTGCTCAATCACGTTGAACTTGCCGTAGCCGGAGAGGCGGAATTCTCTGAGGCTGGTGTTCAGGAAGTACTTGGGATCGTAGTCGTAGAGAGCCCCGGCGTGGACGCCAGTGTTGCTTGCGGAGAGCGGAGTGCCGTGGTCGGGGAAGCCGCCGCCCGTCCGCAGGCGCTGCTCGCCGTAGGCGAAGGTGTAGGCCCAGACGGTATTGACCTCACCCTTCTTCTGGATGTTGTCGAGCACCTGGTCGATGCCCTCGTCGACCCACGCGAAGCCGCGGACCTGGATGCCGACGAAGTTCTTCTTGTTATTCACCGGAGCCCGTCCACCACGCGGCGCTGGTCTCGCCGGAGGTGTTGCCTGTGGGCGGGCTTTTTGCGCGAGGAAGGCGGTGCTTGCGGACGCAAGACGAAGGAAGGATCGGCGATCGAGGAAGGATTTCATGCGGGTCGGACTCCTGGGGGACAGATTGGAGACGTGGGCGGGGCACGGCGAGTTTCGCGAACCTTTGTATCAGAGCGAGAGATTGGCTGCGATCAGTCCAGCGGAGCCACCGGCCGCTTGCGCTCCTTCACCTTCACCGAAGGAACGCCCGCATAGACTCCCCACGGCTCAAGATCGCGGGTCGCGACCGATCCCAGTCCCAGCACCGCGCCCTCGCCCATGTTGACGCCGGGGCCCACGGAAGCCCGGGCGCACACCCACGCATACGCGCCTATCTCCATCGCATACGCCAGCAGCGGAAAGCGCGGATCGTCGTAGTCATGGGTAGCTCCACAGACAAACGCGTCCTGCGACAGGATCGCGTGCGAGCCGAAGCGCATCGGCGCCGGGTTGTAGATCTCTGCGCCATCCGCCGCCGTCACCTGGTCCGCGCACACCAGGTTCCACGGCGCCCACACCTTTGAGCCCGGATAGAAATGGCAGCCCGGCCCCATGGTCGCGCCAAAGCGTCGCAGCAGAAAAGCGCGCCACGCATGCATCGGCCTCGGCGACGGGCGATAGAGCAGCGCGCGGCACACGTTCCACACCAGCCGCCGCGCCCGGTGGCTCGCCGCGAACGCCGGTCGCAAATACGGGTCCGCAGCCGTCTCCGGGGAGATGTGGTCCGCCGCGTTGTACTGCGTTTCCTTCGCCATCCAGGCTCCTGGTCGACCAACAACTAGCAACTGCCTTTATAAGCCATCCGTCGAACCAACCGGCACCAGAGGCTTATACCGTGGCGTGGCCCGAGCCAATTGCTCCACATTCTCCAGTACCAGCTTGGAGGTCTGGTTGAAGTCGAACATCTCCTCGAAGCACTTCTTGCTGCGGATGCGAAATGCCGCGATCTCTTCCGCAGTCAACGCCGACCACTGGCGCAGCGAATCCCCGGTCCCCTCAATCGTATCTTTCCCAACCAGACCTGCCTCGTAGCTCACAATCTCCCGCCAGATGTTCACCTTGTCCGACACGATTACGGGCAGGCCGCACGCCATGGCCTCCGCCACCACGATCCCGAAGTTCTCCTGGTGAGAGGGAAGCACAAATACCTCCGACGCGGAGAACGCCCCCCACTTCAGCGTGCCCGCGAGGCTTCCGGTCCAGGTAATCCGATCGCCAATGCCGAGCCTCTCCGCCAGCGCTTCAAGTTCTCCCTGCCATCCGATCTGGTCGGGCCCCACAATCACCAGGTGCCACGCCGCATCTTTCGCAAGCGTGCCGGCAAAGGCCTCGATCAGGATGTCGGTCCCTTTTTTCGGATGAATCCGCCCAAGAGAAATCGCCAGTCGCTTCCCACGCAACCCCGGCCATCGCGCCAGAAACGCCTCGCTGGCCGCCGCTGTGTCGCAGTTCGGGCCGAACGTGCCATAAGGAACAACCGCCTCGCGCACGTTGTATCGCGAGAACGACTGCCGCGCCAGAATCTTCTCCTCTTCGCACGTAAACAGCACGGCGTACGCATCGCGGAAGACCTTGCCCAGCAGCGTGTGCCAGTAGAGCGATTTCTTCAGATGCTTCAGCGGAAACCGCTTCTTGAAGTAGGGGTCGAGCATCCCGTGAGTGAAGATGGCCCACGGAATGTCCGTGCCGGCGAGAGCGCGATGGGCGGCCAGCGTGTTGTAGTTCCAGACGCCGTTGACGAACACCACGTCGAAGCGCGAAAGATTGGCCCTCAGCCACGGGACCGCGCGCGGCGAGTATCCGTACGTTCCCCGGCCCGGCCCCAGTCCCACCAGCTTGGCCGGGAAATCGCATGTCTGCACGAATTCAGGCGAGTCCAGCGAAGCCACCTCGATGTCGTGCCCGCCCGCCCGGTAGATCGTGCAGCGCTGCCTCAGTCCCTCAACAGGTCCGCCGGTAGCCGAATCGATGGAAGCGATGAAGTGCAGTATTCTCATCGACGATCCTCAAGCGACATGGTGAGGGGCGAGCACAAATCTAGTTGCCTCCCTTGAATCCCTCATCCAGTACGATCTTGGCCCAGCGCCGCGTCCACGGGGTTCCACGATCCGCCAGCAGGGGCATGCTCTCCCACTCGCGCCGGTTGGTTGTCGCGGCCAGCCACTGGGTCATTGGCACCCCGAACCCCGTCTTCGGACGCCCGATAATCTGCTCCGGCAACGGGCTTCTCGGAGATTGCCCCAGCATCCTCTTGCCGACTCCGCCAACAAAACCTGTGTGCACCGATCGCAGTGCGTGCAGCAACGCAGCATCCACCAGCGGCGTACGCAACTCCAGAGAGTGCGCCATGCTGGCCCAATCGCTGTCGTGGAGCAACTGATTCCGCAGATAGAGTGTGGAATCGAGCAGGCAAACCCCTGCCGCGTCCGTGACGGCACTGGCTTTGGTTATGCCAGGCGGCGAGCCTCCCAACCGCTCCAATCCTTCCCTTGCATTCTCTTCTCCCATCAAGACGGGTAGCTCCTCCGGCAGGAACAGGCAGCGCTTCAGAAAATACACGCCCTCCAGAGATCCCATGAACTCCGGAATCCCTTTGACCTTGGGATGCCTGTGCCCTTTGGCAAGATACGCACACGCAGCCTTCACCAGCAATCGAGCACCGGGAACGGCCGCAATCGCTCGACCCTGCGTCGCTCTGCGGGGAAGCTCCTTCATCAGGGAGTAGCCATAAAACAGCTCATCACCACCCACCCCCGAGAGCACGACTTTGTAGCCCTGTTCCGCCGCCGCCTTCGCGGCAAACCACGTGTTCACGCCATCGATCGACGGCTGATCCATCGCATCGAGAATCAGCGGAATATCCTGTTCGAATTCGCTCCGCGAGATCTGCCGCACGTGGTGCGGAAGGCCATAGTGTTGGGCAAGCAGCGCGGCCGTGGGAACCTCGTCCTCCTGCTTCGAGGAGAATTCGTCGAAGCCCACCGTAATCCCCTCGACCTGCCCGCCCATCTCGGAGATCAAACCCGCAATCGTCCCCGAATCAATTCCTCCCGACAGAAACACGCTCACCGGAACATCCGACACCAGGTGGGCACGCACCGAGTCCGTCACCGCCTGCCGCACCGTCTCTTGCAGTTCCGCGGCGGATTGCTGAACGCCCGGTTGCCGCCAATTGTCCCGAATGTCGTCCCAGCGCGCCGGCGTCTCCGCCCGGCCTTCGCGCACCCGCAGCCAACTCCCGCAAGGCAACGCGAACACCCCGCGGTAGATGGTCCACGGCTCCGGCACGCTGCCCCACAGATAGAATCCAGCCACTCCGGCCGTCTCCCATGTCGCCGAGACCAGGCTGGACGCCATAATCGCCTTCACCTGTGACGCGAACACCAGGCCGCCCTCAGTCTGAGCATAATAAAGCGGTTTGATGCCGTAAGGATCGCGCGCAAGAAACAGTTCGCGCGCCCGCACATCCCATATCGCCAACGCGAACATGCCGCGCAGCCGGGGCAGCATGCGCTCGCCCTCCCGCGCATACAACGCCAGCAGCACTTCTGTATCGGACGTCGTGTGGAATGCTACGCCCTCCGCTTCAAGCTCACTCTTGAGTTCGCGAAAGTTGTAAATCTCGCCGTTGAAAACAATGTTGTAGTTTCCGTCGGACGAGACCATGGGCTGGTTGGATCGTGCATCCAGGTCGAGAATGGCGAGGCGCCGATGGCCCAACACCACTCCGTTTCCCGTCCACAATCCCTCAGCGTCGGGGCCGCGCAGGCGCATCCGGTCGGTCATCCGACGAACGGCATCAACCGACGATAATTCGGGGGCATCTGTCGTTGAGACAAATCCCGCTATGCCACACATGGGCGCTCCGCATCGTGCACGTTTTGTATCGTTTCCGTACCCTTATCCTCTCATAAACCCTTGGCCCCAGTGCCGTTAGCGGAACCGGTCCTCCGACGTCGCCAGCATGGAATCTCGGCACGATGCGCAGCACGCCGACGTGCCTGAATGGGAGATCGCACTACGCCTCGAACCCCGGCACAACCGAAGCCAGCGCGCGTCGCATTCCTTGGATGTCTTCCTCAAAACTCCAGCTCTGGATGCGTTCGAACGCGCGTTGGCCCATCGCATCCGCGACGCCCGGCGTATCCAGCACCCGTCGCAGCGCATTTTCCAGCGCGTTCACGTCGCCCACCGGGTAGATACATCCGTTCCTTCCATCGTCGATCAGGTCTGGCGCGCAGCCCACATCGTCGGACACGATGACCGGCCTCGCCGCATTCATCACCTCATTCACAATCAGTCCCCAGGGCTCGTGCCGCGACGGCAGCACAAACACAGTGGCCAGGTCGAAGAACCGCGGCAGCTCGGACTGGTTGCGGAACCCGCAGAAGTGGATGCTACTGAAACCCGTAGCCGCCGCCTGCCGTTCCAGTGCCGCGCGCTCCTCGCCGTCGCCCACAATGACGAGATACGCCTCGGGCTCTGCTCCGGGAGCCGGCGAAAGTCGAGCGTACGCCTCGATCAGATGATCGCAATGCTTGCGCGACTGCAGCTTCGACGCGAACAGAACCACCGGACGCGCAGGGTCCAGTCCAAGCTCCGCCTGCAGGCTCGCCCGCCCGGCCTTCGCCTCTTGCGCGCGCTCTGAGAAGTAGGAATTGTCGACCGCATACGGCATCAGGAAGCGCGGGACATCGTCGCCGAAGTAGTGATGCCAATACTCTGCGCTCAGGGTCCCAATCGGCAGCACGCCGTCCACCATTTGCTTTAGACCAGCGAAAAAAATGTTCTTGAGCACGAGCTTGACCCCGCTCCGCCCGCGATCGCGCAGCCACGACTCCGCCCGCAGAAGCACGGGAATACCCAGCGCCTTGGCCGCAATCATCCCGTGCATCGCATTCACGGTGGCGTATCCATGTACCCACAGCGCATCGAACGCCGGCTCGCCGCCGCTCCCGCGCAACTGGCGCACGATGCCGCGGTTCATGGGCATCGCGAAGCTCACATCCTGCCCATCGCGCAACTTCGGCAGGAAGACATGCTTGTATCCATCGAGCAGCGGAACGTCCCACTTCACGCCAACTCCGAACCCTTCGTCGCGGTATCCCTTGACGGAGAAATCCGAGCCGAAGAGCACCGTCAGATCAATGTCCGGCTCCTGGGCAATACGTCGCAACAGTGGAGCCTGGTACTGGATAGGATGGCTCACCAGGTAGGCCAGCCGCACACGCCGATTGGCGCGAGGGTGCGGCTGTTCAGGCTCAAACGTCATCCAATTCTCCCTTCCCAGGTAGTTGGCGGCGAGGTGCGCCCCGTGCTCTTGAGAACCTCTAATACGCGTGGGCAGCGATCAGGATAGAGACAATTCCTAATACGCCGCCTGCACCTATGCTCTTGAGCGTAGCCTTCATTTCATTAGTCGGCAGGAACACGATGTCGTTGGCCTGCAGTACAGGATCGGGCGCTCTGCCGTCGCGCACCTTCTTGATGTCGACGTCGACGACCTTGCGATCTTTCCCTATGGTGCGGATGATCCGGAGATCGTTGAAACTACCCTCGAAGTTGATCCCTCCGCTGAGCGCGGCCAACTGCAGCAGCGTAAGAGGGGAGGATTGGTCCAGAGGTACTGCGCCCTGCGTCCTGAACGCACCCAGCACATAAACCACACTGGCGCGGGTGATCTGGATGATGTCATGCGGGTGGATGGGGATGTTCGCCGTCGTGCTGGATGCCAGGTCCGTCCCGAGATCGACCACAATCGGGTCGGTCAACCCAGCGCGGACGATCTTAACCGTATGACTCGCAGTCGCCGGCAGTCCGCCCGCGGTCAACAGCACGTCCTTCAGGCTCCTCTCCGTGGCGACTGGCACTGTAGCGCGTACTTCCCCGGTAATCATCACCGAGCCGTTGACGGTGTCCATCACCTGAATCGTGACCTCAGGATTTCTGTAGAACTCTCCAGTCCGCAGGCGGTCAGCAATCAGGGTCTGGGCTGCCCGCACAGTCAAGCCGTTCAGATTAACGCTGCCGATGAACGGTAGTTTCACATTCCCGTCCAGATCGACTCGCACCGTTGCCTGGTAGTCCGCCTGCATAAAAACCCGCACCGCGATCAAGTCTCCGGGGCCCAACTGGAAATCCTCGCCGGGGTAGAGCATCGACTGGTTGCCCAGCGGCGTCGCCGAGGCCGTCGACTGTGCCGGAGCCTCGCTTGGCTGTCCAGCCAAACCGGACGCGCCGGTCTGCGCTCCCGCCGCGCCGCCCGCCTGTCCGAATGCCGCCCCAGCACCTGCGGTCCAGCAGGACGCAACAAGAGTCCACACCAGCAAGCATCGCGCCAGACTTGGTGCAATCCGTATCGTAGTCAGGAATCCGCTGGTCATCGCTTGGCCTTCCCTTCCACAACCGCCTCGTCCGCGGGAGCAGACTGCGTGTCCCAGCTTTCGCCGTCCATGGACCCGTACGAGTACCCGGTGTAGCCGTAGTAGCCGTAGTATTCGGGCGAGTTCAGATCGACGGCGTTCAGCACCAGGCCGGCCATCGGAGCGCCCGAGCGGACCAGAAGGTCGCGTGCCCGCCGCAGTACATTCTTGCTCGATTTCCCGTGGCGTATCACCAGCACCGCGGCGTCCGATTCACGCCCAAGAATTACGGCGTCGGTTACCGAAAGAATCGGCGGAGAATCGATGACCACATGCGTATACATCGTGCGCAGTCTCGCGATCAGCGCCAGCATCGCCTCCGAACTCAGCATCTCGCTCGGGAATGGAGGCACGGGACCGCTTGGCAGAATATCCAGGTTGGGTGTCTCGGGGACATGCTGCACCGCCTCTTCGAGCGTCGATGTTCCAGCCAGTACAGTCGTCAACCCGAGCTTTCCCGTCAGTCCGAACCGGTGGTGAATGGTCGGCCGGCGCAGGTCGGCATCAATCAGCAAAACGCGCGCCTCGCCCTGCGACAGAATGCATGCCAGATTGCTCGCCGCTGTGGTCTTGCCTTCCGATGGGGTTGCGCTGGTAAACAGGATTAACTGTGGAGGCTTCCCGGCAGTGGCCAGCAGAAGCGAAGTTCGCAGCGCTCGGAACGCTTCGGTAAACTGCGACTTGGGCTGAGTGAGCACATTGATGTTGCGCTGCGCCGTGGACATCGCCGCGGTTTGCTCCGCGCTCGACCGCTTCGCCCTTGGGATGATCGCCAGCGAGGGCATCTCCATGACCGATTCAATCTCATGGATGTTGTGCAGTCCGGTATCCAGGCTCTCCACGATGAAGGCAACCACAATCCCGCCGAGCAGGAAGAAAATGGTCGTCGTCAGGATCATGGTCGACTTCCGCCGCAGAGTGGGGTTCACCGGCGGAAGTGCCTTGTCCACCTGGTCGACTTCCGTAGCATCCAACCCCGCCTCCACCTTGGCGGTCTCCAGGCGCTGCTGCAGGGCGTCATACAAAGCGCGGTCCTGTTGGTACTCGCGCTGAGTCACCGTGAACTGCACCAGGTCGTCGCCCTGTTTGTCGGCTTCAGCCCTTCTCGCGTCGAGTTCCTGCTCCGTCTTGTCCTCGTCCGCCTTGGCCGCGAGATAGGTCTCCTTGGCCTGCAGTTCGATCCGGCTCTGCTCTGTATTGATCGCCTTGGTCAACTCGTCGATCTTTTGCTGCAACGCCTTCGCCTGCGGATGGTTAGGCCCCAGCGTTCCCAGCATTTGCTGGTAGTCCGCCTTTGCCGAGGCAAGCTGGCTGCGCAGCCCGTTCAACTGGCCCGGCATGGTTCCCGGCGTCGTCTCGATCGAACCCTCAATGGTATTCGGGTCCATCTCCTTGACCATCAGGTAGCGCGATTCGGCGTTGATGCGCGTGATCTTCGCAGCCCCTTCTGCGGCTAACAGCCCCTCAAGCGACGCCTGCACCTGGTTGTGCGTCGATTCGTACCCCAGAACCCCCAGCTTGCGTTGCAAGTCCATCATCTGCTGTTGCGACCGCTCAACCTCCAGTTTTAGCTCGTCCAACTGCAAGGAAAGCCACGACGATACCTTCTTCGTGCGCGCGTAAGGCACATTGAAAGCTTGCTGGATGTACGCATCGACGACGTGGTTGACGATGTCCGCGGACAGCTTTGGACTGAGACTTGAGTAGCTGACGGTCATCATCGCGGTGCGAGGAATCAGAGCTACCTGCAGACTGCCCTTGAGCTGGCCGACAACGCTGGCGCGCACCTGCGGGTTGGTCAGCGAAGCATGCGGCAATGGACCGATCGCTCCGAAAAAGTCCGGATTGTTTGCCAGGTCCATCTCCTGCGCCACAGTGGCCAGCAGCGTGTCGCTCTTCAGGATCAACACTTCCGTGTTCATCTTGGTCTGCGAGTCGTCGCTGGAATCGTAAGACTGATCCAGCCTGTATGCGTTCGAAGCGCCGCTATGCACCTGGATGACGCTGGAGGCGATGAAGACCTTGGGCTGTGTAAACGCCGTGTACGCGCCGTAGCTCACGCCCAGCACGGTCGCCAGGATCAGTATCCAGCGGCGCTTGCGCAGCGTCGCCACCGCCTCAGACAAGGATGTGTCGCCGACATCGGAACCCATGCCGGGCCGCTGCGGGTCGAATGCACCGGCGGCGGGGGGCAACTGCGTTTTTTGCGGACCCATTCCACCTAGTCTACTCGACCCGCCTCCCTGCGAGGAAGGGGATAGTCGTCCCTGGCCAGCCTTGGGGATTTTGGCTTACGCGCGAAATCCACTAGACTGCAAACATTACCTGAAGAGGCTCCGTTCCACCTGGATACTATGACCAAAACCATTCAAATTGCAGTCGTTGGCTCGGGTTACGTTGGCCTGGTCGCGGCCGTCTGCTTCGCGGAGATAGGCCACGACGTCGTCTGCGTGGATAATGACGAGCGCAAAGTCGCCGCCCTTGAATCGGGCGACACCCTCATCCACGAGAAGCATCTGCCCGAACTCCTCGACCGTTACCGCAACACAAAGAAGATCCGCTTCACCACGGACCTCCACGAGGCGACGCGCGACTGCCAGGCAATCTTCATTGCCGTGGGCACCCCGCAATCGGAGACCGGCGACGCCGACCTCTCCTACGTCGAAGCGGTCGCCTGCGAGATTGCCCGCTCGCTGACCAGCTACAAGGTGATCGTCGAAAAGAGCACCGTTCCGGTCTACACCAACGAGTGGATCCGGCGCTCCATCGAGCGCAATGGCGTCGCCCGCCGCCTCTTCGATGTGGTCTCCAACCCCGAATTCCTCCGCGAAGGTACCGCAGTCGAGGACTTCCTCCACCCCGACCGCATCGTAGTCGGCGCCGACAGCGAAGCCGCCGCCACCCTCCTCGCCGCCATCTACGCGCCGCTCACCAGCGGGGAGTACTACAAGCGTCCCGACGCCATTCCCGGCGCTTGCTCCGCGGATCAACCCCCGCCACTGCTGAATACCTCCACCAAGTCGGCAGAGATCATCAAGCACGCCTCCAACGCCTTTCTCGCGCTCAAGATCTCCTTCATCAACGCGGTCTCCAACCTGTGCGAGGCCACCGACGCAAACATTGAGCAGGTCGCGCGCGGCATCGGACTCGACAGCCGCATCGGGTCCCGCTTCCTCCGCCCCGGCATCGGCTACGGCGGATCCTGCTTCCCCAAGGACGTCGCCGCATTCCGCTCGGTCGCCGACCAGCTCGGCATCGACTTCAACCTCCTCACCGAGGTGGAGAAGATCAACGTGGAGCAGAAGAAGCGCTTCCTGTCCAAGGTCCGCGCTGCGCTCTGGACACTGCGCGGCAAGCGTCTCGGGGTCCTCGGCCTCGCCTTCAAGGGTGAGACGGACGACATCCGTGAATCGCCCGCCGTCGACCTGGTCGAGATGCTGCTCGCCGAAGGCTGCTCCATCGCCGCGTACGACCCCGCCGCCATGCATCGCACCGAGCAGAAACTCCCCGCCGGCCCGCAACTCCGCTACGTCTCCGACGCCTACGCCGCTGCCGTCGACGCCGACGCTCTGCTCATCCTCACCGACTGGTCGGAGTTTGCCACGCTCGATCTCAAGCGCATTTACACCATCATGCGCTACCCCATCATCGTCGATGGCCGCAATCTCTTCGACCCCGGCATGATGCACGAATTCGGCTTCACTTACATCAGCGTCGGTCGCCCTGCGGTCTATCCCGCGCGCGATGTCGAGGTTGCAACTCCCGCAAGTGCCTAGCTGCAACAATCGGAAACGGAACACATGATCCCCAAGAAGATCCTCGTCACCGGAGCCGCAGGGTTCCTCGGCTCTCACCTGACCGATGCGCTCCTCGCGCAGGGCCACACGGTGCTCGGCGTAGACAACCTCGCAACCGGCAACCTGGCCAACCTCGCCCACCTCACCGGCGAGTCCCGCTTCGCCCTCCTTCAACAAGACATCTGCGCCGCCTTCGATCCCGGCCCGATCGACTTCATCTTCAACTTCGCCTCTCCGGCCAGCCCCGTCGACTACGACCGCCTCGGCCCCGAAACCCTCGTCGTCGGCTCCGCGGGAACCATCAATACCCTCAACCTCGCGCGCAAGTACAGCGCCGGCTACCTCCACGCCTCCACCTCCGAGTGCTACGGCGACCCCGAGGTTCATCCCCAGGTCGAGACCTACTGGGGCCGCGTCAACCCCATCGGCCCGCGCTCCGTCTACGACGAGTCCAAGCGCTTCTCCGAGGCCGCCGTCACCGCCTGGCACCGCTACTACGGCGTCGACACCCACCTCGTCCGCATCTTCAACACCTACGGCCCGCGCCTCCAGGCCAACGATGGCCGCGTCATCTCGAACTTCATGATGCAGGC